>NZ_FSRL01000002.1:0-300000 GCF_900142295.1 Vannielia litorea
CCCCGATCGCCATGGAAGACGGCCTCCGCTTCGCCATCCGCGAAGGCGGCCGCACCGTCGGCGCCGGCGTCGTCTCCAAGATCATCGAGTGATCTCGACGATCCGATAAGAGCGCCGGCGGGCCCAACCGCCGGCAACACTTGAAACCGGTTCGAAGAGGGGCGGGTCTTTCGCCCCTCCTCTCAATCGTAAAGGAACGCAAAAATGGCCATGCAAAGCCAGAATATCCGTATCCGCCTGAAGGCGTTCGATTACCGCGTGCTGGATGCCAGCACCCAGGAAATCGTCAACACCGCCAAGCGGACCGGCGCGCAGGTGCGCGGGCCCATCCCGCTGCCGAACAAGATCGAGAAGTTCACCGTTCTGCGCGGCCCGCACATCGACAAGAAGAGCCGTGACCAGTGGGAGATCCGCACCCACAAGCGTCTGCTCGACATCATCGACCCCACTCCGCAGACCGTGGACGCGCTCATGAAGCTCGACCTCGCCGCGGGCGTGGACGTTCAGATTTCGGTCTAAGGGAGGGCATGTGAGATGTTGCGCTCTGGAGTGATCGCAAAGAAGGTCGGCATGACCCGGCTTTTCATGGAAGACGGCAAGCAGATCCCGGTGACGGTTCTGCAGCTCGACGCGTTGCAGGTGGTGGCCCAGCGGACCGCCGAGAAGGATGGCTACTCTGCCGTTCAGCTCGGGGCCGGCACGGCCAAGGCCAAGCGCACCTCCGCGCCGATGCGCGGTGTGTTCGCGGCGGCCAAGGTGGCCCCCAAGCGCAAGCTCGCCGAGTTTCGCGTGGACCCCGAGAACCTGATCGCCGTCGGTGAGGAAATCACCGCGGACCACTACTTCGAAGGTCAGTTCGTCGACGTTTCGGGCACCTCGATCGGTAAAGGCTTTGCCGGTGCGATGAAGCGGCACAACTTCGGGGGCCTCCGCGCCTCCCACGGTGTGTCGATCTCCCACCGTTCGCACGGCTCGACCGGTCAGTGTCAGGACCCTGGCCGCGTGTTCAAGGGCAAGAAGATGGCCGGTCACATGGGCGCCGCCCGCGTGACCACGCAGAACCTGCAGGTTGTCCGCACCGACAGCGACCGTGGCCTGATCATGGTCAAGGGCGCGGTGCCGGGCTCCAAGGGTGGCTGGGTGACGATCAAGGACGCGGTGAAGAAGCCGTTCCCCGAGAACGCCATTCTGCCCGCCGCGCTGAAGTCTGCCGCCGCGGAAGCCGCCAAGGCCGCTGAAGAAGCTGCCGCCGCTGCCGCCGCCGAGGCCGAAGCCGAAGAGAAGCGCCTGGCCGAGGAGGCTGCGGCCGCCGAAGCCGCCGCTCTGCAGCAGGCCGAAGCCTCGATTGACGCCGACAAGGCCACCGAGGGCGACGCCCCGGCAGCCTCCGAGAAGAAGGACGGTGAGGAATGAAACTCGACGTGATCAAACTGGACGGCGGCAAGGCCGGGTCGGTCGATCTGGGCGATGAGGTCTTCGGCCTCGAGCCCCGCGCCGACATCCTGCACCGTGTCGTCCGCTGGCAGCGCAACAAGGCGCAGGCCGGCACCCACAAGGTGAAGACCCGTCGCGAGACGAGCTACTCGACCAAGAAGATCTATCGCCAGAAGGGCACCGGCGGTGCACGCCACGGTGACCGCAACGCGCCGATCTTCCGCAAGGGTGGTATCTACAAGGGTCCGACCCCGCGCAGCCACGGCCACGATCTTCCCAAGAAGATCCGCGCCCTGGGCCTGAAGCACGCGCTCAGCGCCAAGGCTGCCGAAGGCAAGCTGATCGTCCTGGACGAGGCCGTTCTGGCCGATGCCCGGACCTCGGTGCTGGCCAAGCAGGTGAAGGAACTCGGCTGGAAGAAGGTGCTCATCATCGATGGTGCCGAGCTGAACGAGAACTTCACCAAGGCCGCTGCCAACATCACCGGTCTGGACGTGCTCCCCTCGATGGGCGCCAACGTCTACGACATCCTGAAGCGTGACACCCTGGTCATCACCAAGGCCGGTGTCGAAGCCCTGGAGGCCCGTCTGAAATGACCGCCAAGGCAGAACATTACGACGTGATCGTGAAGCCCGTCATCACCGAGAAGGCCACCATGGCCTCGGAGTCGAACGGCGTGGTCTTCGAGGTCGCCATCGACGCCAACAAGCCCCAGATCAAGGAGGCCGTCGAGGCGCTCTTCGGTGTGAAGGTGAAGGCCGTGAACACGACCATCACCAAGGGCAAGACCAAGCGTTTCCGCGGCATCCGCGGCAAGCGCAAGGACGTCAAGAAGGCCTATGTGACCCTCGAAGAGGGCAACACGATCGACGTGTCGACCGGCCTCTGAGCCGCGTGGCGGGGTGCATCCACCCCGCGGAATGAAGAAAGGCCCCGCCCGGTGCGGGGCCTTTCGCTGTTCAGCGGCGCGCCGTTTGCCACAAAGTCATCTCACCTTTGCCGAAATTCGCCGCCAGACTTGCGGACCAGGGCTATGGACTCACCACGTTACGGGAGATGTGATGATGGAATATAGCCACCGGGAGACGATCAAGGGCAAGCCGAGTGTCCGGCCTACTGCCGTGACCAACAAGACCATCGCGGAGTTGCTTGCCGAGGAGGCCGAGCAGAGGGCGAAGGCCCCGGCGATGACCACGGCCGTCGTGAACAAGACCATCGAGGAGTTGCTGGAGGACGAGCGCCGGGAGCAGGCGGAGGCCGAGCGTGCGGCGCGCCTGGCGGCCGAACAGGCCGAGGCCGACGAGATCGCGCAGATCCGCGCGGAACGGGCAGCGGCGCTGGCGCGGGCGGCGGAGGAGGCGGAGGCCGAACCCGAGGCCAGGCCCTCGCTCCTGAAGCGTCTGTTCGGACGCTAGAGCCCGCAGACGTTGATTATTCTTGCGGCAGGTGCTTGACCTGACGCCGCGCCTCTCTTAACAGGGCGCATCCGCAGGAGCCCCGGATTCGTCCGGGGCTTTGGTTTTGGTCGGCAACGGTCAGCGCGGAGCACAAGCCGGGCACCTACGGGGGCCTACAACATCAGGGCAGCGCGCGCGCCGCCCGCACAGAAAACGGAAGACAGTCAAATGGCACTCAAGTCGTACAAACCGACGACGCCGGGCCAGCGTGGGCTGGTTCTGATCGACCGTTCGGAGCTGTGGAAAGGACGCCCTGTCAAGGCCCTCACCGAGGGTCTGACGAAGTCGGGCGGCCGGAACAACACCGGACGGATCACCGCCCGCCGCCGTGGCGGTGGTGCGAAGCGTCTCTATCGTATCGTTGATTTCAAGCGGACCAAGATGGACGTTCCGGCGACCGTCGAGCGGATCGAATACGATCCCAACCGCACCGCCTTCATCGCCCTCATCCGCTACCAGGATGGCGAGCAGGCCTACATTCTCGCGCCGCAGCGCCTCGCGGTTGGCGACTCCGTCATCTCCTCGGCCAAGACCGACGTGAAGCCGGGCAACGCGATGCAGCTGATCGGCATGCCGATCGGTACCATCATTCACAACATCGAGCTGAAGCCCGGCAAGGGTGGCCAGATCGCACGCGCCGCGGGCACCTATGCCCAGTTCGTCGGCCGTGACGGCGGCTATGCCCAGATCCGCCTCAGCTCGGGCGAGCTGCGGATGGTGCGCCAGGAATGCATGGCCACCGTTGGCGCGGTTTCGAACCCCGACAACAGCAACCAGAACCTCGGCAAGGCCGGTCGCGTGCGCCACTACGGCAAGCGCCCCTCGGTCCGCGGTGTTGCGATGAACCCGATCGACCACCCGCACGGTGGTGGTGAGGGCCGCACCTCGGGTGGCCGCACCCCGGTTACCCCCTGGGGCAAGGACACCAAGGGTCGCAAGACCCGGGACAAGAACAAGGCGTCGCAGAAGCTGATCATCCGCTCGCGTCACGCCAGAAAGAAGGGTCGCTAACACATGTCGCGTTCTGTTTGGAAAGGCCCCTTCGTTGACAGCTATGTCCTGAAGAAGGCCGAGAAATCCCGTGAGTCGGGCCGCAACGAGGTCATCAAGATCTGGTCGCGCCGCTCCACCATCCTGCCCCAGTTCGTGGGCCTCACCTTCGGCGTCTACAACGGCAAGAAGCATATCCCGGTGAACGTCACCGAGGACATGATCGGCCAGAAGTTCGGTGAATACTCCCCGACGCGGACCTACTACGGCCACGCCGCCGACAAGAAAGCGAAGAGGAAGTAACCATGGGCAAGGACAAGAATCCCCGCCGCGTGGAAGACAACGAGGCGCTCGCCAAGTCGCGCATGCTTCGCACCTCGCCGCAGAAGCTGAACCTCGTCGCCGCGATGATCCGTGGCAAGAAGGTCGAGAAGGCCCTGGCCGATCTCACCTTCTCCAAGAAGCGGATCGCCGAGGACGTGAAGAAATGCCTTCAGTCCGCGATCGCGAACGCCGAGAACAACCACAACCTGGACGTCGACGAGCTGATCGTCGCTGAGGCCTGGGTCGGCAAGAACATGACGATGAAGCGTGGACGCCCGCGTGCGCGCGGCCGTTTCGGCAAGATCGTCAAGCCGTTTGCCGAGCTGACCATCAAGGTCCGCCAGATCGAGGAGCAAGCCTGATGGGTCAGAAAGTCAATCCGATCGGCATGCGGCTGCAGGTCAACCGCACCTGGGACAGCCGCTGGTACGCCGATACCAAGGACTACGGTAACCTCCTGCTCGAGGATCTGAAGATCCGCGAGTTCATCGAGGAAGAGTGCAAGCAGGCCGGCGTCAGCCGCGTGATCATCGAGCGCCCGCACCGCAAGTGCCGGGTGACCGTGCACACCGCGCGTCCGGGCGTGATCATCGGCAAGAAAGGCGCCGATATCGAGACCCTGCGCAAGAAGCTGGCGAACATGACCGACAGCGAGCTGCACCTCAACATCGTCGAGGTCCGCAAGCCCGAGCTGGACGCCGCGCTGGTGGCCGAGTCCATCGCGCAGCAGCTCGAGCGCCGCGTGTCGTTCCGCCGTGCCATGAAGCGCTCGGTGCAGAACGCCATGCGCATGGGGGCGCTCGGCATCCGGGTCAACGTCGCGGGCCGCCTCGGCGGCGCCGAGATCGCCCGGACCGAGTGGTATCGCGAGGGCCGTGTGCCCCTGCACACCCTGCGGGCCGACATCGACTACGCCCACGCCGAAGGCGCCACGCCCTACGGCATCATCGGCATCAAGGTCTGGATCTTCAAAGGCGAGATCATGGAGCACGATCCTTCGGCCCGTGATCGCCGCGCCCAGGAAGTCCAGGACGGCGGCGGCCCGCGCCCCCGTCGTGACCGGTAAGGAGACGGAAGAATGCTGCAACCAAAACGCACGAAATTCCGCAAGATGCACAAGGGCCGCATCCGCGGCGAGGCGAAGGGCGGGTCTGACCTGAACTTCGGCACCTTCGGCCTGAAGGCGGTGGAGCCCGAGCGGATCACCGCCCGTCAGATCGAGGCCGCCCGTCGTGCCATGACGCGCCACATGAAGCGTCAGGGCCGCGTCTGGATCCGGATCTTCCCCGATCTGCCCGTGACCTCCAAGCCGGTTGAAGTCCGGATGGGTAAAGGCAAGGGCTCGGTGGACTTCTGGGCCGCCAAGGTGAAGCCTGGCCGCGTGATGTTCGAGATCGACGGCGTGAGCGAAGAGGTGGCCCGCGAGGCGCTGCGTCTCGCCGCGATGAAGCTGCCGATCAAGACCCGCACGGTGATGCGCGAAGACTGGTGATCGGATGGTGGGCGGATTGCCCACCCTGCGAGATTGAAGTCCCCGCCGGAGTGATCCGGCGGGGGTTTTCGTTTCACGGGAGAGCGAGCGATGAAAACTGTCGATACGGTCAAATGGGTTGCGACGGCCATTCAACTCGTCGGCTACGGCCTGACGGGGCTGAATGTGGTGCCGTGGAACGTTTTTGCCTTCTTCGTTGGAATCCTGCTGTGGTTTGCCGTGGGGGTCATGTGGAAGGACCGGGCGATCATGGTCGTTCACGTCGGCGCGTTCATCTCGCTCTTCGTGGGCTATCTGAACTCGGGAGCGCCGGCGTGAGGGACTGTTGAGAGCCCGCAAGCGCGCCGCTCCGGCGGCTCACTCCCTACGATCATTGGAACTCACCGAAACCCGCTGCGTCTCGCCGCGATGAAGCTACGGATCAAGACCGGCACCGTGATGCGCCAAGATGGGCGGACGGTTGGTGGGCAGATTGCCCACCCTAAGAGATCGAAGCCCCCGCTGGAGTGATCCGGCGGGAGTTTTCTTTTTGCGGTGGCGGGCTTTGCACTCGGTAAGAGGGTCGAAGACAGAGGCTATTCCATCGGCTCACCCAGTCACCCCAACGTCCGCATCCCCCGCTCCATCAACTCCCGCATGAAGCGCTGATACTTCACCCCGCGCTTTTCCGCCTCGGCGCGGATGGCGGCGAGCTGGCTTTCGGGCAGGCGCATGGTGACGCGGGCGGATTTGTCTTCGAACTCGTAAGCCACGGGCTCGGCGGCGCTCCAGTCGAACTCCGACAGGTCGGCCTCTTCCACGAAGGCTTCCGCGGCCTCGTCACTCGGGAGGCTTGGCCATGGCTTCTTTTGCGTCTTCATAGCGTCGTATCTCCTTGGCGTGCATGTAGCGCGCGCTGATCGGGCGGAGCCAAAGCGCGCCCTCTTTCTCCCGGTGCATGTAGACCAGGAACACGTGGCGGCCTTCTGCCGTGGCCCCCGCGGTGCGAAACCGGGGTTCGCCGGGGAACGGGTCGGGGATGCGGAGCGTCATGGTGCGTAGCACATGCTCGATCTCTGCCTGAGACACACCGTGCTTTCCGCATTCCGGCCAGTTTCCGGCATCCCAATCGATCCCGGCGATCTTCATGCGCTACATATGCACATTTGTATGTACAAGATCAAGGAGGGTTACTCCCACCGATAGTTGAAGGACACAGATACCCGCTCCTCCTCGGCCATGTTCATCGGCACCTCGTGGCGCAGCCAGCTTTCCCAGAGCAGCACGTCGCCCACTGCGGGGGCGACCGAGACGAAGCGTTTGAGCTCCTCGCGGCAGTGCTTGCGGCGCATCGGGGCGGCCATCATGCGGGCGGAGCGCGGGTCTTCCAGCTTCAGCGCCGAGGTGCCCTTTGGCATCGAGACGTAGGTGGTGCCCGAGATCACCGCGTGGGGGTGGATGTGGGAGCCGTGGGAGCCGCCTTCGGGGAGGATGTTGATCCAGAGGTCCTCGAGCACGAGGTTGCGGCCGTCGAGGTCGAACTGGAGATCTTCGGTGAAGGCGGCGACATGGGCGTCGAGACACTTGGCGAGCGCCTTGAAGATCGGGAAGCGCCAGGGGAGGTCGGAGAGCGAGGCGTAGGACGTATAACCCGGGTAGCCGTTTTCCTCGCACCATTCCTGCCCGGCCTCGTCATCCTCGGCGATGGTGAAGCAGGAGGTTTCGAGCTCGTCGGCGTCGATGGCAGGCCCGTGCTCGGACAGGGCGGCGCGGTAGAGACGGGTGACGAAGAGGGAGGAGATCTCGGGCATATTATATCACGGTTTGTTCTGGGGGGTTCTGAGTGGATTTTGCCCCGCATCCCAGTCGGATTGAGGCACCTCGCTTGCCGCTGATACGATGAGCTGTTTGAGTCGGCCATCAATGTTTTGTACTCGCTGTGCCGTCAGACGAATGACGCCTCGATTTCCGCTTGCGTACTGGCTCATGCTAAGGGTCAAAACCTGCGGCGTTCCGAGCATAGCCTGCGGCGACAGACTAAAAGGCACAGTTTGTTTTTCATCGGGGTGATATAGACGCCCGTTCCCGGTGAGGACATTGAATGACGTTATGTTGGTATCAATCGTTTGGAAGTCTTCGCGCGCCCTGGCCTCCAAGTACCGTTTGCTGTCCAGGTCAAGGGTAGCCAAATCCTTTGTGCGGTAAGTCAGCTGAAGTAAGTCGACGGATTTTCCTATAGCGGCGTGCGCTCTTGTTAGGGGAGGCTCCACGCGCGCAATAAGGTCGTCCACCTCATCATCCTTAAGTCGACCAATGTACTTCTTCGCGCCATGCGGTATCTGCCGAATGCCAGTTAGCGATGCATTCAGAACATACGAAACGAGGCCATTGATGAAAGGTGTAACTGTGTTGACAGCGTAGCCACCAACCATTCCGGCAAGAAACGCGTTCTCCTGTATCCAAACCTCTAGTCCGTAAAAGACACTACCTCTCTTTGGAGGCGTAATGAAAATTCTCACCGAGGAAGAGAGGTCTCCACGTTGCCGCAGCTTCCCGGAAACTCCGTAGTGGGTGATAATGGTGAGCGCCCACACTATCCCTTCGAGAGATTGAGCCGCCGCGTATGCATCGACTTTATGATTATCGGCATCTCCGCCGCTAAACTTGAGCCGTTGCTTGATCAAAATCGCCATAGTGAAAAATCCGCCTACTAGAACGCAGCTAGCGTAGTTTGTTAGCAGCTACCTTCACAAGCTACCACTTGTCGGAAGACCGCGGACGGCCTCCTGCCTTCAAACCCCGACAAAACCCTTGCCACCCACCTGATTCCCCCCTATAGGGCGGCCTTCACCATGTGAACTCCACCGGACACGGGGTCACCCACAAGGGGCCTCCCGGTGATTGTTGAAAAAGGAAGATGGCGATGAACGCCCAGGAACTGCGTGACAAGACGCCGGACCAGCTCCGCGACGCCCTTGTCGACCTCAAGAAAGAAGCCTTCAACCTGCGTTTCCAGCAGGCCGGCGGCAACATCGAGAACACCGCCCGCATGCGCCAGGTCCGTCGTGACGTGGCCCGTGTGAAGACGATCCTCAACGAAAAAGCCAAGGCGGAGGCGTAACAGATGCCCAAGCGTATCCTGCAAGGCGTCGTGACCAGCGACCAGAACGAACAGACCGTCACCGTGCTGGTGGAGCGTCGTTTCAAGCATCCGCTGCTGCACAAGACTGTGCGGAAGTCGAAGAAATACCGTGCTCATGACGAGCAGAACACCTTCAAGGTGGGCGACACCGTGCGCATCCAGGAATGCGCGCCGAAGTCGAAGACGAAACGCTGGGAGGTTCTGACGGCGTAAGCTGACAGACCTTTCGGTTTGAGCGAAACCCTGGGGGAGCTAACCAGAAAAGCCCCCATAGGTCGGGAGAAACCTAATGATCCAGATGCAGACCAATCTGGATGTTGCTGACAACTCCGGCGCCCGCCGGGTTCAGTGCATCAAGGTCCTGGGTGGTTCCAAGCGCAAGTACGCGAGCGTGGGCGACATCATCGTCGTTTCCGTGAAGGAAGCCATCCCGCGCGGCCGCGTGAAGAAGGGCGACGTCCGCAAGGCCGTTGTCGTTCGGACCGCCAAGGAAGTGCGCCGCGAGGACGGCACCGCGATCCGCTTCGATCGCAACGCCGCCGTCATCCTCAACAACAACAACGAGCCGGTGGGCACCCGTATCTTCGGACCAGTCGTTCGCGAGCTTCGCTCGAAGAACTTCATGAAGATCATCTCGCTCGCCCCGGAGGTGCTGTAAGATGGCCGCGAAACTGAAGAAGGGTGACACGGTGATCGTGCTCACCGGCAAGGACAAGGGCAAGACCGGCGAGATCCAGTCGGTGGACCCGAAGGCCGGCAAGGCCGTGGTGGAAGGGCTGAACATCTCCGTCCGTCACCAGCGCCAGAGCCAGAACACCCAGGGCGGCCGCGTGCCCACCGCCATGCCGATCGACCTCTCGAACCTCGCCTATGTGGATGCCAACGGCAAGCCCACCCGCGTGGGTTTCAAGGTGGAAGACGGCAAGAAAGTGCGCGTCGCCAAGACCACGGGAGACGTGATCGATGCTTGATGCCGCCAACTACACCCCGCGTCTGAAGGCGTATTTTGCCGAGACCGTTCGCCCCGCGCTCAAGGAAGAGTTCGGCTACAAGAACGACCTGCAGATCCCGCGTCTGGACAAGATCGTGCTCAATATCGGCTGTGGCGCCGAAGCCGTGCGCGACAGCAAGAAGGCCAAGTCGGCCCAGGAAGACCTGACCAAGATCGCCGGCCAGCAGGCCATGGTGACCAAGGCCAAGAAATCCATCGCCGGCTTCCGGGTGCGTGAAGAGATGCCGCTGGGCGCCAAGGTGACCCTCCGCGGCGACCGGATGTACGAATTCCTGGATCGTCTCATCACCGTCGCAATGCCCCGTATCCGCGACTTCCGCGGCGTTTCGGGCAAGAGCTTCGATGGCCGTGGCAACTACGCCATGGGCCTGAAAGAGCACATCGTCTTCCCCGAGATCGAGTTCGACAAGGTCGACGAAGTCTGGGGCATGGACATCATCATCTGCACCACCGCCTCCACGGATGCGGAAGCCAAGGCGCTGTTGAAGCAATTCAACATGCCCTTCACCAGCTGAGGAACCGACCATGGCAAAGAAAGCAATGATCGAACGCGAGAAGAAGCGTCAGGAGCTGGTGGAAAAATACGCCGCCAAGCGCGCCGCTCTGAAAGAGATCGCGAATGACGAGAGCAAACCGATGGAAGAGCGGTTCAAGGCCCGGCTGAAGCTGGCCAAGCTGCCCCGCAACTCCTCGGCCACCCGCCTGCACAACCGGTGCCAGCTCACCGGCCGTCCGAAGGCGTATTACCGCAAACTCAAGATGTCGCGGATCATGCTGCGCGAGCTGGCCTCCAACGGCCAGATCCCCGGCATGGTCAAGTCGTCCTGGTAAGGAGGGTATGAGATGAACGATCCTCTCGGCGATATGCTGACCCGCATCCGCAACGCGCAGATGCGTGGCAAGTCCACCGTCCGCACGCCCGCTTCCAAGCTGCGTGCCTGGGTTCTCGATGTTCTGGCTGACGAAGGCTACATCCGCGGCTACGAAGCCGTGGAAGGCACCGCCCACCCGGAAATCGAGATCAGCCTGAAGTACTACGAAGGCACCCCGGTGATCCGCGAACTCAAGCGCGTGTCCAAGCCCGGCCGTCGGGTTTACATGGGCGTTGGCGACATCCCCTCGGTCCGTCAGGGCCTGGGCGTTTCCATCGTCTCGACCTCGCGCGGCGTCATGTCCGATGCAGCAGCCCGCTCCGCCAACGTTGGCGGTGAGGTGCTCTGCACGGTGTTCTAAGGAGCCCTGCTATGTCTCGTATTGGCAAGAAACCGGTCGAGCTGCCCAGCGGTGTTTCCGCGGCTGTCTCCGGTCAGACCATCGAAGTGAAGGGCCCCAAGGGCGCCCGCAGCTTCACCGCCACCGACGACGTGACCCTCGCTGTCGAGGACAACGTGGTGACGATCAAGCCGCGCGGCACCTCCAAGCGGGCCCGCCAGCAGTGGGGCATGAGCCGCACCATGGTGGCGAACCTCGTGCAGGGCGTGACCGACGGCTTCAAGAAGGAGCTGGAGATCAACGGCGTGGGCTACCGCGCGCAGATCCAGGGCTCGACCCTGAAGCTGTCGCTGGGCTACTCGCACGAAGTCAACTTCGACGTGCCCCAGGGCGTCACGGTCACCTGCCCCAAGCAGACCGAGATCATCGTCGAAGGCTCCGATGAGCAACTCGTCGGCCAGGTCGCGGCCAACATCCGCGAATGGCGCAAGCCGGAGCCCTACAAGGGCAAGGGCATCAAATACAAGGACGAGTACATCTTCCGCAAGGAAGGCAAGAGGTAAGGAACGGACTGATGGCAAACACCAAACGCCAACTGTTCCAGAAGCGCCGCATGCGCGTCCGGAACAAGCTTCGCAAGGTGAACGCGGGCCGCGTGCGGCTCTCCGTCCACCGCTCGAACAAGAACATCAGCGTGCAGCTGATCGACGACGTGCAGGGCGTGACCCTGGCCTCGGCCTCCTCGCTGGAGAAGGATCTGGGCGTGGTCGGCAAGAACAACGTGGAGGCCGCCACCAAGGTGGGCGCCGCGATTGCCGAGCGTGCCAAGAAAGCCGGCGTGGAAGAGGCCTACTTCGACCGTGGCGGTTTTCTGTTCCACGGCCGGGTGAAGGCGCTCGCCGATGCTGCCCGCGAGGGTGGTCTGAAGATCTGACGGAAGGGCTTCGGCCCCTCCGACGAACCCTGCGAGGGGCGGCGCTGCCGGCCCTCCGATGATCCGGGGCCGCGCAGGCCACCGCGATCGGAGACAACCGGCCCCCGCGCCGACCAATTGAAGGACGCCATGCATGGCTGAACGTGACAACAATCGTGACAACCGCCGCGGCCCGCGCCGCGACCGGGAAGAGACCCCCGAGTTTGCCGATCGCCTCGTGGCGATCAACCGGGTCTCCAAGACCACCAAGGGCGGCAAGAACTTCGGCTTCGCCGCGCTCGTCGTGGTCGGTGACCAGAAGGGCCGCGTGGGCTTTGGCAAGGGCAAGGCCAAGGAGGTCCCCGAGGCCATCCGCAAGGCCACCGAGCAGGCCAAGCGCCAGATGATCCGCGTTCCGCTGCGCGAGGGCCGCACCCTGCACCACGACGTGGAAGGCCGCCACGGCGCCGGCCGCGTGGTGATGCGCACCGCCCCGCACGGTACCGGTATCATTGCCGGCGGTCCGATGCGTGCCGTGTTCGAGATGCTGGGCATCCACGACGTGGTCGCCAAGTCGATCGGCTCGCAGAACCCCTACAACATGATCCGCGCCACGCTCGACGGTCTCACCAAGGAAGCCAGCCCCCGGATGGTCGCGCAGCGTCGCGGCAAGAAGGTGGCCGACATCCTGAAGAAGCCCGAAGACGCGCCGGCCGAAGAAGCCGCTGAAGCGTAAGGAGACCGAACCATGGCAAAGACGATCGTCGTCAAGCAGATCGGTTCGCCGATCCGTCGCCCCGAGATCCAGCGCAAGACGCTGATCGGCCTCGGGCTGAACAAGATGCACCGCACCCGCGAGCTGGAGGATACCCCCTCCATCCGCGGCATGGTCGCCAAGATCCCGCACCTCGTCGAGATTATCGAAGAGCGCGGATGAGCGATCCGGCGGATCATCCGCCGCACGAATTCAGACACCCCGGTTCGAAAGAGCCGGGGTGTTTTCGTTTCGGGTGTTCAGTGGCAATGAAGGGGCTGGGAGCCCGCGTGGCAGCACTGGCCCGGAGGAGAGCTCTTACGGCAACCGCCACTGTGAAGGGCTTCGCCATTGACGGTCGCGCCACCAATGTGGGTCGGCGCACCGACGAGTGGCAGGGCAAAAACGGAAAGTGCGATAGCTGCAATAACGGGTTTCAAGCTCTCAACCTTTTCTACAGTTAACCAAATCTTAAGATCTGTGTGTCTCGGACTTTCATCACAAAGCATGTTTGCGTCAAGCATTGGTGCATCGCTTGGGATTTGTAGGGATCGGTATCGCTCGTGTACGGTCGAACCGAAACAGACAGAAACGAGCAGCCCCATGAAACCTCTCCTCCTCCTCCTCCCTCTCGCGCTTGTCGCCTGTTCCAAGGATCGCGGCCCCGATGCCGTGGCGGCCTATCCCGATCTCTACCTCTGCCAGCTCGAAGGCGGCTACGAGAAGATCGAGAACGACTACGAGCGCCGGGCCGTGGAGGGCGAGATCGCGCGGCGCGGGCTACAGTGCTACCAGGGCACCGTCAGGAAGCCGGACTCGCCGCTGTTTCGCTAGGCGAGCCCTGCGCGGCATGCATCCCGGCAATGCGGTATCGGCTGTGGTCAGAACATGGGCAGGAGGCGTAAGTCTCCGCCCATTCCGAAGCCGCTCTGGAGACTCACATGACCCGGCTCTACGCCCTTGCCGCCCTGATGGCCCGCCTCACCAAGGCCGAGCCCTGCCCGCACTGGTCCGACTACCTGCGCCAGACCGCCTCGCGCGGCTGAACGCCGATCTGCCCTGCGGCCAAACCAAGAGGTATTGGCTGCACTGACCCGGGCGCTATGTCTCCTGATACAAGCAGGAGAGGACAGCCCCACATGACCCAGACAAGACGCAGATTCCTCGCCACCGCCGCCGCAAGCGCCGGGGCGATCACCGTGTTGCCCTATGCCGCCCGCGCCGAGGCGCATGGGGCCGACACCTTCGCCACCGAGGGTAGCGAGATCACCATTCACCCGATCGACCATGCCTCCTTTGTCATGGAGACCCCGGCGGGCGTGATCTACGTGGACCCGGTGGGTGACCCGGCGGCCTATGCCGACCTGCCGCCCGCCGCGCTGATCCTCGTGACCCATGAACATGGCGACCACTTCAACGCCGAGACGCTGGCCGCGCTGCGCGGCGAGGCCCATCTCATCACCAACCCGGCCGTGGCCGAGAAGCTCGGCGATGCCGCGCCCGACGAGGTGCTGGCCAATGGCGAGAGCACGGAGTGGAACGGTGTCACCATCGACGCGATCCCGGCCTACAACCTCACCGAGGACCGGCTGAACTTTCATCCGCAGGGGCGCGACAACGGCTACGTGCTGACCATCGACGGCTTCCGCACCTATGTGTCGGGCGATACCGAGGACATCCCCGAGATGCGGGCGCTGGAGGCGATCGACCTGGCCTTCGTCTGCATGAACCTGCCCTTCACCATGTCGCTGGAGCAGGCCGCGAGCGCCGTGAAGGAGTTTGCCCCGGCCTATGTGTATCCCTACCACTACAAGGGCCGCGACGGCGACATCCAGGACCCGGAGGCCTTTGCGGCGCTGGTTGCCGATACCTCCGAGGTCAGGTTCGGCGGCTGGTACGGCGAGATGGAGACCTGAGCCACGCAAGGCGCTGAAATGCAGAAGGCCCCGGAGATTGCTCTCCGGGGCCTTCGCTGTCTCAGGAGGCTGCGCGGCTGCCGCCGCTCTTGGAGCGGCGCGGCCTGCGGCGCTTCTGCCCGGCGGGCTTGGCCGCCGCTGCGGGGCGCGCGTCTTTCTGGCCCTGTCCGCCACCGCCACCGCCGCCCCGGCGCCGGCCACCGCCACCACCGGGCTTGCCACGGCCACCGCCGCCGCCGCGGGTGGGGCGCTTCATCGGCTCCCAGGCCTCGCCGGACGCCACCGGGATGGACTTGCCCATCACCTTCTGCACGTCCTTCAGCTCGCCCATCTCCTCGGGGGAGACATAGGCGATGGCGGTGCCGTCGCGGCCCGCGCGCGCGGTGCGGCCGATGCGGTGCACGTAGTTGTCGGGCACGTTGGGCATGTCGTAGTTGTAGACGTAGCGCACCTCGGGGATGTCGATGCCACGGGCGGCCACATCGGTGGCCACCAGCACCATCAACTCGCCCTCGCGGAAGCCCGAGAGCGCACGGTCACGCTGGCCCTGGCTCTTGTTGCCGTGGATCGAGCCCGCGGCAAAGCCGGCCTTCTCGAGGTGCTTCTTGATCCGCTCCGCGCCGTGCTTGGTGCGCGAAAACACCAGCGCCGCCTCCTTGGGGTGCTTGGCGAGGTGCTCGATGAGCAGCGATTGCTTTTCGGCCTGGTCGACGAAGTGCAGGCATTGGTCGATCTTGTCGGCCGGCTTGCCGGCGGGGGCGGTTTCGATCCGCACCGGATCACTGAGGTAGGACTGCGAAAGCTCTTCCATCAGCTTGGGCATGGTGGCCGAGAACAGCATGGTCTGCCGGTCTTTCGGCAGCAGCGGCGCGATCTGGCGCAGGGCGTGGATGAAGCCCATGTCGAGCATCTGGTCGGCCTCGTCGAGCACCAGGAAGCGGGCCTGGTCGAGCCGGACGGCCTTGCGCTCCAGCAGGTCGATCAGGCGGCCGGGGGTGGCGACCAGCAGGTCGGTGCCGCGGCCCAGCTTCTGGATCTGCGGGTTGATGGAGACGCCGCCGACCACGAGGTTTGTGCGCAGCTGCGTGCCCTTGGCGAAGCCTTGCAGGTTCTCGACGATCTGCTTGGCGAGTTCGCGGGTGGGGGCGAGGATGAGGCCGCGGACAGCCTTGGGGTCGGGCTTGCCCTCGATCCGCAGCAGGGCGGAAACGATGGGCAGGCCGAAGGCGGCGGTCTTGCCGGTGCCGGTTTGCGCCAGGCCCATCACGTCACGGCCGTTCATGGCGTGGGGGATGGCCTTGGTCTGGATCGGGGTCGGCTGGGTGATGTTCATTTCGGCCAGGTTGGCCAGGAGTTTGGGCGGAAGCCCGAGCATGTCGAAATCCAAAGGATTGTCCTTTTCGGGCGGGCGGCACTGGCCACCCGCAATAGGCGGGTGCGGCCCGACACGGGCCACACGTCACAGTTGGGTTGCGCGCAAAACACCTCGCCTGGGCCGGATTGCCCCTGTGAGTGCTCTGGCGTCTGACCCCCCGCGTGATCTGGGAACCATATGTAAGGAAAGAGTGCCGTGCGGGCCGTTCTGATCGGTCTTGTCGTCGTATCGCCACGCTGCCCCGCTCACGCGGCGGGTGCGGCATGAGGGCCATATGAGGGGTAAAGGATTGAAAGTCAATGAAGAGCGAAGGCCCCGGCGCCGAAACACCGGGGCGTTGCCATTGTGCCTGCCTCAGGAGTTGTGGTCGTAGGCGCTTTCGCCGTGTACCGCGAGGTCGAGGCCGGCGTACTCGATTTCCTCGTCCACACGGAGCGGGGTGACGAGGCGGCACAGGTAGATCAGTGCGAAGGTCATCACGATGGTGAAGACCCCGACGATGGCGAGCGAGCCGAGCTGGGCCGCCCAGCTGCCCGCGCCGAAGGCCGCGATCATGATGGTGCCGAAGATGCCGCCCACGCCGTGAACCGCCATGACATCGAGCGTGTCGTCGATGCGCACCTTGTTGCGAATCAGGCCCACCGCCTCCTGGCAGAGAATGCCGGCGATACCGCCGATGACGAGCGCCGCGATCGGGCCGACGAAGCCGGAGGCGGGCGTGATCGAGGCGAGGCCGGCGATGGTGCCGGTGACCGCGCCGACAACCGAGGCCTTGCCATACTTGATCTTTTCCCAGAGCGCCCAGGTGAGGGTCGCCGTGGCGGCGGAGATATGGGTGACGGTGAGCGCCATGGCCGCGCCGCCATCGGCCGCCAGCTGCGAGCCGCCGTTGAACCCGAACCAGCCGACCCAGAGCAGCGAGGCGCCGATGACCACGTAGCCGGGGTTGTGGGGCGGCTTGTTGTCATCCTTCCGGCGGCCGAGCACGGCGGCGAGGATGAGCGCGGCGATGCCTGCGGTTTCATGCACCACGATACCGCCGGCGAAGTCCTTCACGCCGGTCTCGCCGAAGAGGCCGCCGTCGGCCAGAAAGCCGCCGCCCCAGACCCAGTGCACCACCGGAGCGTAGCAGAGCAGCATCCAGAGCCCGGAGAAGAGCAGCACGAAGCCGAAGCCGATGCGCTCGACATAGGCGCCGACGATGAGCGCGGGGGTGATGATGGCAAAGGTCATCTGGAAGGCGAAGAAGAGGATCTCGGGCAGGGTGCCCGAGAGGCTATCGGCGGTGACGCCGTTGAGGAAGACCTTGCCGAGGCCGCCCCACCAGCTCGCGGCCTCTCCGAAGGCGATGGAATAGCCCGCCACCAGCCAGAGCACGCTCATCAGGCAGGCGATGGCGTAGCAGTGCATGAAGACGCTGAGCACGTTGCGCGCCCGCACCAGCCCGCCGTAAAACAGCGCCAGCCCTGGCAGCGTCATCATCAGCACAAGCGCCGTGGCCACGATGATCCACGCGGTATCTGCTCCGTTCATGTCTGTCCCCTCCTCGGTTTGATTGCAGGGCAGAGACATTTGCCGGAGTGCAAAAGAAAGCGGCAATGCACATCCGGGCTGCCAAACAACCGGGCGCTTTTGGAAATGCCCACAAAATGTGCGCCATGCGGGGCGTGCGCCTTCATGATGTGCAGGAATATTATTCCAGCCGCGCGATCGCCGCGCGGCAACGCCGCCGGTTTGCCCCGTGCACAGAGGCAGGCCGCGAAAGCGGGCCTTGATCGGTGTGTCCCAAGGCACTATACGCCCCCGGTGGCCTGCATCGGCCCGATTCACCAACCAAGAAAAGCCGTGGCCGTCCATCTCGCTTCGGGGACGCGTCCGGCAAGGAGAAGCGACATGAAACTGAACGAACTCGCCCCCGCAGAGGGCTCCTCCCCGAAGAAAAAGCGCGTGGCTCGTGGCCCCGGCTCCGGCAAGGGCAAGATGGCCGGCCGTGGTATCAAGGGCCAGAAGTCGCGCTCGGGCGTGGCGATCAACGGCTACGAAGGCGGCCAGATGCCGCTCTACCAGCGGCTCCCCAAGCGCGGCTTCAACAAGCCGAACCGCAAGAAATTCGCCGTCGTCAACCTCGGGCTCATCCAGAAGTTCATCGACGAGAAGAAGCTCGACGCCAAGGGCACCATCGACGAGGACGCACTGGTGGCCTCCGGCCTCGTGCGCCGCAAGCTCGATGGCGTGCGCGTGCTGGCCAAGGGTGAACTGACCACCAAGGTCGCGCTCTCGGTCACCGGGGCCTCCAAATCGGCCGTCGAGGCCGTCGAGAAGGCCGGCGGCTCGCTGGCGATCACGGCTGCGCAGGCCGCCGAGTAAGACGGTTGCCCAAGGCGGCGCAGGCCCCTACATGGCTAATGACGTAACTGCGCCGCCGGTCCTGAGAGGGCCCGGCGGCGCATCGGCATAACGAAAAGAGCACATCTCCATGGCATCAGCAGCAGAGCAAATGGCCGCCAACATGAGCTGGGGGGCCATCGGCAAGGCCCCCGAGCTGCGGCAGCGGATCTTCTTCACCATCGGGTTGCTGATCATCTATCGCCTCGGAACCTACATCCCGGTGCCCGGAATCGACGGCACCGCGCTGCGGGCCTTCATGGAGCAGGCGACGCAGGGCCTTGGCGGCGTGCTCAACATGTTCACCGGGGGCGCCATCGGCCGGATGGGCATCTTTGCCCTCGGTATCATGCCCTACATCTCCGCCTCGATCATCGTTCAGCTGCTGACGGCCATGGTGCCGGCGCTGGAGCAGCTGAAGAAGGAGGGCGAGCAGGGCCGCAAGAAGATCAACCAGTACACCCGCTACGGCACCGTGGCGCTGGCGACCTTCCAGGCCTACGGCCTTGCGGTGTCGCTGCAGAACGGCTCGGCCGACGGTGTGCCCTTCGTGGCCGATCCGGGGCTCTTCTTCATCGCCTCCTGCGTCATCACGCTGGTGGGCGGCACCATGTTCCTGATGTGGCTCGGCGAGCAGATCACCGCGCGCGGCATCGGCAACGGCATCTCGCTCATCATCTTCGTCGGCATCGTTGCCGAGCTGCCCGGGGCGCTGGCGCAGTTCTTCGTGCAGGGCCAGACCGGGGCGATCTCGGGCGGGGTGGTGATCGGCGTGCTGGTGATGATCGTGGCCGTGCTGACCTTCGTGGTCTTCATGGAGCGCAGCCTGCGCAAGATCCACATCCAGTATCCGCGCCGCCAGGTCGGCATGAAGGTTTATGACGGTGGCTCCAGCCACCTGCCGATCAAGGTGAACCCGGCGGGCGTGATCCCGGCGATCTTCGCCTCGTCGCTGCTGCTGCTGCCGACCACCGTCAGCACCTTCTCCGGCAACCAGACCGGCCCGGTGATGAGCACCATCCTGGCCTACTTCGGCCCCGGACAGCCGCTCTACCTGCTGTTCTTCGCGGCGATGATCGTGTTCTTCACCTATTTCTACACCCATAACGTCTCGTTCAAGACCGACGACGTGGCCGACAACCTGAAGAACCAGAACGGCTTTGTCCCCGGCATCCGCCCCGGCAAGCGCACCGCCGAATACTTCGAGTATGTCGTCAACCGCATCCTCGTGCTCGGCTCCGCCTACCTGGCGCTTGTCTGCCTGCTGCCCGAAATGGTGCGCGGCGGCCTCGGGATCACCGCCTACTTCGGCGGCACCTCGATCCTGATCATCGTGTCGGTCGGCATGGACACGATCCAGCAGGTCCAGTCGCATCTGCTGGCGCATCAGTACGAAAATCTCATTGAGCGCTCGCAGCTTCGCGGTAAAAAGCGTGGAAGCCGAAACCGGAGGGGGGCAGCGCGCAGATGAACATCATACTTCTCGGACCGCCCGGCGCGGGCAAGGGCACCCAGGCCAAGATCCTCGTGGAGAGCGAGGGGATGGTGCAGCTGTCGACCGGCGACATGCTGCGCGCGGCCCGCACCTCGGGCACCGAGATGGGCAAGCGCGTGGCCGAGGTGATGGACCGGGGCCATCTGGTCACCGACGAGATCGTCATCGGCCTGATCCGCGAGCAGCTCGAGAAGGACCCCGAGAAGGGCTACATCTTCGACGGGTTCCCCCGCACCCTGAAGCAGGCCGACGCGCTGGGTGAGCTGCTGGCCGAGATGGGCCAGAGCCTCGACGTGGCCCTGGAGCTGCGGGTGAACGACGAGGCGCTGGTGGAGCGCATCCTCAACCGCGCCCGCGAGGCCGTGGCCGCAGGCGGCGAGGCCCGCGCCGACGACAACGAGGAAAGCCTCAAGACCCGGCTGATGGCCTATTACAAGATGACCTCGCCGCTGGTGGGCTACTACTACGCGAAAGGCCTTTACGCCGAGACCGACGGGCTCGCCCCGATCGAGCAAGTGGCGAAGGGCGTCCGCGAGAAGCTGGGCCTGGCCTGACGGCGCCGGGTCAGCCGGCCGGAGGCGCCGCCGAGGCGGCCCACAGCCTCGCCCGCTGCCCCGAACAACCCCATGCCCGAGCCGGGGTGCGCTTGCCACCGCGGCGCGCGCCTCAGGCCCATCGTCCGCCACATGCGCGGGGCTGACACGGCGAGAATGGCACAACAGGCTTTTCGCCGAGTCGGTTTTGCGGCATCCTGCCCGGACGCGCGGCTTGAGACACGTCGGGATTGACAAATCCTGAACGTGCCCTTGACGCGCCGTCCAAATCCCCTTATTTGGGCGCTTCTCATCCGGGAATCGCCATTCGCGACTCGGGTTGAGAGTGCATCGGCCCGGGGGCGCAAACCCTTCGGGCCTCTGTTGTGAAAAAAGGTTCTGGCAGCACGGAACCGCAACCGAAGGAAAACCACTTTGGCCCGTATCGCTGGGGTTAACATCCCGACCGCAAAGCGCGTTCCGATCGCGCTCACCTACATCCACGGCATCGGCCCCGATTCCGCCCGCAAGATCTGCGAGGCCGTCGGCATCGACCTGACCCGCCGCGTCAACGAGCTTTCCGACAGCGAAGTGCTCGCCGTCCGTGAGCACATCGACGCCAACTACACCGTTGAGGGCGACCTGCGCCGCGACGTGCAGATGAACATCAAGCGCCTGATGGACCTCGGCTGCTACCGCGGCCTGCGTCATCGTCGCAATCTCCCGGTGCGCGGTCAGCGGACCCACACCAACGCTCGCACCCGCAAAGGCCCCGCAAAGGCCATTGCCGGCAAGAAGAAATAAGGGAGGGTTCGACCAATGGCACGCGATACCCGTCGTGGCGCGACCAAGCGCAAGGTTTCCAAGAACATCGCCGCTGGCGTTGCTCACGTGAACTCCTCGTTCAACAACACCAAGATCCTGATCTCCGACGTGCAAGGCAACGCGATTGCCTGGTCGTCGGCAGGCACCATGGGCTTCAAGGGCTCGCGGAAATCCACGCCCTACGCGGCGCAGATGGCCGCCGAGGACGCGGGCCGCAAGGCCCAGGAGCACGGCGTCAAGACCCTCGAGGTCGAGGTGCAGGGCCCCGGTTCGGGCCGCGAGAGCGCGCTGCGCGCGCTGGCCGCAGTGGGCTTCAACATCACGTCCATCCGCGACGTGACCCCGATTGCCCACAATGGCTGCCGCCCGCCGAAACGTCGCCGGGTCTGATCTGAAACGCATTTGCCGGAGGGCTGCCCAGCCCTCCGGTCCGTCATTTTATCCTCGGGCGTTCGCAGGCAGGACATGGGCTGCGAACTGGTATGGAGGCGACATACACATGATCCACAAGAACTGGCAGGAACTGATCAAACCGACGCAGCTTGACGTGAAGCCGGGCAATGACCCCGCGCGTCAGGCCACCGTTGTCGCGGAACCGCTGGAGCGGGGCTTCGGCCTCACCCTCGGCAACGCGCTGCGCCGGGTGCTGCTCAGCTCCCTGCAAGGCGCTGCCATCACCAGCGTCCAGATCGACAACGTGCTGCACGAGTTTTCCTCGATTGCCGGTGTGCGCGAAGACGTGACCGACGTGGTGCTGAACCTCAAGGGCGTGGCCATCCGCATGGATGTGGACGGGCCGAAGCGCCTGTCGATCTCGGCCAAGGGCCCCGGCGTCGTGACCGCGGGCGACATCTCCGAGAGCGCGGGCATCGAGATCCTGAACAAGGACCACGTGATCTGCCACCTCGACGAGGGCGCCGATCTCTACGTGGAGCTGACCGTGAACACCGGCAAGGGCTACGTGGCGGCCGACAAGAACCGCCCCGAGGATGCCCCCATCGGCCTGATCCCGATCGACGCGATCTACTCGCCCGTGAAGAAGGTCAGCTACGACGTGCAGCCCACCCGTGAGGGCCAGGTGCTGGACTACGACAAGCTGACGCTGAAGCTCGAAACCGACGGCTCGGTGAGCCCCGACGATGCCGTGGCCTATGCCGCCCGCATCCTGCAGGACCAGCTCTCGATCTTCGTCAACTTCGACGAGCCCGAAAGCGCCACTCGCCAGGACGAGGACGATGGCCTCGAGTTCAACCCGCTTCTGCTGAAGAAGGTGGACGAGCTGGAACTGTCGGTGCGTTCGGCCAACTGCCTGAAGAACGACAACATCGTCTACATCGGCGACCTGATCCAGAAGACCGAAGCCGAGATGCTCCGCACCCCGAACTTTGGCCGCAAGTCGCTGAACGAGATCAAGGAGGTGCTTTCGGGCATGGGCCTGCACCTCGGCATGGATGTCGAGGAGTGGCCGCCGGAGAACATCGAGGACCTGGCGAAGAAGTTCGAAGACCAGTTCTAAGATCGGCCGCCGGGTGCGCCATGACTGCGCACCCTACGCCAACCCGCAGGGTGCGCCCTCGTGGCGCGCCCCGCGAAACACCCGGGCATCCTGCCCCAAGGAGAGCCGGCGCTACGCACGCCGGCCGGACAAAGCAAAACCGCCCGTAGAGGGCACACTCTAGGAGAAGAAACATGCGTCACGCCCGCGGATACCGCCGCCTGAACCGCACCCACGAGCACCGCAAGGCGCTCTTTGCCAACATGGCCGGCTCGCTGATCGAGCATGAGCAGATCAAGACGACCCTGCCCAAGGCCAAGGAACTCAAGCGCATCATGGACAAGCTCATCACCCTCGGCAAACGCCAGGGCGATCTGCATGCCCGCCGCCAGGCCGCCTCGCGCCTGAAGCAGGATGCCTATGTTGCCAAGCTCTTCGAAGTGCTGGGCCCCCGCTACGCCGAGCGCAACGGTGGATACACCCGCGTGCTGAAGGCCGGCTTCCGCTACGGTGACATGGCCCCGATGGCGATCATCGAGCTGGTCGACCGCGACCCCGCCGCCAAGGGTGCCGCCGACCGTGCGCGCCTCGAGGCCGAGGACGCCGCTGCCGAGTGAGGCCACAGTGCCGACCGGAACAGAAAAGGCCCGCACGATTGCCGTGCGGGCCTTTTTCTCTTTATCGCGCCGTTCGCGCGAGGGAGCGGGTTCTTCCGGCTCCGAAGGCGCCTCAGGCGGCGCGACCCAGTCCGGGGGTTTCCCCCCCGGCCAACCGCTCGATCAGGGCGATGATTTCGCCATCGGCCACCGGGGTGGACCCGATGAACTCAAGCAGGTCGGCTCGAAGCTGGACCGGCAGGCGCATCAGCTGCGCAAAGGTTTCCGGCCTCATCTGTTGCACGAATTTACACTCCATTCGGTGTGTTGTGTGCGGCTCAATTTAAGGTTGACTGGGTTTCTGGCAACTTGTCTAAAAAGACATGTCTGACAAACAAAGGATCGACAGGGAACTCGAGGCCCTCGGGAAGCTGGCCCCTGCGGGCTACTTCGCTGGTTTGCATATCCGATTCGCCTCGCCGCTCCATGTGTTCCAGACGTATGACAGGGCATGGACAGATCATTACACCGCGCAGGCCTATGCCATGCGGGATCCGATGATCGCCTGGGGGTTTTCCACAGAAGGGGAAACGCGGTGGAGCGAGATCGAATTGCCGGACCCGTTCGGTATTCTCGACGAAGCCGCGGAATTTGGCCTGAAGTACGGGATGCAGGTGTCCTGCGGACCGATCTCTTCACGCACGATCGCAGGGGCAGCGCGAGCAGACCGAGAATTCGAGGCAGATGAAATGGCCGCAATCGGCGATATCATCCGCAGGCTGCACGACCTGACAGAGCCTCCGGAGAGTCTGACCCAGGCACAGATAGATGCTCTGCGCCTGATCGCCGCGGGGGATCGCCACACTGCCGCAGCTGCCAAACTCAAGATTTCCGAAAGCGCGCTCAAGGCCCGCCTCACCGCCGCCCGGGAAAGGCTTCATGCCCGCACCACGGCCGAGGCGCTTCAGCGGGCGAAGGAATACAGACTGCTTTAGCGTGCCGATCTCTCCTGCTTGGCGCAGGGCTTGCTTTTATTACCACCCAGCAAGCAGGAGAAATGCGATGCAAACCACCACCCTTTCCTTCGCCAACCTTCACAACCACGGCGAGCTCTTTGCCAACCTCTTTCGCGCAAGGCGTCAGAGCTTCATCGTGCAGAACAATTGGGATCTGCCCGAAGCGATGGGAATGGAATACGACCAGTACGACACCCCGGCCTCGCGCTGGGTTGCCGTGCATGACGGGGCCGAGATTCTTGCCGGGATCCGTTTGACACCCACCACCGCGCGCTGCGGGATCTACAGCTACATGATCCGCGACGCGCAGCGCCACCTGCTCGAGAGCATCCCGGCCGACCTGCTGGACTACGAGGCCCCGATCTCCGACACGATCTGGGAATCGAGCCGCGTGTTCGTTTCGCACACCACGCCGATGAACATTCGTCGCCGGGTGCACGCCTACCTGATCATGGAGATGACCCGGTCGGCCCGCGAGCTGGGCGCGGCGGAGGTGCTGGGCCTGATTCCCGCCAACTGGCCCCGTTGGGCCGGGCGTTGCGGGCTCAAGGCCAAGGCCGCCGGACGGGTGATGGATTTCGACGGGCACCCGAGCCAGGTCGTCTCGATCGACCTGCGTGACAACATGCACTGAGGTGCCTTGCTCGGGGCGGTGCTGCGCCGCCCCGGGCGAAACGCTTCCCCTCGCCCCCGCGAGGCCCTACATCTGGCCCATGGCCGATCTCTTCGACACAACTGCAACCCAGTCCGCCTCAGGCAAGGCCCCACGCCCCTTGGCCGACCGGCTGCGCCCGGCAAGGCTGGGAGACGTGATCGGGCAGGAGCACCTGCTTGCGCACGAGGCCCCGCTGGGCGCGATGCTGGCGGGTGGCAGCCTGAGCTCGCTCATCCTCTGGGGCCCGCCCGGTGTGGGCAAGACCACCATCGCCCGCCTGCTCGCCCATGAGACCGACCTCGCTTTCGTGCAGATCAGCGCGATCTTCACCGGCGTGCCGGAGCTGCGGAAGGTCTTCGAGGCGGCGAAGCACCGCAGGAGCAACGGGCAGGGCACGCTGCTCTTCGTCGACGAGATCCACCGCTTCAACAAGGCGCAGCAGGATGGCTTTCTGCCGCATATGGAAGACGGCACGATCGTGCTGGTCGGAGCGACCACGGAGAACCCGAGTTTCGAGCTGAACGCGGCGATCCTCTCCCGCGCGCAGGTTCTGGTGCTGCACCGGCTTGACGGGGTAGCGCTGGACAAGCTCCTGCTCCGCGCCGAGAAGGAGCTGGGCCAGGCCCTGCCGCTCACCGGAGAGGCGCGCGAGAGCCTGCTCGGGATGGCCGATGGCGACGGGCGGGCACTGCTGAACCTGGTGGAGCAGGTGGCGGGCTGGAAGGCCGAGGCCAAGCTCGACCCGAAGGCGCTGGCGGCCCGGCTGCAACGGCGTGCGGCGCAATACGACAAGTCGGGCGACGGGCATTACAACCTGATCTCCGCCCTGCACAAGTCGGTGCGCGGGAGCGACCCCGACGCCGCGCTCTACTGGTTTGCCCGGATGCTGGAGGGCGGGGAGGATCCGCGCTTCCTGGCCCGGAGGATCACCCGCATGGCGGTGGAGGACATCGGCCTTGCCGACCCCGCGGCGCAGACCCACTGCCTGCACGCCTGGGAGGTCTACGAGCGGCTGGGGTCGCCGGAGGGCGAGCTGGCACTGGCGCAGGCGCTCACCTACATCGCGCTCGCGCCCAAGTCGAATGCCACCTACGTGGCCTACAAGGCCGCCCGTGCAGCGGCCAGGCAAACCGGCTCGGAGCCGCCGCCCAAGCACATCCTCAACGCACCCACGAAGCTGATGAGCGAGCAGGGCTATGGCGAGGGCTACGCCTATGACCATGACGCCGAAGACGGGTTCTCGGGGCAGAACTACTTTCCCGACGGGATGAAGCGCGGAATCTACTACCAGCCGGTCGAACGCGGCTTCGAGCGTGAGCTGAAGAAGCGGGTGGAGTGGTTCGCGGGGCTGAGAGCCAAGCGGAACAAGGGGTAGAGAGAGCGGTTCGTGGAGTTTTCGGACTACATTGTGTTCGTAGATTAAAGTGGTGACCACAGCCTCACTTCAATCGATTCACAGTTTCCGGTCTTCGCTCTATCATTTTGCATCGTCAGGAAGACTGACTACTTTCGGCTGGTCGTTCCCGCCGTGCAGGAGCTCAAGTTCAAATACTGGGGCCACGATGCAGTGATCCTCCATGAACATGAAATAAGAAAGTCGAAGGGCGCTTTCTCGTTTCTCTTGGCGGACCGGCAAACACGCGAGAGCTTCTACGCCGACCTACACCAGATCATGGTGGACGCGCCCATTTCGATCATCGGCGCAGTTATAGACAAGCGAGCGCTACTGAAACGTTACGCGCGCCCATGGAGCCCCTATGAACTCGCCCTTCATTTTTGCCTCGAACGCTTGGACATGTTCTTGCGCAGGAATGGCCAAGATGGACGGCGCGTTCACATCGTCTTTGAGTGTCGTGGCAAGACCGAGGACTCCGAGCTCGAACTGACATTTCGCCGTATCATCGCTGGCTCGAACCGATGGGGGTATCGCAACCACGACTTCTCGACGATGGAACTTGAACCTGTGTTCGCGAGGAAGTCAGTGAACTCGACCGGTCTACAACTGGCCGACCTCACAGCGAGGCCCCTGGCGCTTCAGGTGCTCATACCAGAGCAACGAAACCGCACCTTTGACGTCCTGCGAGAAAAGTTGGCCTACAGGAAGACCTTTCCGTAGCGGGCCAACAGCAAAGGAGCCCCGCTTGCGCAGAGCTCCATTGCCGACCGGGTAATTCCCAATCCACCAGTATTATATGGGGTATGCTTTAACAGAATGCAAACAAATGGTGGAGCAGAGCTGACCTAAATTTCCAGCGCCTTGACTCTGCCCCGCCTCCGGCGCAACACGCGGCCCATGATTTCAACGCTTGCACAGGTCGCCCTCGGCGGAGCCCTCGGGGCATCGGCCCGTTACCTCACCGGGGTGGCGGCGATCCGGGTGATGGGGCCGGGATTTCCCTGGGGGACGCTGACGGTGAACGTCCTTGGCGGGCTCGTCATGGGGCTCTTCGCCGCGCTCGTGGGCCTGCGGGGCGGCCATGTCTGGGCGCCCTTCCTGATGACCGGCGTGCTCGGCGGCTTCACCACCTTCTCCGCCTTCTCGCTCGACGCCGTCACGCTGTTCGAGCGCGGGCAGGTGGGCAGTGCGGCGCTCTACGTGGTGTGCTCGGTCACCCTTTCAATCGGGGCGCTCGTTGTCGGGCTGCTCATCGGCAGGAGCCTTTTTGCATGAGCCGTGTCCAGACCCTCCCCGTTTCGGCCGATGACGCCGGGCAGCGGCTCGACCGCTGGTTTCGCCGGATCTTTCCGCATGTTCCGCAGGGGCGGATCGAGAAGATGTGCCGTAAGGGCGAGATCCGGGTGGACGGCGGGCGCGTGAAGGCCTCGACCCGGCTGGAAGAGGGGCAGGAGGTGCGCATACCGCCGCTGCCCGAGGGCGCGGCGCCCGAGCCCGCCAAGCCGTCGCGCATCTCCGACGCCAACGCTCAGATGATCCGCGATGCGGTGATCTGGAAGGACGAGCACATCATCGCCCTCAACAAGCCGCCCGGCCTGCCCACCCAGGGCGGCTCGGGCGTGAGCACACATGTCGACGGGCTGGCGGAGGCGCTGACCTTCGGCGCCGAGGAGAAGCCGCGCCTCGTGCACCGGCTCGACAAGGACACCTCGGGCGTGCTGCTGCTGGCGCGGTCGCGCAGGATCGCTGCCGACCTCACCGCCGCGATCCGCCACAAGGAAACCCGCAAGATCTACTGGGCTGTCGTCGCAGGCGTGCCCTCGCCCTACAACGGCGAGATCAAGTTCGGCCTCGTGAAGGCGCCGGGCGGCAAGGGGGCGGGCGAGAGGATGCTCTGCATCCACCCGCGCGAGGTGGAGAGCACCGAGGGCGCCAAGCGGGCGCATACGCTCTATTCCGCGCTCTACCGCGTGGCGGGCCGGGCGACCTGGGTCGCGCTGGAGCCGATCACCGGCCGCACCCACCAGCTGCGCGCCCATATGGCCGAGATCGGCCATCCGATCGCGGGCGACGGCAAGTATGGCGGCTCGGCGCAGGAGAACATGGGCGACGGCTGGGGCGCGAAGATGGGCGGGATCATCTCGGGCAAGCTGCACCTGCACGCCCGCTCGATGACCTTTCTGCATCCCGTGACCCGCAAGCCGGTGACGATCACCGCGCCGCTGCCGGAGCACATGAAGGACACCTTCGAGACCTTCGGCTGGACCGAGGACCTCGCCGCCGACGACCCCTTCGAGGATTACCATTGAGCCGGCTGCGCTGCATCATCTTCGATGTCGACGGCACGCTGGTGGACAGCCAGAACGACATCGTCGCCGCGATGACGGCGGGCTTTGCCGCCGTGGGCCGCGCGGCGCCGGAGCGGGCCCGGGTGCTCTCCATCGTCGGCCTCTCGCTCGACCTCGCCATCGCGCGGCTCTGCCCCGAGGCCGGCGCGGCGGAGCTCGAGGCGATGGTGCAGGGCTACAAGGACAGTTTCGTGGAGATTCGGCAGAGGTCGAATGGCGCGGTGTTCTACCCCGGCATGCGCGCGCTGCTCGACAGCCTGGCCGAGACGCCGGAGAACCTGCTCTGCGTTGCCACCGGAAAGTCGCGGCGCGGGCTGGATGCGCTGTTCAGGTCCGCCGGGCTGGAGGGCCGGTTCATCTCCGAGCAGGTCTCGGATCACCACCCCTCCAAGCCGCACCCGGCGATGCTGGAGGCGGTGCTGCGCGAGACCGGCTGCGAGCCGGCGCAGGCGGTGATGATCGGGGACACGAGCTTTGACATGGAGATGGCCCGCAATGCCGGCATCGCGGGGCTGGGCGTGAGCTGGGGCTATCACCCGGTCGACGCGCTGCGCGGGGCCGGGGCGGCGGAGATCGTGGAGAGCGCCGAGGCGCTGCCCGGCGCGATCCTGCGGGCGACAGGAGGCTGAGAATGGCGGAATGGGCGGCAAAGCGGTTCTGGAAGGCGGCGGAGGCGGTGCCCGTCGAGGGTGGCTTTGCCGTGCAGCTCGACGGCCGTCCGGTGAAGACCCCTGCCAAGGCCCCGCTGCTCTTGCCGACCGAGGCGCTGGCCTGGGCGGTGGCCGCCGAATGGGAGGCGCAGGGCGAAAGGATCGACCCGCTTTCGATGCCCTTCACCCGCTCGGCCAACTCCGCGCTGGACCGGGTGGCGCCGCAGCAGGCCGAGGTGGCAGAGATCGTGGCGGCCTATGGCGAGACCGACCTGATCTGCTACCGCGCCGCCGAGCCGAGGGAGCTGGCCGCGCTTCAGGCCGAGGCCTGGAACCCGCTGATCGACTGGGCGCGCGACGTGCTCGACGCGCCGCTGATCGCGACCGAGGGGCTGATGCATGTGCCGCAGCCGGCCACGTCCGTCGAGGCGCTGCGCGCCCGAGTCGTGGGGCAGGACGCCTTCGCGCTCACCGCGTTGCACGATCTCACGGCGCTTTCGGGCTCGCTGGTGATCGGCCTCGCGGTGCAGGCCGGGCAGGCGGCCCCCGAAGCGCTTTGGGACCTCAGCCGCGTGGACGAGAACTGGCAGATCGCGCAATGGGGCGATGACGAGGAGGCCGCCGAGGTGGCGGCCCGCAAACGTGGCGATTTTCTCCATGCAGCCGAGGTTTATCGCCTGTCACGACCTGTCGGGTGATTCCCCCGGGGGCTCCGAACCGGCCTTCGACGCAGGGCCGTTGCCCAAAAAGCGGGCAAAAATTCCATTTCCGCTAAGGAACCGCGCTCCACCGCCCTTGACGTCTTGCGGCGAATTCGGCCAACTTGACCCACTTCTGCGGTGCCCCGAGGGTTCGGGCATCGTAATCACGCACATCGGCACATCCTGCCGGTACCCATTCCGGAAAGCCGTATCAAAACGGCACCGGAGGATCAGGAAGAGGTAAACATGAAAAAATCCGTATTTCTCGGCGCGCTGACCGTCGCTGGCCTTGCCGCCACCGCCGGCGCTGCGGCGACGCTTGACGACGTGAAGGCGCGCGGCAAGCTGAACTGCGGCGTGGCCACCGGCGTGCCGGGCTTCGCCGCCCCCAACGCTTCGGGCGAGTGGGAAGGCTTCGACGTGGCCGTGTGCCGTGCCGTCGCCGCCGCCGTTCTCGGTGACGCGACCGCCGTCGAGTTCGTGCCCACCACCGGCAAGACCCGCTTCACCGCGCTGGCCTCCGGCGAGATCGACATGCTGGCCCGGAACACCACCTGGACCTTCTCGCGCGACACCGACCTGAAGTTCACCTTCGTCGGCGTCAACTACTACGACGGTCAGGGCTTCATGGTGCCCAAGGCGCTCGGCGTCTCCTCGGCCAAGGAACTGGACGGCGCCACCGTCTGCATCCAGACCGGCACCACCACCGAGCTGAACCTCGCGGACTTCTTCCGCGTGAACAACATCAGCTACGAGCCGGTTCCGATCGAGACCAACGCCGAAGCGCAGCAGCAGTACCTTGCCGGTGCCTGCGACGTGTACACCACCGACGCCTCCGGCCTCGCGGCCACCCGCTCGACCTTCGAGAACGCGGCCGATCACGTGATCCTGCCCGAGATCATCTCGAAGGAGCCGCTCGGCCCGCTCGTGCGCCACGGCGATGACGAGTGGGGCGACATCGTGCGCTGGTCGCTCAACGCCATGATCGCCGCCGAAGAGTATGGCGTGACCTCCGCCAACGTCGGCGAGATGTCGGCCGCTGCCGGTGACAACCCGGAAGTGAACCGCCTGCTCGGCACCGAGGACAACCTCGGCGCGATGATCGGCCTCGACGCCGGCTGGGCCAAGAACATCATCATGTCCGTGGGCAACTACGGCGAAGTGTTCGAAAGCAACATCGGCGCGGCCACGCCGATCGGCCTGAGCCGCGGGCTCAACGCACAGTGGACCGACGGCGGCCTGCTCTACGCACCGCCCTTCCGCTAAGACAAATGCAGGGGGCGCGACCGCAAGGCCGCGCCCCTTCGCTTCGGGGACAACGGCAATCTACAAGAGCTGCACCCAGTGGCTTGCGGGCTTGCGCCTGCAAACGGGGAGAGTGTAGCCGAACATAGCTCGGGGGAGCGCCAACATGGCAACTGTCACGGATCCGCCGAAGGCCGCCTTCCGGCTTTCCATGCTCATCTACGACACCCGCTACCGGTCGATGACGATCCAGGTGGTGGCACTGATCGGGTTCCTGCTTCTGGTTGGTTTCCTGATAAGCAACACGGCGCAGAACCTTGCGACCAGCGGCAAGACGGTGAGTTTCGACTTCCTGTCCAAGCCCGCCGGCTACGACATCAACCAGACCCTGATCGAGTACAACAACCAGAACAGCCACCTGCGTGCGGCCTTCATCGGGCTGCTGAACACGCTGCTGGTGGCCGTGCTGGGCTGTGCCACCGCGACGGTGCTGGGGGTGATCATCGGCGTGCTGCGGCTCTCGCCCAACTGGCTCATCGGCCGGCTGATGACCGTTTACGTGGAGATGTTCCGCAACGTGCCGGTGCTGCTCTGGATCGTCTTCGCCATGGCGGTCCTGATCGAGACCCTGCCGCCGCCCTCCGCCTTCCGTGGCGACGAGCCCGCGGCGACGATGAAGGTCTTCGATACCGTCGCCATCACCAACCGGGGCGTCTACATCCCCGAGCCGCTGTTCTCGCGCAGCCTCGGCGACATTCACCTCTTCGGGCAAAGCGCGCTGAACTTCGACGTCAGCATCGACCTGCTGCTGATCGTCGCCGCCGTCGTCGGCGGCATCCTGGGCGCGCGTTTCATCAAGCGCCGGGCCGACCGGATCCAGGAGGCCACGGGCCTCCGCCCCACCACTTGGTACCTGCGGCTCGCCTCCTTTGTCCTGCCGGTCCTGATCGTGCTGATCGCGCTGGGCTTTCACCTTGGCTACCCCGCGCTTCAGGGCTTCAATTTCCAGGACGGCACCTATCTGCGCAACTCGCTGATCGCGCTCTGGCTGGCGCTGTCGCTCTACACCGCGGCCTTCATCGCCGAGAACGTGCGGGCGGGCATCCTGGCCATCTCCTCCGGCCAGACAGAGGCCGCCGGGGCACTGGGCCTGCGGCCCAAGCGCATCATGAGCCTGGTGATCCTGCCGCAGGCGCTGCGGGTCATCATCCCGCCGCTGATCTCGCAGTACCTCAACCTGACCAAGAACAGTTCGCTGGCCATCGCCGTGGGCTACATGGACCTCACCGGCACGCTGATGGGGATCACCCTCAACCAGACCGGCAAGGAGCTGGAGACGCTGCTGCTCGGCATGCTGATCTACCTCATCATCTCGCTGAGCATCTCGGCGCTGATGAACTGGTACAACAACCGCGTCAAACTGGTGGAGAGGTAAGATGAGCAACCTGCATGCCGATACCGTCGCCTTCGTACGCGAGACCATGCTGCCCCAGAAGGAGCCGCCGGCCTCGACCGTGGGGATCATGGGCTGGGGCAAGAAGAACCTCTTCACCGGCCCGTTCAACACCATCGTCACGGTGCTCTGCTCCGCCTTCGTGGCCTATGTGCTGTGGATGCTGATCCCCTGGTTCTTCGCGCCGACGTGGAACGCCACCTCGCTCGGGGAGTGCCGCGAGATGCTGGCCGCCGCAGGGCGGGTGGGCGATCACGGCACCTTCGGCGCCTGCTGGGGCGTGATCCGGGAGCGCTGGATCCAGCTGCTCTTCGGCTTCTATCCGGCCGAGCTCTACTGGCGCCCGATCGCGGCTTTCCTGCTGCTCTTCGTGGCGCTGGCGCCGGTGCTCTTTGCCGACAAGGTGCCGGGCAAGCTGCTGATCTTCACGGCGATCTACCCCTTCCTGTTTCCCTGGCTCCTCTGGGGCGGCACCATCTGGTCGCCGATCTGCGCGGCGCTGGGCTTCGTGATACTCTGGGCGGTCGTGAAATACGGCTCCGAGGCGATCGGGCAGTTGGGGGCCATCATCGTTGCGGTCATCGCGGCGCTGGTCTGGTGGCTGTTCCTCTCGGGCTACGTGCAGGACGCGCTGGTCTCGGTGATGCCGCTGGCCATCGAGACCGTGGCCTCGCGCGACTTTGGCGGCATGATGCTGTCGATCACCATCGGGGTCGTGGCCATCGCCTGCTCGCTGCCGCTGGGGATCATCCTGGCGCTGGGCCGCCGGTCGGACTTGCTGATCGTCAAGGCGCTCTGCGTGGGCTTCATCGAGTTCATCCGGGGCGTGCCGCTGATCACGCTGCTGTTCGTGGCCTCGACGCTGCTGAACATCTTCCTGCCGCCGGGCACCAACTTCGACATCATCCTGCGGGTCATCATCATGGCCACGCTGTTCTCGGCCGCCTACATGGCCGAGGTGATCCGGGGTGGCCTGGCCGCGCTGCCCAAGGGCCAGTACGAGGGCGCCGACAGCCTCGGCCTCGACTACTGGCAGGCACAGCGGCTGATCATCATGCCGCAGGCGCTGAAGATCTCGATCCCGGGCATCGTCAGCACCTTCATCGGGTTGTTCAAGGACACCACGCTGGTGTCGGTGATCGGCCTGCTGGACCCGCTGGGCCTGTCCAACTCGATCCGCGCCGACCAGTCGTGGAACGGCGTCGTCTGGGAGCTCTACGGCTTCATCGCCGTGCTGTTCTTCATCTTCTGCTTCGGCATGTCGCGCTACTCCATGTACCTGGAGCGCCGCCTCAAGACCGATCATCACTAGGGAAACGCATCCATGTCCGACATTTCCGAAGTTGTCGCCGAGCGCGAGATCGACCGCTCCAAGATGCAGGTGAGCGACGAGGTCGCCATCGAGATAAACAAGATGAACAAGTGGTACGGCACCTTTCACGTGCTGCGCGACATCGACCTGACGGTGTATCGCGGCGAGCGCATCGTGATCGCGGGGCCCTCGGGCTCGGGCAAGTCCACCCTCATCCGCTGCATCAACCGGCTGGAGGAGCACCAGGAGGGGCAGATCATCGTCGACGGGACCGAGCTGACCTCGGACCTCAAGAACATCGACAAGATCCGCTCGGAAGTGGGCATGTGCTTTCAGCACTTCAACCTCTTCCCGCATCTGACCATCCTCGAGAACTGCACTTTGGCCCCGATCTGGGTGCGCAAGGTGCCGAAGAAGGAGGCCGAGGCCACGGCGATGCACTTTCTCGAGAAGGTGAAGATCCCCGAGCAGGCCGACAAGTACCCGGGCCAGCTCTCGGGCGGTCAGCAGCAGCGCGTGGCCATCGCCCGCTCGCTCTGCATGAAGCCGCGGATCATGCTCTTCGACGAGCCCACCTCGGCGCTCGACCCGGAGATGATCAAGGAAGTGCTCGACACCATGATCGAGCTGGCGGAAGAGGGCATGACGATGATCTGCGTGACCCACGAGATGGGCTTTGCCCGCCAGGTCGCCAACCGCGTGATCTTCATGGACGCCGGCCAGATCGTGGAGCAGAACGAGCCCGAGGAGTTCTTCAACAACCCGAAGAGCGAGCGGACCAAACTGTTCCTCAGCCAGATTCTCGGACACTAGTCCAAACGCCACGCTACGACTGTCATCCTCGGGCTTGACCCGAGGATCTCCTGTCAAAAGAGACCCTCGGGTCAAGCCCGAGGGTGACGGCGCACCGCAGGATCGGATTCGGAGCCCTCGCGCCAAGCCTTATAGGTGGATATCAACTTTTCTTCCCGATCCGCACGGGGAGTGCTAGCCTTCCGGCAACAGGAGGGCGATTCCATGGTCAAGTTACTGGTCGGCACCACCAAGGGGGCGTTCATCCTGGACGGGGGCGCCGAGCGGGCGGGGTGGAAGATCACCGGGCCGCATTGCGACGGGTGGTGCATCAATCATGCCATCGGCGACCCGGGCAGCGGCACGATCTGGGCCGGGGGCGGGAGCGCCTTTACCGGCGCCGGGGTCTGGCGGTCGGAGGATGGCGGCGCGCGCTGGCAGCTCACCCGGTTGACGCGCGGCGAGATGGACGACTGGGCCGAAAACGACCCGGACACGGCCGAGTTCTTCGGGATCACCGGCGAGCCGCTGCCCTTCGGCAAGGATTTTCAGCAGGTGTGGAGCCTGCACCATGCGCACGGAACGCTGCGGGCCGGAACCAAGCCGGCGCAGCTTCTGGCCAGTGCGGACGGGGGCAAGACCTTTGCCAGGGTCGAGGGCCTGACCGACCATCCCTCCGCCAGCGACTGGCAGGGCGGCGCGGCGGGGCTGGTGCTGCACACCATCGTCAGCCACCCGACCGACGCCAGCAAGGCCTGGGTCGGCATTTCGGCCGCGGGCGTCTTCGCCACAGAGGACGGGGGGGCGACCTGGGAGCGGCGCAACCGGCTCTCCAACGCCGAGGCCTGCGAGGGCCACCAGCACCCTGCCGCGCCGCGCGACGGCGAGATCGGGCATTGCGTGCACAACATGATGCGCGCGCCGGGCGACGGCGATCTGCTCTACCAGCAGAACCACCATGGCGTCTGGCGCTCCTCCGATGGCGGACGGAGCTGGGACGACATCACCCCCGGCCTGCCCTCCACCTTCGGCTTTCCTATCCGGGTGCATCCGCATGACCCGCGCACACTCTGGACCCTGCCGCTCAACGGCGACAGCCAGGGCCGCTTTCCGCCCGATGCCGCCTGCGCCGTCTGGCGCTCGCGCGATGGCGGCGAGAGCTGGCAGGCGATGCGCAAGGGGCTGCCGCAGGAGAACGTGTTCTTCACCGTGCTGCGGCAGGCAATGGCTGGGGACGGGCAGGCGCAGGCGGGCGTCTATTTTGGCACCAACAGCGGCTCCGTCTTTGCCAGCACCGACGAGGGCGACAGCTGGCAGGAGATTGCCCGCCACCTGCCGACCATCCTTGCCGTCGAAGCAATGTAGCGGTGATCCTGGGGCTTGACCCCTGGATCTCCTGGTGGCCGAGAGATCCTCGGATCAAGCCCGAGGATGAGGGCGCTGCGTGCGTTGATGCGCACCTTGCCCTGCCGCGCGGGCTGCGTCACGCTCGGCCCATGCACAGCACGCGCGTCATCCACACGGTCTCCGCCCATGCCGAGGGCGAAGTGGGCGATGTGATCACCGGCGGCGTGGCCCCGCCCCCGGGCAAGACGCTCTGGGAGCAATCGCGCTGGATTGCCACCGACGGCAGGCTCCGAAACCTGATGCTGAACGAGCCGCGGGGCGGCGTGTTTCGCCATGTGAACCTGCTGGTGCCGCCGAAACACCCGGAAGCCGACGCCGCCTTCATCATCATGGAGCCGGAAGACACTCCGCCGATGTCGGGCTCCAACGCGATCTGCGTGGCCACCGTGCTGCTCGACACCGGGATCCTGCCGATGACCGAGCCGGTGACCGAACTGACGCTGGAGGCGCCGGGCGGGCTGGTGCGGGTGCGGGCCGATTGCGCAGGCGGCAAGGCGCGACGAATCTCCGTGGAGAACCTGCCGAGTTTCGCCGCCCGGCTCGACGCGCCCCTCGAGGTGGAGGGGATCGGCACCCTGACCGTGGACACGGCCTTTGGCGGCGACAGCTTCGTGGTGGTCGATGCGCCTGCGCTGGGCTTTGCCCTGACGCCCGACGAGGCCCGAGACCTCGCCCGCCTCGGCACCCGCATCTCCAACGCCGCCACGGATCAGCTTGGCTTCCGCCATCCGGGGCTGCCGGACTGGGCGCATATCTCCTTCTGCCTCTTCGCGGCGCCGGTGAGCGAGGGGCCGGAGGGGCTGACCAGCCGGGCCGCGGTGGCGATCCGGCCGGGCAAGATCGACCGGTCGCCCACGGGCACGGCGCTCTCGGCGCGGATGGCCCTGCTGACGGCACGGGGGCAGATGGCGGACGGCCAGAGCCTCACGGTCTCGTCGCTGATCGACAGCACCTTCACCGGGCGAATCCTGGGCCGCACCACCGTGGGCGCAACCCCCGCGATCCGGCCCGAGATCTCGGGGCGCGGCTGGGTGACCCGGACGCATCAGCACTTCGTCGAGCCGACGGATCCCTGGCCGGAGGGCTACCGGCTGAGCGACGCATGGGGTGCCGGCTGAGTGAGGCGGCCTGCTCAGGCGTGGGGCGAGGCGTGCTCGATGTCGTGCGGGGTGAGAAAGTGCAGCACCCGGCCCTGGCGCGGGCTGAGATCGGCCCAGTTCTTGATATCGAACTCGGCGACCGTGAGGGCGCAGGTCGGATAATCGCCGAAGCGGCTGTGAATGGGCGCGTTGCGCACCATCATCGCCGCGAGGGCACCCATGCCGGGGTTATGGCCCACCATCATCACGCGGGTTCCCTCGGTCAGGCCCTGGAGCGCGGCCAGCATCCTGTCGGGGCCGGCGTGGTAGAGCCCGGGCGAGTACCTCACCTCGGCTTCGAGCGCCAGCCGCTCCCAGGTTTCGACCGTGCGGGCGGCGGCGGAACAGAGCACCAGGTCGGGCGCGAGATTGGTGGAGCGTATCCAGTCGCCCATCGCCTGCGCACCGCGCTGGCCGCGCTCGTTCAGGGGGCGGTCGAAGTCATCGGCGAGTGGGTCGTCCCAGCTGGATTTGGCGTGGCGGAGAAGCATGAGCTGACGCATCAATTCGTCCCGGTCCTGTGGAAATGTGACATGTGAAAAGCCGACTGCGCCTCCACCCTAGGGAAGGTCGCCGAGACAGGGCAAGCCCTTCTCACCCGGCACCCGCGGGTCAGGCAATCGGCACCCTCCGGCGTATCGAGATAGGCGTGGCAGCGTGCCGTGTCGTACCCCGCCTCGGTGAGAGCGCCCACCGGGCAGGCGGTGGTGCAGGGGGCGTTGCAGCCGGGGCAGGGCGATGCGGTGGGCTCGGGGAGCGGGTGCAGGCCGTCGAAGGCCAGCGCGCCACGAAAGCTCACCCAGAGGCCCTGATCGGCGCCGACCAGAAGCCGCACCGGGCTTTGCCACGCCCGACCGGTCGCCAGGGCCCAGCTCTGGAACGGCAGCCAGGGCGGGCCGTCGAAGGGAAAGAGCGGCACGCCGCCGAGGTGTTCGGCCAGCCCGCCCACCACGCGGCGCGACCATGTGTCGACCGGGTCGGGCCCGGACCACTCTGGCGCGGCCTGGAGGGCGGCCCAGAAGCCGGGCTCTCGCGGGGAGAGCAGCAGGATGGTGCGGCCCGCCTCATGCAGCCCGCCGGCGATGTCGAGGTGTTCTGCCGCGCAGGCCTCCCGCGCGGCCTCGAGCCTCACTTCACCTCGCGCCGGATCAGCGAGCCTGCGCCGTGGTCGGTGAAGAGCTCCAGAAGGGTCGCATTGGGGGCGCGGCCATCGAGGATGACCACGGCGCGCACGCCGCCCGCGATCGCGTCGAGCGCGGTCTGGGTCTTGGGGATCATGCCGCCCGCGATCACGCCCGAGTCGGTCAGCTCCTTCACGTTTTCCGGGGTCAGCTGGGTCATCACCTCGCCCTCGGCGTTCTTCACGCCGGAGACATCGGTGAGCAGCAGCAGCCGGTCGGCCTTGAGTGCCGCGGCAATGGCCCCGGCGGCGGTGTCGCCGTTGATATTGAAGGTCTCGCCCTCGCGGCCTGCGCCGAGCGGCGCGACGACGGGGATGTAGCCATCCTCGTGGAGCTGCCGGATCACGTCGGGCGTGACCTCCACCGGGTCGCCCACCAGCCCCAGCTCGGGGTCGGTCGGGTCGCAGACGATCATGTTGGCATCCTTGCCCGAGAGGCCCACCGCGCGGCCCCCCTGGGCATTGATCGCCTGCACGATCCGCTTGTTCACGGTGCCCGAGAGCACCATTTCGACCACTTCCATCGTGGCGGCATCGGTCACCCGCTTGCCCCGGATGAACTGGCTCTCGACGCCGAGACGCTTGAGCATGTCGTTGATCATGGGGCCGCCGCCGTGCACCACCACCGGGTGCACGCCGACCAGGTTCATCAGAACCACGTCGCGGGCGAAGCTGGCCATGCCCTCGTCGGAGCCCATGGCGTGACCGCCGAGCTTGATGACGACGGTCGCGCCGACGTAGCGCTTGAGGTAGGGCAGAGCCTCGGAGAGGGTGCGGGCGGTGGCGATCCAATCGCGGTTCATGCTTTGTGTCTTCATCTCGGGGCTGTCTCGAAGGGTCCCCCTTTCCTAGTCCGCCGGGCCGGGCGTGCCAAGTCCGAGCTTCAGCCCGCCTTGGGATACCATGTGCCGAAGCACCACAGGTTGCCGTCGGGGTCGCGGGCGATGAACTCGCGGCTGGGGTAGGCCCGGTCGGTCGGGGGCTCCACGATCTCGGTGCCAGAGTCCCTGACGCGCGCGTGCAGGGCATCGGGGTCGTCGACCGCGATGTAGGTGACCGAGCCGCCGGGCGGCGGGGCCTTGACGCCGAAGGCATCGTCGCGGGCCTGTCCGAACATCAGGATCGAAGAGCCGAAGGCCAGCTCGGCGTGGTCGATCGGGCCGGTCTCGGGCGTGCGGAACACCTCGGTAAAACCGAGTGTCTCGATGAACCAGCGGTGCATCGCCGTGGCGTCGGAAAAGCGGAAGGTGGGGTAGATGCGGGGGGCTTCCATGATTGGTCTCCTTTTGGCGGAGCCTGTCATGGCAGGGGCAACGGGTCTTGAAGAAATGGGACCTCAGGCAAGGTTTTCGGGGGTCATGCCCGCCAGCGCCCGGAACTCCCGGACGAGGTGGGACTGGTCGGCATAGCCTGCGTCCGCGGCGATCTCGGCCCAGCTTGCGGTGCCCGCACGCGCGGAGGCGGCGGTGAAGCGGGCCACCCGCGCGGCCTGCTTGGGGCCGAGGCCGAAGGGCTGGAACTGGCGGGCGAGGTGGCGGCGGGTGATCCCGAGATGCGCGGCGATCCGGGCCACCGGAGCGCGGCCCCCGGTTGCCTCGATCAGCTGCCATGCGCGGGCGAGCGGCGGCGGCAGGGTGGCAGCGGCGAGCCGGCGGGCAAGAAAGGCCTCTGCAAGGGCGAGCCGGGTCGCCCAGCAGTTGGCCTCTACCATTCGGGCATGCAGCGCGGTGATCTGCCGGTCGCCGAAGTCGGCAAGGGCGTGCACGCCTTCGGCGGTGTCACCGAGCACCGGGCCGAGCAGGCGCATGGCACCCACGGGTGTGAGGTCGATCTGGAGCACCTGCACCGACTCGGGCGAGGCGATGCGCGCCGGCGTGACGGAGAGCCCCGCCATGAAGCTGGCGATGCGGTCGCCCCGCGCCGGATCGCGGCCCATGCCGACCTCGAACGCCCCGTCGAAGATGAAGATCAGCGGCACGACCAGCGCGGCAGGCTCGGTCATCAGGCCCGGCAGCGGCCCCTCCGACCGATAGAGGGTGATCCGTCGGACCAGGCCACGAAAGGCCGGGCGGAGCGGCGCGCGCCAGAGCGAAAACGAGGGGCCGCGGATGACCGCGGCCCCATCTAGTCCTGCAAAGGGCGTTTCCACCTCAGGAGATCAGCGCCAGCACTTCCGGCGACTGCGCCTCGAGCGAGCGGCGCATCTTCTGGAAGGCGGCGGCCTCGAGCTGGCGCACCCGCTCCTTGGACAGGCCAAGCTCCTCGCCAAGGCTCTCCAGAGTGCGCTTTTCGCGGGCCAGCCGGCGCTCGCGGATGATGAAGCGCTCGCGCTCGTTCAGCGCTGCCATCGCCTCGGCGAGCCAGTCGCGGAGCTGGGCCTTGTCGTGCTCCACCTCCACCTGCTCGGCGGCCTGCGGGCCTTCATCCTCCAGCGCGTCGATCCACTGGCGGCCGTCATCGTCGGTCGACTGGGTGACGTTGAGCGAGAAGTCGGAACCAGAGAGCCGGCCCTCCATCATCTCCACGTCGGCCAGCGGCACGCCCACTTCGACGGCGATCTTCTGGCGCAGCTGCTGGCTGTCGAGCACCACGCCCTCGGCCGCCGCCTCGCGCTCCAGCTGCGCCTGCACGCGGCGCATGTTGAAGAAGAGCGACTTCTGCGAGGAGGTCGAGCCGGTGCGCACCATGGACCAGTTGCGCATCACGAACTCCTGCACGGAGGCCTTGATCCACCACATGGCATAGGTCGAGAACCGCACGCCGCGCTCGGGGTCGAACTTGTCGGCCGCCTTCATCAGGCCCAGCGAGGCCTCCTGGATGAGGTCGTTCATCGGCGCGCCGTAGCGCTTGTACTTCGCGGCCATGGAGATCGCGAGGCGCATGTAGGCGCTGATCAGCCGGTGCAGGGCCTGCTCGTCGCGGTGGTCGCGCCAGGCACGGGCAAGCTGCTGTTCGGTTTCGGCGTCGAGCAGTTCTGCCTGACGCGCGTGGCGGGACATGGAAGTGTCGATATCGCCGTCCAAAGGCATGGGGGAGCTCCTTCTCGCGGACAGGGGCAACCTGCCGTCAGGCGCCCTTGATGTATGTTATACGCACATTAGGACCCATCGGTTCAAAATAAAGTGTCAAAGATGAAAAATCCGGTTCTCATCATGATTCGTGATGGGTTTCGGTGCGAAAATGCGTTGGTCAGAGGGGGGGATCTGTGCGTAGCGTCACAGCCATGACCCATACACTCTACATCGGCGATCCCGCCTATTCTTCGTGGTCCCTCCGGGGCTGGCTCCTGTTCGAGAGATTCGGGCTGCAGCGCAGCACCGTCTGGGTCGATTTTGCCAGCCGTGACGTGGCCGATCAACTGGCCGGGATCGCCCCGGCGCGGACGGTGCCGGCGGTGGTCTTCGACGACGGCGCGGTGATGGGCGAGAGCCTGGGCATCGCCGAGGAGCTGGCGAGCCGCTTCCCCGAGGCCGGGATCTGGCCTCAGGACAGCCGGGCGCGGGTCACGGCGCGGGCCCTGGCCTGCGAGATGCACGCCGGCTTCGGCGCGCTGCGCTCGGCCTGCCCGATGGCGCTGCGGGTGGCCTACGAGGGGTTCGAGCCCTCCGGGGAGGTGCTGGCCGATCTCGCCCGGCTCGAGGTGCTCTGGGATCATGCCCGGCGCACCGTTGGCGGCGAGGGGCCCTGGCTCTGTGGCGCCTACTCGGCGGCGGATGCCTTCTTTGCGCCGGTGGCGGCAAGGATCGCCACCTATGGCTTGCCCGTCTCGGAGGCCGCAACGGAGTATGTGGCGGCCCATCTGGCCGACCCGGCCTTCCGCCGCTGGCGGGCGATGGGCTTTGCCCGGGGCGAGGATCTGCCCTGGTACGCGATGGACCTGCCGCACCGCGAATGGCCCGGCCCCACTCCGCTGGAGGCGCGGGCGGTCGAGGCTGGCCCCTCGGAGAACGCGGACTGCCCCTATTCCGGCAAGCCGGTGACCCACTTCCTGGAGGCCGGGGGCAAGGTCTGGGGGTTCTGCAATGCCTTCTGCCGCGACAAGACCGTTGCCGACCCGCTGGCCTGGCCCCGGTTCGCGGCGCTTTACGCGGCGCGTTAACGTTTCACTAACCAACACTGGCTAGCGTTAACCGGGGTGTGAATGGCCTTGGGGATGCGTGCCATGCTGGACGGGAGCGGAGGGATGCTGGCGGCGGCCTACACGGTCGCCTTCGACGGCATCGAGGCGCGGCCTGTCGAGGTGCAATGCGCCGTCTCGCCGGGATTGCCCCATTTTGCCATCGTCGGCCTGCCCGACAAGGCGGTGAGCGAGGCCCGCGAGCGGGTCCGGGCGGCGCTGGGCTCCATGGCCATCGCGCTGCCCTCGAAAAAGATCACCGTCAACCTCTCGCCCGCCGACCTGCCCAAGGAAGGCTCGCACTTTGACCTGCCGATCGCGCTGGCGCTGCTTGCGGCGATCGAGATCCTGCCGCGCGAGGAGGTGGCGCAGGTGGTGGCGCTGGGCGAACTCTCGCTCGACGGCAAGCTGGTGCCGGTCAACGGCGCACTGCCCGCCGCCATGGCCGCCGCCGAGCAGGAGCGGCGGCTGCTCTGCCCGCGCGCCTGCGGCGCGGAGGCGGCCTGGGTCGGGGCGGCGGAGGTGATCGCGGCGCCCAGCCTGGCCGCCGTCATCCGCCATTACACCGGCGAGGCGCCAATCGAGCCGTCGCAGCCCGGCGAGGTGCAGGGCCACGCGGGCGGCAAGGATCTGCGCGACGTGAAGGGCCAGGAACGGGCCAAGCGCGCGCTCGAGATCGCCGCCGCCGGGCGGCACCATCTGCTGATGGTCGGCCCGCCCGGCTCCGGCAAGTCGATGCTCGCGGCCCGGCTGCCCGGAATCCTGCCGCCGCTCACCCCGCGCGAGGCGCTGGCCACCTCGACCGTGCACTCGCTTGCCGGCCTGCTGAAGGAAGGCGGCATCAGCCGCGAGGCGCCCTATCGCGCGCCGCATCACACCGCCTCGATGGCCGCCGTGGTGGGCGGCGGGCGACAGGCCCGGCCGGGCGAGGTTTCGCTCGCGCATAACGGCGTGCTCTTCATGGACGAATTCCCCGAGTTTCCGCGCACGGTGCTGGAGACCCTGCGCCAGCCCATCGAGACCGGGGAGATCATGGTAAGCAGGGTCAATGCCCATGTGGCCTACCCCTGCCGCTTCATGCTGGTGGCCGCCGCCAACCCTTGCAGATGCGGACACCTGACCGATCCGGCCCGAGCCTGTTCGCGCGCGCCCAACTGCGGGGAGGACTACCTCGGCCGGATCTCCGGCCCGCTGCTCGACCGTTTCGACCTGCGGCTGGAGGTGCCGCCGGTGGCCTACACCGATCTCGATCTGCCCGCGGCTGCCGAAGGCTCGGCGGAGGTGGCGGCGCGGGTGGCCGCGGCCCGGGCCGTGCAACGCGCCCGGTTCGAAGCGCTGGGCGTGGAGGCCACCACCAATGCCGATATCGAGGGCGAACTGCTCGACGAGATCGCCCGGCCCGACGCAGAGGGCATGGCGTTGCTTCAGCAGGTCGCCGAGCGGTTCGGGCTTTCGGCGCGGGGCTATCACCGGGTCATGCGGGTGGCGCGCACCATTGCCGACCTCGACGGCAGCGCGGGCGTGGCGCGGCCCCATGTGGCCGAGGCGGTGAGCTACCGGCTGGTGAAGGGCGCGTGAGGGCCTCCGGCCCGTCAGGCGGTCGGCGCGGCCCGGCCCTCGACCTGAAGTGCGAAGTCGGCCATCCGGCGGCGCAGCCCCTGCGTAAGGCTGGCGCGGCGCAGGCGAAGCGACTGCACCAGCACCCGCGCTGTGATGGTGCGCGGCATCAGCTCGATATCCAGGCTCATCCGGGTGCGCATCTTCGACAGTTCGATCAGGTCGATCTTCACCACCGCGTCGAGCCCGCCGATCGTGATGTCGAGCGCCACCACCTCGGGCCGTTCGTAGGTGGCGACCCGTGCCGTCAGGTCGCGCATCTGGCCCCGGATCGGAAAGCGCATCTTCCAGGCCATGCCCACGCCGGGCGCGGCCAGCGCATCGGTGCGCGAGATCTCGTAGCCGCGCCGCAACACCTGCTTCTCGAAGCTCTCGTGATCGGTGACGGCGGCAAAGACCTCGTCGATCGGCTTTTCGATATCTTCCTTGCCGGTGAAGTTCATTCAGCCGCTGCCCTTTTCGTCCTCACGCCCCGCCGACGTTTCTATGCGTCAATCCAGCCGGTCCGCAAGCCAGTTGGACAGCAGGAACTGCGCGATAGCGCCGCGCCGGGCGGGCTTCATCGCGGGGTTGCGGCCGGCGAAGGTGTCGAGCATCTGCTCGCGGGTGACCCAGCAGGCGGCCTCCAGTTCCTTGGGGTCGAGCACGATCTCGGTGGTCAGCGCTTCGCCGTGGCAGCCGATCATCAGCGAGGCCGGAAACGGCCAGGGCTGGGAGGAGAGGTAGCGCACCGGCCCAACGGCGATGCCCGCCTCCTCGGCGACCTCGCGCCGCACCGCCGCCTCGATGGTCTCGCCCGGCTCCATGAAGCCGGCGAGCAGCGAGAACATGCCCTCGGGCCAGCCCGGCGAGCGGCCCATCAGCACCGAGTTTCCGTGGGTGATGAGCATGATCACCACCGGGTCGGTGCGCGGAAAGTGATGCGCCCCGCAGGCCGGGCAGCGGCGCTCCCAGCCGGCGCAGGCGGCCTCGCTCGCCGCTCCGCAGCGGGCGCAGAAGCCGTGGGTCGCGTGCCAGCCGATGATCGCGCGCGCGGTGGCGGCGATCTCGGCATCGAGCGGCGTGATCCGGGCCATCGCCGCGCGCAGCTCGATGAACCTTGCGCCGTCGAGCCCGGGGTAGAACTGCTCGGATCGGTCCAGAAAGCTGTCGGGCGCCTCGAGGATCTCGTTGGGCTCCCAGGACGAGATGTCATGGGCAAACCAGGCGCCGCCCTCGGGGCACTCCCCGAGAAAGACGCGCAGGGCCGAGTGCGACAGCACCTCCGCCCCCCCTGGCTGCGGTGCGAGTATCGGGGCATCCTCCGCGCCCTGCATCAGCAGCTTGCCGCGCCACACCGCGAGGTGCCGCGCCCGGGGGTCTCGGGCCAGCGCATCGAGCCCCTCCGCATCGCCGCGCAGCTCGGCCCGCCTGTTCAGGCCGCCGCCGCCGAACGTCACCTCTTCCGCGTGCCGCATGCCCGCCCTCCCGTTTCGTTGCCCGTGTTCTGGCACGCCCGCGGCAGGGGCGCAAACCCGCATGGTCGGGCGGGCCCGACCGGCACGGCCCGCCGCGGGAGGCCTGCGGGATGACCGGAACGGAGCCCACCTCGGCCGCGCCTCGCCCCGCAGACTGGCTTCGGCTGCGGATCGTCGCCACCTCCGACCTGCACATGAACCTCCTGGCCTGGGATTATCACGCGGATGCCCCGAGCGATGCGGTCGGCCTGTCGCGCGTGGCGGGCCTGATCGCGCAGGCGCGGGCCGAGGTGCCGGGCACGGTGCTGCTCGACAACGGGGACTTCCTGCAAGGCACGGCGCTGGGCGACGTGGCGGCGGGCGAGAGGTGCGGGACGCATCCGATGATCGCGGCCATGACCGCGCTGGGCTACGACGCGGTGGGCCTGGGCAATCACGAGTTCGACTACGGGCTGGAGGTGCTGGAGCAGGCGCTGGGCGGCGCGGCCTTTCCGCTGGTTTCCTGCAATGCGCTGCGGCGGCGCGGGGCCACGCCGCTGGCCGACACGCCGCTGGTGCGGGCGCGGGTGATCCTGCGGCGGGTGCTCGCCGATGGACACGGGCGGCGGCGGGAGCTGCGCATCGGCGTGCTCTCGGTGCTGCCGCCGCAGGTGCTCAAATGGGACAGCGAAGGCCTCGCCGGGCGGATCGAGATGCGCTGCATGATCGAAGCCGCCCGCGCCCATGTGCCGGCCCTGCGCAACGAGGGTGCCGAGGTGGTGGTGCTGCTCGCGCATTGCGGCCCGAGTGCCCAGCCGGAGACCCCCGGAATGGAGCATGCGCTGCTGCCGCTCGCCGGGATTCCGGGCGTGGATGCCGTGGTGGCCGGGCATGTGCATCGCCGCCTCCCCGGCCCGGATTTTGCCGGGCTGCCGGGGGTCGAGGCAGACGCCGGGCGGGTGGCGGGAAGGCCCGTGGTGATGCCCGGAATCGCGGGCAGCCACCTGGGGGTGATCGACCTCTGGCTCGCGCCCCGCGAGGCCGGTTGGCAGGTGGCCGAGAGCCGCGCCGAACTGCGGCCCATCGCGCAGCGCGGCCCGGCGGGGGTGGTGCCGCTGGTCAAGGATGCACCCGAGGTGGTTGCCGCTGTCGCCCCGGCCCATGCAGCGACCCTGGCCCGGCTGCGCCGCCCGGTCGGGCGGAGCGAGATCGCGCTGCAGAGCTACACCAGCTTCATCGCGCCTTGCCCGGTGGTTCACGCGATCAACGCCGCGCAGGCCTGGCATCTGCGCCGGATCCTCGAACCGACCGAGGAGCCGGTGCTGTCGGCTGCGGCCCCGTTCAAATGCGGCGGGCCTGCCGGGCCGGAGCATTACACCGACATCGCGCCGGGCCAGCTCAGCCACCGCGACCTTTCGGCGCTCTACCCCTATCCCAACAGCCTGCGTGCCCTCCGCGTGACCGGGGCCGAGCTGAAGGACTGGCTCGAGCGCTCTGCCGCCGTCTTCTGCCAGCTCTCCCCGGACCGCCCCGAGCAGCCGCTGCTCGACCCGGACTTTGCCGCCTACGACTTCGACGTGATCTCCGGCCTGCAATGGGAGATCGACCTGTCCCGCCCGGCGCGGTTCGGCCCCGACGGTCTGCCGTGCGGCTCTGGTCCGGGGCGGGTGCGCGACCTGCGCCGAAATGGCGTGCCGGTGGCGGAGGATGCCCGCTTCATCGTGGCGACCAACAGCTACCGGATCGGCGGTGCCGGGCTGCATGCGCCCCGCGCCGGCGCGGAGGTGGTGCTGGCCGGATCGACCGCCAGCCGGGAGGTGCTGGTTCGGTATCTCCGGGAGGCGGGCACCCTGCGCGGCCCGGTCACCCCGTGCTGGCGGTTCGCCCCGCTTGGCGGGTGCCGCGCCATCATCGACACGGGACGCGGCGCGTTGGAGCATCTGGGAGCCTGTGCCCTGGCCGGGGTGGCGCAGGTCGTGCCCGAGCGCATCACCCCGGCGGGGTTTCAGCGCCTGAGGCTGACGCTCTGAGCCACTGGCGCCGCTGCGCGGGCCGGGGTAGGGAGAGGCAGCAAACCCAAGGAGGCGCACCGATGCGCAAACTCGTCTGGCTCATCGCCATTCTCGCCGTCGCGGCGCTCGCCGCGGCCTTCACCAAGCCGGGCGAGGCCGACGTCGAGGCCGAGCTGAAGGCGCTGTTTCTCCAGCGCCTCGCCTCCACGAACCCCAGCGCGCAGGAAAACGGCGGCGCCTTCGCCCTGACGCTCATGTGCAAGGCCGACCATGACGCCTGCTACGAGATCGTCCGCGCCGGGCTCGACGTGTCCTATGAGGACCGCACGCTCTATTCGGTGGTGGGTGTGGAGGGTTTTGGCGACAGCATCCGCTGCTACGGCGTCTTCACCCGGTTTTTCTGCAACGGCGAGATCCCGGTGCAGCAGGGCTGAGCTTGCGAATCCCGCGCCGGATCCCTAAATAACCCCTCGAGAGGTTGGCGCGGGCGAGCGCCTCGCCAACCCGGTCAGGTCCGGAAGGAAGCAGCCGTAACGAGCCCCGCTTGGGTCGTTGTCCAGCCTCTCACCCAACCGCGCAGGTGCAACTCGATGACTTGCACCGAGAGCCGGCGGGCCGTTCTCCCTACAGGTTATCCACCACCCGGTCCGGATGCGCCTCGGCATGATCCGCCAGCATCTCCGCGATCTCCTCGCTGCCGGTGAACAGCAGGTAACCCCGGTAGAGCGGCAGCCCGGCCTCCAGGGCCAGCCTCGCGCAGGCCGCGTGGTCGCGGGTCGCCCGGTCTGGTGCGTTGGCGGCGCCGTGCAGGATGGTGCCGAGCAGGTCGCCGCCGTAGCCGTTGACGTGGCCGAGGTCCGGCCCGAGCGAGAGCAGGTAGCCCATGATCTCGGGCAGGCCCTCCCATCCCGCCACCTGCACCGGCGGCACGCGCTGGCTGTCGGGCCTGTCCCACTCCATGCCGATCGCCACCAGCGCCCGTGTCCAGGCCAGCGCGCCGGGCAGGTGGATGATGTTGCGGATCAGGGCGCGGGTCTCCGGCGTCAGGCGCTCGGGGTCGACGCGCCCCGCAGGCACCCGCCCCTGCGCCGCCTCGGCGAGCAGCGCGTCGGAGGGCTCGAGCGGGCCCGCCCCGCCGGCTGCCGCGATCACCTCCGCCACCGCATCATTGCCGAAGACGCGGGCCGTGGCATAGGGGCTGCGGCCATCCCAGCGGGCGGTCAGCGAGGCGCCCGCGCCGATCAGCAGTCGCGCCATGCGGGCATCGCACCGGCGCCGGGCGCATTGGTGCAGGGCGGAGGCGGTCGTCATGACCTCGCCGCTCGGATGGTCGGCCACGCCCTCGTTGGGGTCGGCGCCCGCGTCGAGCAACATCCGCACCGCCTCGTGATCGTTGAAGTCGAGCGCCCGCAACAGCGCATTGGTCCCATCGTTCCGCGCCCCTGCCGCCAGCAGCATCTCCAGCCCCTCGTGATGGCCCAGTTCGGTGGCGTGATAGAGCGACTCGCCGTCGTTCGGGTTGGCGCCCTGCGCCAGCAGCCAGCGGCCCAACGCCATGTTGTTGCCATGGCCGATGGCGCCGTAGAGCGGCGAGAGCATGTGCCCCGATCCGCCCGGCTCGGGCTTGCCGGCGTTCACGTCGGCGCCATGGGCGCGCAGCACCTCGGCCAGCGCCAGCATGTCGGCCTCCTGCCCGTCGCCGTGGATGTGGCGGGAGAAGGCCAGGTGGCACAGCGGCGGGGCGCCGGCCACCTGCGCCGTGGCGACGCCGGGATCGGCGGCGAGCGCGGCCTGCACGGCGGCGCGGTCATAGAGCGCCGCCGCGATCCCCAGGTCGGCCCGCGCCAGGGCCGGATCGAGCGCCAGCACCTCGCGCACGGCCCAGTGGAAGCCGTTTTCCAACGCCTCCCGCAGCCGTCGAAGGCGCTGTTCGGGTGAGGCCGCCTTCAGCTCGAGCCGTGTCTTCAGCCGTGGCCAGCTCTCGGCGTCCGCCTCGCGGGCGATGACATGGAGGGCATCGACGTGCCGCAGCGGCGCAAGGCGATCGGGCGGAAGCTGCGCGGCGGCCCGCGCGCGCGCCTCCGGCGCACCGGCGGCATGGGCCTTCTTCAGCCGCTTGGCGGCCCGGCGGAAACGGTCGATTTCGGAGGTCATGGTCAGGTTTCCCTTGTCAGGGCCCGATGGTCCGCCGGTGCTGGGCCACAAGAAAAACCGGAGATCGGCTTGTGAGCGTCAGGGCGCCTTTCGGCTTTCCGCGGACCGGGGGTGCCGCCCTGCGCGGCCCCATCAGCCTAGCCCGCGTCCTGCGACATGGGCAAGGCCGGCCGACGCTGCTAGGTTGCCCCCATGCAGGACGGATGCCCCGAAGACCCCGACACCAGGACCGAATGGGCCGAGAATCGCACCGACTGGGCCGAGGACCGCACGCTCATGGCCAACGAGCGCACCTTTGCCGGGTGGATGCGCACCGGTCTGGGCGCGGTTGCGGTGGCGATCGGCCTCAAGGCCGTTTTCGGCGATTTCGAGCCGACATGGGCGGCCAAGGCGGTCGCCTCGGGGTTCCTCCTGGCGGCGCTGGTGATCTTCTGGTTCGCGCAGGCCAATGCCCGCCGCACCCACGCCCGGCTGTCCGACCATGCCGCCGAGCCGCTGAAGCACACCCATTTCGCACTGGTCGCGGCGATCTTTGCCCTCGCCACGGTGGCGGTGGGCTTTGTTCTCTGGTCGCTCTGAAGGTTCTGCCGCCCTGACGCCGCGCCGCCGCGCCCCGCGCTGGACCTCACCCGACCCAACCCCTAGATTGGCATGGACCCGCGAGAACGAGGCGCAATGAGCGACACCCCCAGCACCGGCTACCAGGTTCTTGCCCGCAAGTACCGCCCGCAGACCTTTGCCGACCTCGTCGGACAGGAGGCGATGGTGCGCACCCTGCGCAATGCCTTCGAGGCCGACCGGATCGCCCAGGCCTTCATCATGACCGGCATCCGGGGGACCGGCAAAACCACCACCGCGCGGATCATCGCCAAGGGGCTGAACTGCGAGACCGGGCCCACCACCGACCCCTGCGGCGAGTGTGCCGCCTGCAAGGCCATCGCCGAGGGCCGGCACGTGGACGTGATCGAGATGGACGCCGCGAGCAACACCGGGATCGACGACATCCGCGCCGAGGTGCTCGACACGGTGCATTACGCGCCCGCGTCGAGCCGCTACAAGGTCTACATCATCGACGAGGTCCACATGCTGTCGAAGAGCGCGTTCAACGCGCTGCTGAAGACGCTGGAGGAGCCGCCCGCCCACGCCAAGTTCATCTTCGCCACGACCGAGATCCGCAAGGTGCCGGTGACGGTGCTCTCCCGCTGCCAGCGGTTCGACCTGCGCCGGATCGAGCCCGAGGACATGATCGCCCTGATGCGCCGGATCGCCGAGGCCGAGGGCGGCAAGATCACCGATGATGCGCTGGCGCTGCTGGCGCGCGCTTCCGAGGGCTCGGCCCGCGACGCGACCTCGCTGCTCGACCAGGCGATCGGCCAGGGTGGCGAGGAGGCGAGCGCCGAGACGGTGCGGGCCATGCTGGGCCTCGCCGATCGCGGCCGCGTGCTCGATCTCTTCGAGTTGGTGCTGCGCGGCGATGCGGCGGGGGCGCTGGGCGAGCTGGCACAGCAATATGCCGAGGGTGCGGACCCGATGGCCGTGCTGCGCGACCTGGCCGAGGTGACGCATTGGGTTTCGGTGACCCAGATCACGCCGGACGCGGGCGACGACCCCACGATCTCGCCCGACGAGCGCGACCGGGGCCGGGCGCTGGCCGAGAGCCTGCCGATGCGGGTGCTCTCCCGGATGTGGCAGATGCTGCTGAAATCGCTCGAGGAGGTGAGCCAGGCGCCCAACGCGATGATGGCCGCCGAAATGGCGATCATCCGGCTCACCTATGTCTCGGAGCTGCCCACGCCCGACGAGCTGATCCGCAAGTTGCAGGACATGCCGGCACCGCCGCCCGGCCCGCCCAATGGCGGTGGCGGCGGCGGGGGCAGCCTGGCCGCACCCTCGCAGGGCGCCACGCCGGTGGCCCGCAGCGCAGCGCCGCCGCTTTCCGCTCCTGCCGGCACGCCCCACGGCACCGCCACGGCGCTGGCGGTGGAGCCCGAGGTGGCGCTGGCCCGCTATGCCCGCTTCGAGGACATGGTGGAGCTGATCCGCCACCACCGCGACGTGAAGCTGCTGGTGGAGGTCGAAACCACCCTGCGCCTGGCCCGCTACCAGCCCGGCCGCATCGAGTTTGAACCCACCGAGGATGCCGCGCCCGACCTGGCCGCCCGGCTCGGCGCGCGGCTGCAAACCTGGACAGGCGTGCGCTGGGGCGTGTCGGTCGTGGGGTCCGGCGGCGGCGAGACGATCGCCGAGCGGCGCGACGCCGCGCGGCTGGCACTGGAGGCCGAGGCGCTGAAACACCCGCTGGTGCAATCGGTTCTGGCAGAGTTTCCCGGGGCGAAGATCAAGGAGATTCGCACCGTGAAGGAGATCGAGGCGGAGGCCGCCCTGGAGGCGCTTCCGGAAGTGGACGACGAGTGGGACCCCTTCGAAGAGGACTGACCCGCCGCAAACCCGAAAGGTGAGAGCATGTTGAAAGGACTGGGCCAGCTGGGCGACATGGCCAAGATGATGAAGGCCGCTCAGGAGATGCAGGGCAAGATGGCCAAGCTCCAGGAGGAGCTGGCCGAGATGACCGTGGAAGGCGAGAGCGGCGCCGGGCTGGTGAAGGCCCGCTGCACCGCCAAGGGCGTTCTGAACGGGCTCGATATCGACCCCTCCATCTTCAACCCGGACGAAAAGGAAGTGGTCGAAGACCTGATCCTCGCCGCGATCAAGGACGCCCAGGCCAAGGCCCAGGTCCGCGCCCGGCAGGAGATGGAGAAGATCACCCGCGAGATGGGCCTGCCCGAAGGGATGGACCTGCCGCTCTGAGGCAGGCCGGCCCATGGCGGAAGACCAGGAAGAGATCGAGGGGCTGATCGCCCTGATGGCCCGGCTGCCGGGCCTCGGCCCGCGTTCGGCCCGGCGCGCGGTGCTTCAGCTGATCAAGAAGCGTGGGCAGCTCTTGGTGCCGCTGGCCGATTCGATGCGCCGGGTGGCCGAGACGGCACGGGAGTGCCTGCGCTGCGGCAACGTGGGCACCGCCGACATCTGCTCGATCTGTCTCAGCGAGAAGCGCGGCACGGGCGAGCTCTGTGTGGTCGAGGACGTGGCCGATCTCTGGGCAATGGAACGCGCCGGCGTGTTCAAGGGCCGCTATCACGTGCTGGGCGGCGTGCTGAGCGCGCTCGATGCCGTGGGGCCGGAGGAGCTGCGTATACCGCGATTGGCCGAGCGGGTCCGCGAGGAAGCGATCACCGAAGTGATCCTCGCGCTTAACGCCACGGTCGACGGCCAGACCACGGCGCATTACATCGCCGATCAACTCGAGGACATGGGCGTGAAGATCACCTCCCTGGCCCAGGGCGTGCCGGTGGGCGGCGAGCTCGACTACCTCGACGACGGCACCATCGGCGCCGCCCTGCGGGCGCGGAAGACTTTCTAGCCCGCAAGGCCCTCGCAGGTGGCGGGGCTGACCTCGATCACCGTCCACCCGGCCTTGAGCAGCACGCCTTCGTCGTAAACCTGCACGTAGTCCCAGGTCTGCCCCCCGGCGGGCTCGACCTCATGCGAGAACAGCACCACGTCGCCCGGCGCGAGGGTGAAGAGCGGCTCGGCAGCCTGGCTCGTGCCCGTGCGCAGGGCCACCGGCCCGCCCTTCCAGCCGATGCAGCCCGACTCGCCGTCGGAGCGGATCGGCAGCACCGCAAGGCGGCGGCGGATGTCGAGGTCGGGGATGTCGAGCGAAGTGCGGTTGCTGTCCACCACGCAGCCGTCCTCCGCCGTCGTCATCCGCTCCAGCCGTGCGGCCTGTGCCGCGCTCAGATCGGGTGTCTTGGTGGTGCAGCCGTCGTTGCCGAAGACCGCCTGCCCGAGCGGCGAGCCGAAGCAGTAGCCCACCTCGTGAAAAATCGCGTTTCGGGTGAACCAGAGCTCGTCGCAATAGCCGTCTCCGGCGAGGGCGGGGCCGGCGGCGAGAAAGGCAAGGGCAGAAAGGCGCATGACAAAGAAAATCCCGGCAGAAATCACTGCCGGGATGGTCTCGTGTCGGGCCGCTCGAATCAAGGGGCCGGGGCGGCTTGGCCGTAGGGGCGCGCAGGAGATCCTCGGGTCAGGCCCGAGGATGCCGGTGCGGGACCGCCCGGATCAGGGCTGCTCGTCGTCTGTGCCGCTCTCGTCGTCGGGCAGGTTGAAGAAGCTGTCGGCGTCGAGCACCTTCTCTTCCTTCTTCTCTTCCTCGTCGTCGTTGCCGCCGGTGAGGGTGAAGGTCTCGAGGCCCGAGATCGCCGAGGGGATCTTGGGCTCGGGATCGGCAGAGAGGCTCTGCTCGGTCGAGAGCAGCTTGCGGCGCTCGTCGTCCGAGATGTGCTCGCCTTCGCGGGCCTTCTTGGCGGCGGCCTTCTGCACGGCGGCGTCGAGCTCGGTCTGCTTGCAAAGGCCAAGCGCCACCGGGTCGATCGGCTGGATGTTCTGGATGTTCCAGTGCGTCCGCTCGCGGATGGCCTGGATCGTCGGCTTGGTGGTGCCCACCAGCTTGCCGATCTGGCCGTCGGTCAGCTCGGGGTGGAACTTGACCAGCCAGAGAATCGAGGCGGGCCGGTCCTGGCGCTTGGACAGTGGGGTGTAACGCGGGCCGCGGCGCTTTTCTTCGCCCACGGCGGCCTGGTTGAACTTGAGCTTGAGCTTGTGGCCGGGATCCTTTTCGCCGGCGTCGATCTCGTCCTGGGTCAGCTGGTTGTTGGCGATCGGGTCGAAGCCCTTCACGCCCTGCGCCACGTCGCCATCGGCGATGCCCTGCACCTCGAGCTCGTGCAGCCCGCAGAACTCGGCGATCTGGGTGAAGCTGAGGGTGGTGTTGTCGACCAGCCAGACGGCGGTGGCTTTGGCCATAAGGGGTTTGTTCATCTGAGGACTCCTTGAGCACGACTTTCCCGACGCCGGAAAGGCGACCCCGGGTTTTGGCGGGGCGAGTTCACGTTGTCGGGGAACTTGGGGGGCTGTATAGGGAAAACCGGTGAGGAAAGGAAGGGCGAATGCGGGGTTGGATCACGGCGGCACTGATCGGTCTGGCGGCGCCTGCCTGGGCCGAGGGCGAGCCGGCCGGGGACTTCGACTACTACGTGATGAGCCTCTCCTGGTCGCCCAACTGGTGCGCCCTCGAAGGCCGGGCCAAGGACTCGCCGCAGTGCGACCGTGGCCGGGGCTTTGGCTGGGTGCTGCACGGGCTCTGGCCGCAGAACGAGCGCGGCTGGCCCTCCTTCTGCCGCACCGGCCTGCGCGACCCCTCCCGCGGCGAGACGGCGCAAATGGCTGACATCATGGGCACTTCCGGCCTCGCCTGGTACCAGTGGAAGAAGCACGGGCGCTGCGCGGGGCTCTCCGCGTCCGACTACTACGCCACGGCCCGCGAGGCCTATGGCAGCGTCACGCGGCCCGAGGTCTTTCGCAGGCTGAAGGACCCGATCACACTGCCCGCTTCGGTCGTCGAGGAGGCCTGGCTGAAGGACAACCCCGACCTGACCGCCGAGATGCTGACCGTCACCTGCAAGGGCGGGCATATCCAGGAGGTGCGGATCTGCCTGACCAAGACGCTCGAGCCGCGCAGCTGCGGGGCCGATGTGTCGCGCGATTGCCGGATGCAGGATGCCGCCTTCGAGCCCATTCGCTAGAGGGGTGATGGCCCACAGGGTGAGTCGCGCCCGCCGCGTCTTCGGCAAACCGGGCCCCGGTCATACCGGAAAGGAATCGTCCACCGGAGGGTCGGCATAGGCCTCGGCGGAAGGGTCGGCCTCGGTGATCCAGGCCCGCGCCGCGCCCAGCTGGGCCAGCTCGAAACAGCGCACCGGCGCCGAGATCAGCGGCGCGAAGAGGCTGACGCCATGGCGGATCCAGCCGACATCGGTAACCACGGCGATCCGGGCGAAGTCGTGCAGGTGGCTCATGCCGAGCCGGGCGTCGCTGATCGCCGCGCCGGTGGTGAACCCCGCAAAGTCCTCGCCCAGCAGGTAGAACAGCCTCACATGGTCGTGCCGGCGCAAACGCTCCTCCAGCGCCGGGCGCAAGACCTCCTCGTAGGCGGCGGCGTCGATGGTGCCCTGGCCGGAGACGGCCAGCACGTCGGGCGGGTAATCGGGAAGGATGGTGAAACCGTCGGTCATGCGGCCTCCTTTCAGGGGATGGGCGCGCGCGTTCGGGGCAAAGCGTACACCGGGCATAAAACCCGACCAACCCCCCTTGCAATGCCCGGGAGGGCCGGTTAGATCACGCCTCCACGGACTGGTAGCTCAGTTGGATAGAGTACTTGACTACGAATCAAGGGGTCGGGGGTTCGAATCCTCCCCAGTCCGCCACTTAACCCCCTGAAATAAAAGAGAATTTTTGTGTTGCGCCTCGGCGATACTGATGCAGGCTGGCTAAGTTATTGATATTGCGTTATTTTACAGAACCCGCTCCGGACCCCAAGAAACCCATTTTTTGCCCGAAGGCGCGCGCCCAAGCCACTGTAATCATTTATAAATTTTGTGGCGAGGTTTGATAGACCACTTGATTTATATGTAAGTGGTCCCTGCCGGCGGTGAGATCGCGAGACAAGGGCGCATAATCAACTGTTATAAAACAATAATAATCCGAATGATGACGGTTGTTAGAAGGAGCATCTTGAGCATGACTGTTGCACCTTGCCTGCCCGTTTGCTCAGGTGCGATGAACCCCAGGGACCCACGTCCTAAAAATTGAGAATGTCGTCGAGGCACCATGCAGCTACAGGACCTGCTCACGGAATTTCGAATCGGGTCGAGGTCCGAACGCGAAAAGGGCGAATATTTCGAACGCGTGGTGAGAGTCTTTCTGGAGCAGGACGATGTGCAGCAGCAGTTCTACTCAGAGGTAGTGCCGTTCCACAAGTGGGCAGAGAGACACGGATGGAGCCAAACTGATACTGGCATCGACCTCGTCGCCACGCTTTCCGATGGGTCTGGCTATGCCGCAGTTCAATGCAAGTTCTACGCGCCTGAGTATCCCATCCAAAAGCCCGATCTCGACAGCTTCTTGTCAGCGGCGTCGAACGATATTTTCACCCGTCTGATAATCGCAGACACGACGCGAAAGGAGTTCGGTCGGAACGCACTCGAGACATTGAACAACCTTTCCAAACCTTGGAATCGGATCGCGATAGACCACTTGGAGGCAAGCCGGATTGACTGGTCGCAGTTCCTACGGACGGGCCGCGTAAGCCTCGCGAAGAAGAAAGAGCTGCGCGACCACCAGCGAGACGCCTTGTCCGCTGTCGAAAGTGGCTTTGAAAATGCGGACCGTGGCAAGTTGATCATGGCCTGTGGGACAGGCAAGACCTTCACGGCACTACGGGTTGCTGAGCAACTGGCAGGAAGTGGCAAACGTGTTCTCTTCATGGTCCCGTCCCTCGCACTCATGTCGCAAACCGTGAGGGAGTGGAAGAATGACTGCCAGGAGGAATTCTTCGCATTCTCTGCGTGTTCGGACGTTCGCGTTGGGCGCACGGTCGATGCGGACAGCCTCGATCTGAACGTCCACGACCTGGCCTTCCCAGCCACGACTGATCCCGAGAAACTGGCACGCCAGGTCAATGCCTCTGATGGCGACAAGATGACCGTTGTCTTCTCGACCTATCACTCGATTGATGTGCTCACTCGTGCCCAGAGGGACTACGGCCTGCCAGCGTTCGATCTGGCAATTTGCGATGAGGCTCACCGCACTACCGGCGTCACGCTCAAGGACGAGGACGACAGCACCTTTGTCCGTATCCACAGTGATGACTACGTGGTGGCCAAGAAGCGGCTCTACATGACCGCTACGCCGCGCATCTTCGGCGATGGAGCGAAACGGAAAGCAGACGATCACGATGCCGAGCTGGCGTCGATGGACGACGAGGCGAAGTTTGGCACCGATTTCTTCCACCGTGGCTTCGGCTGGGCGGTCGAGAACGAGCTGCTGACCGACTACAAGGTCGTGGTGCTGGCCGTGGACGAAGGGCTGATCTCGAACACGATCCAGAACCGTCTGAAGGTCGGCGCGGAACTTACCCTCGACGATGCGACCAAGATTATCGGCTGCTACAAGGCGCTCACGAAATCCGATCTGGCCGCCGACTTGGAATTCGACCCTCGACCGATGCGCCGTGCGCTGGCCTTCTGCCAAAGCATCGCGAAATCCAAGATCATCGAAGACGAGTTTGCGCAGGTCGTCGAGGAATACACCGGAAACGAGCTGATCGACGATGGGGGACATCTCAACACCGAGGTGCGCCACATCGACGGCGGCTTCAACGCCAGCGCGCGTGAGGAGATGCTGAACTGGCTCAAGGCCGATGCGGGCAACGATACTTGCCGCATCCTGACCAATGCCAAGGTGCTGTCCGAAGGCGTGGACGTGCCCGCGCTTGACGCGATCATGTTCATGCACCCGCGCAAGAGCCAGATCGACGTGGTGCAATCGGTTGGCCGCGTGATGCGCCGCGCCGAGGGCAAAAAGCTCGGCTATGTCATCCTGCCGGTGGCCATCCCGCCCGACACCACGCCCGAAGCGGCGCTGAACGACAACGAGCGCTATCAAGTCGTCTGGCAAATCCTCAACGCGCTGCGTGCCCACGACGAGCGTCTGGACGCCCGCATCAACCAAGCCAAGATCGGCGAAGATATCAGCGACAAGGTGGAACTGGTGCGCGTCTCCTCGGAGACGGAGCTGCGCAATCTGACCGCCGTAGTCGATGATTTCACCACGTCGAAGACCAAGGCCGCGAAGGCCAGCGCGGGGATTGGCAGCGATGTGCCTGAGCGTCGGCCCGATGCCGTCATCGAGCAATCCGAGATGGTCTTCGACGAATTCACCCGCGCCATCATGGCCAAGATCGTCGAGAAATGCGGCACCCGCGAATACTGGGATACCTGGGCCAGGGACATCGCTAAGATCGCCCAGACGCACATCACCCGCATCACCACCATCGTCGCCAAGGAGGGGCGGGAACGGACTGCCTTCCTCGCGTTCCTAGAGGAGCTGCAAGACGACCTGAACCCCGAGATTTCCGAGGCCGAAGCCATCGAGATGCTGGCACAGCACCTTATCACCAAGCCGGTCTTCGACGCGCTCTTCAAGGGCCACCGCTTCACTAAGGAGAACCCCGTATCCCGCGCGATGGAGATCGTGCTGGGTCAGCTCCATGAGCACAATCTGGAGAAGGAATCCGATAGCCTCGCCAAGTTCTACGCCAGCGTGGAACGTCGCGCGGCGGATGTGAAAACCGCGCAGGGCCGCCAGACCCTGATCACGGAGCTATACGACAAGTTCTTCCGCACGGCCTTCCCCGTGCTCACCGCGCGGCTTGGCATCGTCTACACGCCGGTCGAGGTGGTGGATTTCATCATCCACTCGGTCAATGACGTGTTGAAGGCGCAGTTCGGGCAGACGCTTGGCTCCAAGGGCGTGCACATCCTTGACCCTTTCACCGGCACCGGCACCTTCATCACGCGGCTGCTGCAATCCGGCCTCATCGCGCAGGATGAACTGGAGCATAAATACAAGCACGAGATTCACGCCAACGAGATCGTGCTGCTGGCCTATTACATCGCCGCCGTGAACATCGAGACGGTCTATCACGAACTGGCCTATGGCTCGCTCTCGGCCAACGCGCCCTATGACCCGTTCGAGGGCATCCTGCTGACCGACACCTTCCAGATGTATGAGCAGGAACGCGACATGATCGCCAACCTCTTGCCCGACAACTCGGAGCGCCGGACCAAGCAAAAGGCGCTGGATATCCGCGTAATCATCGGTAACCCGCCCTATTCCGTGGGGCAAAAAAACGCGAACGATGATGCTAGGAACATCCCTTACAAAGCATTGCGAAAAAAACTTCAAGACACTTATATCGGCAAGTCTAAAAGTAACGCAAGAAGCGTGTACGACACATATATACTTGCTTTGCGTTGGGCTACGGACCGCCTCAAGCTCACCGATGCAGGTATTGTCGGTTTTGTTTCGGGCAGCGGTTTCATCGATAAACCCGCCATGGACGGTGTTCGGCGCTGCCTTGGCGAAGATTATAGTTCTCTCTACATCTTTAACCTCAGAGGTGACATTCGTAAGAACATGTTGAACAAAGGCGCTGCCCGAGAAGGTGGGAACATCTTCGATTCAGGCAGCATGTCTGGCATCTCTATCTCGATCTTGGTCCGGAATCCCGATCAGCCCGACAAAGGTAGAATCCACTATTTTGATATTGGTGATGACCTTTCGGCCCTTGAAAAGAAGAACCTTATTGCGGGATACGGTTCCATCGCAGGGCTCACCGATAAGTGGACTTCTGTTACACCGAACGATCAATGTGACTGGATCGGACAGCGCGACGCTAGCTTCTTGGAATACGTTGCGATTGGCGACAAGCAAAAGCGCGAGAACATTGTAGTTTTTGAGAATTTCTCTCTGGGCGTTACCACCAACAGAGATGCTTGGGCGATCAACTACTCGAAGCCGGCAACATCGGAAAACATGAAGCGTATGATCAAGTTCTACGACGAGGAACTTGATCGTTATATTTCCTCAGGTTCCGACAACGTTGACTCTTTTGTCACCTACGACGACAAAAAGATTAGCTGGTCACATCACCTCAAGAAGCGCTTCGGATCGGGGCGGAGAAGCAAATTTTCCGAGGACAAAGTCAGACGGATTCATTATCGGCCATTTTCGCAGCAATGGGAGTACTATGATAAGCTGTTCAACGAGTACGTCTATCAGACCCCGAGGCTATTTGGCGAGCGAGGTGACGTTCAAAACAATGCGGTCCTGTTATCTGGCACAGGGGCCAGGTCAGGGTTCTCGGCTCTGATGGTCAATCAGATTTATTCTGGTGACCTCATAGAAAAAGGCCAGTGCTTCCCCCTTTATCTCTACGAAGAAACGCAACCCGATGACGGCCTCTTCGCCACCTCGGGCGATCATGCGGGCGGCCTCACCCGCCGTGATGCGATCACCGATGAAGGCCTCGCGCATTTCCAAGCCGCCTATCCGGGCAAGGAGATCAGCAAGGAAGACCTGTTCTATTACATCTACGGACTTTTGCACTCGCCCGACTACCGCGAGCGGTTCAAGAACAACCTCGCCAAGCAGCTCCCCCGCATTCCGGCGGTCAAAACCTTTGCCGACTTCGCCGCCTTCCGCGACGCGGGCCGCGCCCTCGGCGATCTGCATGTGAACTTCGAGACCGCCGAGCCCTACATGGTGACGTTCAAGGAAGGCACCCACGACCTCATCCCCGAGGCCCAGGCCGATCCGGTGAAATTCTACCGCGTCAAGAAGATGAAGTTCGGCGGCAAGGGCAAGGAGAAGGACAAGACCACCGTCATCTACAACGACAACATCACCATGCAGAACGTCCCGCTGGAGGCCTACGACTACGTCGTTAACGGCAAGCCCGCGCTGGACTGGGTGATGGAGCGGCAGGTCGTCAAGACCGACAAAGCCAGCGGCATCGTCAACGACGCCAACGACTACGCCAACGAGACGGTCGGCGACCCCCGCTACCCGATGCTGCTGTTCCAGCGCGTCATCACGGTGAGCCTTGAGACCATGCGGATCGTTCGGGGGCTGCCGAAGTTGGAGATCGACTGATCCAAGCAGGACCTATCCCTCCACGACCTCTTCGGTCTTGGGCACTCGAATCTCCGATTGGTGCAAGCACACGGTCACCGCTGCACCGCATGAGTCGCACACAAGCGCATCTTTCGGAACGGGATACCCCGGGGGGACCGGGGTGAAACTGAGCACGTCACTGACAACGACATCGTCTGATATTCGCTTTTGTCGTAGCCCGTGGCCAATGAAGCGATCCGGCACCCCAAATGCCAAGGTGTCCAGCGGGGCCCGAAGCACTTTTGCCAACCGCATCATGAGTTCATAACTGGGATTATTCTTACCCCGTTCCCATTGCGAAACCGTCGCTCGCTCGACGCCCAGTGCCTCCGAAACTTCTGCTTGCGTGAGGTGCCGCGCACGCCGCGCACTGAGGATTCTCCGCCCCCGCTTGATCTTATCCTGGCTCGACTTCATTTCGTCCTCCACTCAGCCACCGGAGTTCCGATTCGGAACATTCTGCCTCCGATATGTGCCGAATTAGCACATTGCTGCAACGAAGTTATTTCTCACAGAGGAGTTTGCGATGCTCCGAGATTGCTCCATAGATGTGAAATGTTAGGACCGCTCACATTCTAGGGGTTCGGTGACGGTTCGACGGGGTGGCGATGGACTGGGAAAAAGAGCTTGGTTGCACCATGCGAGACCTCAGGAAGGCCGCTGGTCTGACGCAGCAGGAGCTGGCGGAACGCCTACAAAAGGCTCGATCCCACGTCGTTCGCATCGAAGCGGGCCAGAAGAACCTGCTGTTGGCCGAGTTCTACGACTGGCTATCGGCCACCGGGATCGAAGGCGATCTCGCAGTCGCAATCTTTGAGAACTTGCGAAGCATCCGGGACACCGCCGTTGAGCCGGATCAGCGTGACCGGAAACAGGACTGACACTCTCGATTCTGGGAGTCGTCGCTACTTGGACCCGCGTGAGGCTCGCTTGCGGCTGGAGTTGGTTCTTCTCACACCCCAATGCAGTCGATTTCTCTCGCTCCAAACCCGGCCTCAAACCGCGTGAGGTTGTGGTTGGGAGCAGTGTTTAAGCGGTTGCAAGCACCCAGCATCCAGCGCCTTCACCGCCTTGCCGCACCCTGAGGAGGTATCGAAAGTGACACAGAGTGTGAGAGATTATTGCCCTGTATAGAGTACTTGATTGGTAGATCTCACATTACGATCTGGAGGCTGTTCGGGTTGCTTTCCACTTTAGTAAGAAAATCTCACAATAAAGCACTCGAGAAGTTTTAATTGAATATTTTCAATGACTTAATGGCTGATATCTCCTGCGCCCGGAAACCGATGGGTTCGTTGTGGGCCATTCCGAGAATTAACATATTGAAAACATTGGAAAAAATAGGCCTTCGCCTGGCTACGAATCAAGGGGTCGGGGGTTCGAATCCTCCCCAGTCCGCCACTTCCCCTGATATCCGACTGAGACACGCCGCGCGGCGCTAGACCGCGCGCAGCATCATCTCGGCCGCCTTTTCCGCGATCATCGTCACCGGGGCATGCGTATTGCCCGAGGGGATCGTGGGCATGATCGAGGCATCGGCGATGCGCAGGTTGGCAAGACCGCGCAGGCGCAGTTCGGGGTCGACCACCGCGCCCGGATCGCTGCCCATGCGGGCGGTGCCGACGGGGTGAAAGATGGTGGTGCCCAGGTTGCCCGCAGCTCTCAGCAGGTCTTCGTCGCTCTGCACCTCCGGCCCCGGCTTGATCTCGCGCGGCTGAAGCCCCTGCAGGCCCGCCATCCCCATCAGCCGCCGCGCGTGGCGCAGGCTGTCGATGGCCACGATCTGGTCGGCGCGGGCCGAGAGGTAGTTGGGGCGGATTTCGGGGGCGGTGTCGGCCACCGGCGCAGTGATGTGGATGGTGCCCCGGCTCTCGGGGCGCAGATTGCACACCGAGATGGTGACGCCCGGCTCCCTGTCGAGCGGCTGTCCGAAGGCCTCCAGCGTGAGCGGCTGGATGTGATACTCGATGTTGGCGCGGTCGAAGCCGGGCGAGGAGCGTGTGAAGATGCCAAGCTGGCTCGGGGCCATCGACATCGGCCCGGAGCGGCCCAGGGCGTATTCCAGCGCGATCCGTGCCTTGCCCCGCAAGGTGCTCATCCGGTCGTTCAGGGTGAGGGCGCCGGTGATGCGGAAGACCGTGCGGATCTGGAGGTGATCCTGCAGGTTCCGGCCGACCGAGGGCAGGTCGAGCATCACCGGAATCCCGAGCGACCGCAGCAATTGTCCGTCGCCGATGCCGGAGAGTTCGAGCAGTTGCGGCGTGTTCACCGCGCCCGCCGCCAGCACCGCCTCGCCGCGGCAGCGGGCCCGCTTCAGGGTGCCCTTCTGGCGGTAGAGCACGGCCTCGGCGCGGCCATCGGCGAGGGCCAACCGCTGCACCAGGGCATGGGTCTCGATGCGAAGGTTGGCGCGGTTGCGCACCGGTTTGAGAAAGGCCTTGCGCGCGTTCCACCGCCAGCCGCCGCGCTGGTTGACCGGAAAGTAGCCGACCCCCTCGTTGTCGCCGTCGTTGAAATCCTCCGACTTCGGGATGCCCATCTCCCGCGCCGCGCGGGCCAGGGCATCGAGCACCGGCCAGTGCAGGCGCTGCTCGGTCACGTCCAGCTCGCCGCCGGTGCCGTGGGCCTCGCTCGCGCCGGCGAGGTGGTTCTCGGACTTCCGGAAGAGCGGAAGCACATCGTCCCAGCCCCAGCCGGTGCAGCCCGCCTGCCGCCACTGGTCATAGTCGGCGGCCTGCCCGCGCATGTAGATCATGCCGTTGATCGAGGAACAGCCGCCGAGCACCTTGCCGCGCGGATAGGCGAGGCTGCGCCCGTTGAGGCCCGGCTCTTCGGCGGTGCGGTAGCACCAGTCGAGCCTGGGGTTGCCCATGGCGTAGAGGTAGCCCACCGGGATGTGCACCCAGTGGTGGTTGTCGGACCCGCCCGCCTCCAGCAGGAGCACCTTGTTGGCCGGGTTGGCCGAGAGCCGGTTGGCCAGCACGCAGCCCGCAGAGCCCGCGCCGACGATGATGTAGTCGTATTCGCCCGTGTCGGCTGCTGTGTCCATCACGGCTCCTCCCCCCTTTCGGCTTTAGGCCAGCCGGGGGCGCATGGCCAGAGGCGTGGTGGGTCAGGTCAGCGCCGCCAGGATCGCATCGAGCCCGTCGGTCAACGCGGCGGGGCCGGGCTGGAGGATGAGCGGCGACTTGATCTCGTGGATTCGGTTCCCGGCAACGGCGGGGATGGCCTGCCAGCCGGGGCGGGCGGCAATGCGCTCTGGGCGGACCTTCTTGCCGCACCAGGAGGCGAGGATCACGTCCGGCGCGGCGTCGATCACCTGCGCGGCGGTCACGATCCGGCCCGTGGCGGCCTGTTCGCGGGCGAGGGGGGCAAAGACATCGCGCGCGCCGGTGGTCTCGATCAGCTCCGAGACCCAGCCGATGCCCGAGATCATCGGCTCGTCCCATTCCTCGAAATAGACCTTGAGACCCCGGGCCGGAGCCTCGGAGCGCAGCCGGTCGAGGCGAGTGCGATAGCCTCGGGTCAGCGCCTGCGCAGCCCGCCCGCAGCGGGTGAGGGCGCCGAGGGTTTCGATCATGTCGAAGATGCCGGCGAGGCCGCGCTGGTTGAAGCCGTGCACGGCCACGCCCTCGCGCAGCAGGGCGGCGGCGATCTCGGCCTGAAGGTCGGAGAAGGTCAGAACGAGGTCGGGCTTCAGCGCCATCACCTTGGGGATGTCGGCAGAGGTGAAGGCCGAGACACGCGGCTTTTCGCGCCGCACGCCGGGGGGCCGGACGGCATAGCCCGAGACCCCGACGATGCGGTGCTGCTGGCCGAGGAGGTAGAGAGTTTCGACGGTTTCCTCCGTCAGGCAGACGATGCGCTCGGGCGGAAAGGCCATCAGGTCAGCCCGGTCGGCTGAAACAGCGGCCCGTGGTCGGTAAAGACGAAACTGCCGGTGATGTGGAAGACCTCGGCCAGCAACGCGCGGGTGAGCACCTCCTCGGGTGGGCCGTCGGCGGCGATGCGGCCCTGGTGCAGCACCACGAGGCGGGTGCAGTGGCGGGCGGCGAGCGAGAGGTCGTGCAGCGCGGCAATGACGGCGCGGCCCTCGGTGGCGAGGCGGGCGAAGAGCTGCATGGTGGCGATCTGGGCGGCCGGGTCGAGCCCGGCGATGGGCTCGTCGGCCAGCAGCAGCGGGGTTTCCTGCGCCAGCGCACGGGCGATCAGGGCGCGGGCCTGCTCGCCGCCGGAGAGCCGGGTGGCGCGGCGGCGGGCCAGCTCGGTGAGCTGCATCTGGGCGATGGCGCGGGCGGTGGCGTCGCGGTCGGCGCGGGAGGGCAGGTGCGGGGTGCGGCCGAGGGTGACGAGGGTTTCGACCGTCAGGTCCCAGGCGATCTCGCGGGATTGCGGGAGAAAGGCGGCCTCGCGGGCGCGCTGGCCGGGCGTGAGGGCGGTCAGGGAGGAGCTGCCAGTGGCGGGCAGCAGGCCCTGGGCGGCGCGGAGCAGGGTGGTCTTGCCCGCGCCGTTGGGGCCGATGAGCCCGACAAATTCGCCCGCGCCCACGGCAAGCGACACGTCGCGCAGGGTCTCGCGGCCGTTCTGCCGGGTGACGGAGAGATGGTCGAGCCGCAGCGTCATAGCCGCCCCCGCAATCGCCAGATCAGGTGTAGAAAGAAGGGTGCGCCCACCAGCGCGGTGACGACCCCGAGCTTGAGGTCGCGCGCGGGCAGGACGAGGCGGGTGGCGGTGTCGGCGGCCAACAGCATCGCCGCACCGCCCAGGGCGGAGGCGAGGAGCAGGGTCGAGGGGCGGTGGCCGGTGAGCGGGCGCAGCAGGTGCGGCACGACGAGACCGACGAAGCCGATTGCCCCTGCCACGGCGGTGCCCGCGCCGACCGAGGCGGCGACACCCAGGATCAGCGCAAGCCGCAGCCGGGGCAGGCGGATGCCCATCGAGGCGGCGGCGTCCTCGCCCAGCGAGAGCGCATCGAGTCCGCGCCCCAGCGGCAGGATCAGGGCAAGACCCGCGAGGATAAAGGGCGCGGCGAGGGCGACATGGGTCATCGACCGGTCGGCAAGGCTGCCCATCATCCAGAAGACGATCTCGGCGGCGGCATAGGGCGAGGGCGAGAGGTTGAGCACGAGGCTGGTGAGCGCGCCGGCCAGGGCCGAGAGGGCGACACCGGCGAGGATCAGCGAAAGGGCGGTGCCGCGCGGACCGGCGAGGGCGAGGATGGCCAGCACGGCGAGGCCGGCGCCCGCCAGCGCCATCAGCGGCAGGGCGAGCGCGGCGGCATAGGCCAGCCCGGTCTGGATGGCGATCACCGCGCCGAGGGCCGCGGAGGAGGACACGCCGATCAGCCCCGGCTCGGCCAGCGGGTTGCGGAGGTAGCCCTGCATGGCGGCGCCGGAGAGCCCGAGCGAGGCCCCGATGAGCGCGCCGAGGATGGCGCGGGGCAGGCGGATCTCGCGCATCACCATGGTGGCGGGGCCGTCGGACTGGGTGAAGAGGGCAGAGAGAGCCTCGGCAAAGGGAATCGAGGCCGGGCCCACGGTGAGCGAGGCGGTGAAGAGGGCGGCTGTGAGGCCGCCGAGAAGGGTGTAGAGCCGCGCGGGGGTCATCGGCGCGGATCCCGGGCGCAGGGTCGAAGACGCCTCGAAGGGCGGATGGGACCGCCCGCAGTGGGGCGCTCCTCGCGCGCGAGGGGCGGCTTGGCGGGCACGCGGAGAGCCCGGAGGGTGCACGCCGCGCGGCGCGGCGCTGCGGGCGCGGCGCTCGTGGGGTGCGGGTTTCGGGGCAGGTTCCCACCTGCGCTCACTGCATGGTCTCCCGGATTGCGGCCAGGCGCTCCACGGTGTCGAGCACGGCGGGGGTGCCGCAGGTCCAGTCGCTGTCGTGCAGGGTGTCGGTCGGGGTCTTCTCGCGCAGGGCGGCGACAACGGGGTGGGCGAGGATCTCCTCGGCCCGGCTCTTCGGGGCGCCTGGGCGGGCGGCGATGAGCAGGTCGGGGGAGGCGGTGGCGAGGGTTTCGAGCGGCACGACGCCACCGTAGGGCAGGCCAAGCTGCTCGGCCAGCAGGGTGAAGCCCGCGGCCTTCACCATCTGGCCGGGCAGGGTGGCATCGCCGGCGGAATAGCCGTTGGCGGCATAGAGCGCGGCGAGCGGCGCGGGGCCTTGCGGCGCGGGGAGCGCGGCAAGGCGGGCGTCGAACCGCGCCACATGCTCCGCGGCCGCAGGCTCGCGGCCCAGCAGCGCGCCCATCCGGGTAATGTTGGCGCGGATGTCATCGAGCGTTTCGGCGGGCGGAAATACGGCGACGGTCAGCCCCAGCCGGTCGAGCATGCGCAGCGTGTCGGGCGCGGTAAAGCTGCCGGCCAGCACGAGGTCGGGGGCAAGCAGGTAGACCTCTTCGGCGCGGGCGGAATTGCCGGGCAGGGCCCGGGCTTCGGCAGCCAGCGGCGTGTCTTCGGCCTGAAGCATCCGGGTCACCGACACGATCTGCCCCGGCGCCGCCAGCGCCAGCGCCAGCTGGTCGGTGCACAGGTTGATCGAGACCACCCGCTCGGGCGGGGCGGCGAGGGCCGCGCAGGCCCCCGCCAGCCAGAGCGCAAGCGCACTGGCGGGGTGCTTAGAACTTGGCACGGAGGCCGACGTAGAAGGCGCGGTCGGACTGGCCGTAGCCGTTGACGGTTTGGTATTCGACATCGCCGATGTTCTCGATCCGGAAGTAGGCTTCGGCGCTGTCGCTCACGTCGTAGGTGACCATGGTGTTGACAAGCGTGTAGTCATCGAGCCTGACCGGATCGTAAGGAAAGCTCGCGCCCACATCCAAGTAGTCGGAAACATGTTGCAGTTCGGCGCGGGCGGTCCAGCGGGGTGCGATCTCGGCATCAACGCCCAGAACGAGATTATTGCGGGGCACGCGGAGCACCCGAGCGCCATCTTCACCCTCGCTCTCGGTGTAAGTGTAGTTGCCGAACAGCGAGACCCGGTCGGAGAGCGCCTTTTGCCCGGACAGCTCGATGCCCCGGGCGATGGAGGTACCCTCTGCCTGCACGTTCGGTGAGGGGAAGGTTGGCCCGAAGGTGATGCGATCTTCGACTTCGCTGTAGAACAGCGTGGCCTTGACGAAGTCTTCCCTGCCGAGGCGCTTCTCGATGCCGAGTTCGGCACTGAAGCTGGTTTCGGGGGTGAGGTCGGGGTTGCCGGAGTTCGGCGCGTAAAGCTCGAAGAGCGAGGGTGCGCGGAAGCCGGTGGCCAGAGAACCGCGCAGGATCAGGTCATCCTGCGGGCGGTAGGCAAGGGCAAGGCGCCCGGAGGTGTATCCGCCGAACTCCTCGTGCTCGTCGTGGCGCAGCGCCGCAACCACATCGAGCTGTCCGGTGGGCGACCAGTTCAGCTCGGCAAAGACGCCGGTGTTTGTCACATTGCCCTCGGCGGCGGTGCCGAAGGCGAAGGAGGCAAAGCTCTCGTCGCTGTAGTCGAAGCCGAAGTTGAGCCGCATGGTGGGCGACAGCGTGGCCTGGCCCAGATAAGCCAGCGTCTTGCGTTCACCCGCGTAGGTGCTGCCGCTGCTGGTTTCGCGGTCGAAGTCGAAGCTTGTTGCCGAGAGTTCGTGAGTCACCTTCGCGCCCTCGTAGCGGGCGAAGAGGCGCAGGCCGTTGGAGGTGTTCTCGATGGTGTCGTCGGTGTCACCGAAAGGGAAGCCGCCGTCGAGGTCGTACTCGCTCTTCTCCGAGAAGCCGCTGAGGCCGATGGTCAGGGCCTCGGTCAGGGCATATTCGCCGTTGAACGAGAGGCGGACGGTGGAGAGGCTGTCTTCTTCGGTGTTGCCGTCTTCCTCGTCGGCTGCCGAGAAGCCGCCGAACTCCAGCCGCGACAGGGTGACGGCGAAGCTGTGGCGCTCGCCCTTGCTGGTGACGGTGGCGTTGGCATCGAAGCTGTCGTAGCTGCCGACCTCGCCCTCAAGGTAAACGTGAGTGCCCTCCTCGGTGGCGCGGCGGCTGTTGATCGAGACAACGCCGCCCACGGCAGCGGAGCCGTATTGCGCCGACTGCGCGCCTTTCAGCACTTCGATGCGCCCGATCCCGCCGGTGGTCAGCGTGCCGAAGTTGAAGGCGGGGTTGGTGGCGGAGAGATCGAGAACATTGATGCCGTCGATCAGAACCGAGGTGTAGCGCTGGTGCAGGCCACGGATGCGAATGTCGGCGGTGCCGCCAGGGCCCCCGGTCATGGCCAGCGAAAGCCCCGGCTGGCGAGACAGGTAGGTGGCCACGCTGCTGTCGCCCGCCCGTTCCAGATCTTCGCGCGTGGTCACCTCGACGGTGGCGCCGGTGCGCTGGGTTTCGGTGCCGTCGGAGAGGTCGGCGGTGACGGTGATGGTGTCGAGGTCATAGACTTCCTGCGCGGCGAGTGGCGCGGCGGTGGCGGCCAGGATGGCGGTCGTGACAAGGAGGCGGGTCATGGCGTCCAAGGTCCCTCTGCTTCGGCCCTTTTGCGGGCCGTTGTGGCGTGGTGTCCTTGGAATGGCAGGGCCTTCCGCAGACGGTGCTTTCGTCACCGCTACGGACAGACCGTTGACGCCGTGCGCCCCGCACGGGTTCAGGGTGATCGCCTCGGCAGGTCTCCTGACTTGCGGGTCATCGCGAGTTGGCCGGCCTTCCCGGGGAGGATCCCCCAGTGGCACACAGGCCTCGCTCTCCGCTCACAGTTGCGGGGGCAGTCGCGGCATTGGAGAGCGGGTCTCCGCACCGTGTTCCCATTTTGCTCCGGGCTTGCGCCCGAACCGAAGCAAGGCGGGGGTAGCGCAGGAGAGGCGGCGGGCGCAAGGGATTCGTTTCCCCTGCGCCCCTTGGGTGCCTACTCGGCCGCGCGTTCGGCGGCGCCGGGCTGGTTGAGCGCCTCGACCTTCTCGGCCTGGCCGGGGTTGGTGGCGGCGCGCAGCACCGTATAGCCGATGATGGCCGATACGGCGGAGCCCAGCAGCACGCCGAGGCGCACCTCGTTCATCAGTACCGCATCGTCGAACGACAGCGAGCCGATGAAGAGCGACATGGTGAACCCGATGCCGGCAAGGCAGGCCAGGCCGTAGATATGCGCCCAGGTCACCCCGAAGGGCAGCTTGGCCAGCCCGGACTTGACCATCAGCCAGGTGGTGCCGAAGACGCCGATCTGCTTGCCGACGATCAGGCCGAGCGCCACGCCCAGCGGCACCGGGTCGAGCAGCGAGGAGAGCGACATGCCCTGAAGCACCACGCCGGCGTTGGCAAAGGCGAAGAGCGGCACGATGACGTAGAGCACGTAGGGAGCCAGCCCGTGCTCGATCGAGTGCAGGGGCGACTTGTTCCACTTGTCCTTCAGCGGGATGCAGAAGGCGGTGATCACGCCCGCGAGCGTGGCATGCACGCCCGACTTGAGCACAAAGACCCACATCACCACGCCCAGCAGCAGGATTGGCGCCACGCGGTGCGCGCCGCGCAGGTTGCGCCAGATCATCAGGGCCAGCGGGATGCAGGCGAGGAAGAGGTAATCGACCTGGAGGTTGGCGGTGTAGAACAGCGCGATGATGAGAATGGCGCCCATGTCGTCGAGGATCGCCAGCGTCAGCAGGAAGATCTTGAGCGAGGGCGGCACACGGGAGCCGAGCAGGGCCAGCACGCCCAGCGCGAAGGCGATGTCGGTTGCCGCCGGGATCGCCCAGCCGTGGATGGTGGCGGCGTTGCCCCAGTTGAAGAACACGTAGACGGCGGCAGGCACCACCATCCCGCCCACGGCGGCCATGCCGGGCAGCACCACGTCGGCGGGGTTCTTCAGCTTGCCCTCCATCAGCTCGCGCTTCAGCTCGAGACCGATCAGAAAGAAGAAGATGGCCATGAGGCCGTCGTTGATCCACAGAAGCGCCGGTTTCTCGATGCCTTCGCCGTTCACGGTGACGCCGATGTAGGAACCCAGGAACTCCTGGTACTCGGGGTTGAGCGAGGAGTTGGCGATCATCATCGCGGCCACGGCGGAGAGCATCAGCACCACGCCGCCGGCGGCGTCGGAGCCGAAGAATTCGTCGATTGTTCTGCGGAGCATTCCCTGTCCCTGTTGCGCGTTCAGTTTCCCTAGGTAACGAGATGGCAACCCGGTTGGTTCAGATCAACCGCGTGAGGCGTGGTGTCGCAGGTTTTTCTCAGAGTTTCTCGAAGATTGCGCAGGCCAGTTCGGCGCGGATGGCAAAGCCGAGGCTCTCGTAGAGCGCGATGGCCGCCGGGTTGGAGGCGAAGGCGTGGAGAAACGGCGTGCTGCCCGCAGCCGTGATCTGGTGCGCGACATGGGCAGAGAGCCGCCGGGCGAGCCCCTGGCCCCGCGCCGAGGGGTCGGTGCAGACGCCGGAAATCTCGGTGAAGCCGGGCGCGGCCATGCGGGTGCCGGCCATGGCGATGAGCCGGCCCTCGTGGCGGATGCCCCAGAACGGCCCGAGCTCCAGCGCGCGCAGGGTGAAGGGGCCTGGCCTGGTGGCCTCTGCCAGCGCCAGCATCTCGGCGGCGTCGCGCGGGCCGAGGGGGGTGATGCGCGGGTCGTCGGGCGCGGGCGGCAGGGTGCGGGAGGTCAGTTGGACGGCATCGGCGCGCAGGGTCTCGGTGAAGCCGGGCAGGGTGGCCACCCGGGCCTTCTGGAGAAACACGGCGATCTCGCCGGGCGCGGCGAGGGTGGCGAGGTCTTCGGGGTGGGCCGGGTCGATGCAGGCGAACGGAATCAGCCCCGGGTCGTAGCGCAGGGCGGTGCCGCCGCGCTGGGCGAGCTGCGCGTGGGGGCCGGTGAGGGCGGCCCGTGCGGGGCAATCGAGCGGGTGGTCGGGCATGGGCGGGTCCTGCGCATCTGCCCCCAACATGCCCCGGACGGCGGGCGCAAGCATGAAACGGCCGGGGCGCGGCGGCCCCTGTGCCGTCGGCCCGCCCCGGCCGTCCTGTCAGCTGCCCGAGCTGGAAGACCTGACCAGCGCGCCGGAGGCCATGTCGGTGGTGATGTAATCCAGCTTGGCCTCCTTCCAGCCGCCAAAGCCGCCGTCCATGTGGGCAATCTGCCCGCCACGGGCCTCAAGCGTCTTGCGCGCCATCTTCTCGGAGCGTTTGGAGGAGCCGCACATCAGAACGACGCGCTTGTCGCCCTCCTCGGGCAGGAAGCGCGGGTCGAAGAAGGCCATGGGCAGCAGCAGGGCCCCCTCGACATGCTCGAAGGCGTATTCCGCCGGGGTGCGCACGTCGACCAGCACCAGCTTGCCCTGCGTAAGGCCCTCGTTGACCTCTTCGGGGGTCCAGGTTTCCAGCGTGCCGTGATCGGTGGTCTCGGTCTTCATGATGTGTCCTCAAAATCTGTTTGCGGGGATCTTGTAGTAGCTGTGCCCGTCCGCCTCCGGCTCAGGCAGGCGGCCGCCGCGCAGGTTGACCTGAAGCGCGAAGAGCATCCGTTCGGGCAGGCCGAGGGTCTCGTCGCGCGCGTCGCGCAGCGCGATGAACGCCTCCCGGCTCCTGCCGCCGCCGACATGCGGGTTGTCGGCGCGGTGCCGGGCGACGGTGGCCTCGCACTCCGGCTGGTCGCGGTCGTCGGTGCCGTAGTCGTGGCCTATGAACAGGCGGGTCTCGTCGGGCAGGTCGAGGATGCGCTGGATCGAGCGCCACAGCTCCTCGGTGCTGCCGCCCGGAAAATCGGCCCGCGCGGTGCCGACATCGACATGCATGAGCGTGTCGTGGACGAAGGCGGCATCGCCGACGACATAGGTGATGGAGCCGAGCGTATGCCCGGTCGAGAGCATCACCCGCACGTCCAACTCGCCCAGCTTGAAACTCTCGCCATCGGCAAAGAGCCGGTCGAAATCGCCCTTGATCGGGAAAGCACCGGGCATGTGGTAGTAGTCGCGCCAGAGCTCGGCGATCTCGGTGCATCTCTCGCCGATGCCGTGCGGTGCGCCGGTGCGCCCGGCCAGCCAGTGGCCGGCGGTCAGGTGGTCGGCGTGGGGATGGGTGTCGAGGATCCAGGCCAGCTCGTAGCCGTTGGTCTCGATGCAGCGCAGCAGGTCTTCGGCGGATTCGGTGGAGGTGCGGGCATGGGCCGGGTCGAAATCGAGCACGGGGTCGATGATGGCGCAGGCTTTCGTGGCCGGATCGGCGCAGATGTATTGCCACGATCCGGTGTCTTCTTCGTAAAACCCGTGCACAACGGGACCGCTCCCGCTGGCGGCGCTTTTTACCTGGCGTCCGGTCGGCATGCTCTCTCCTTTCCGTGTCGTTCCCAAGGGAAACGGCCTTACCGCGCTGGAAGGTTCCATCGCGGGTGCGATTCGAAGGGCCGGAGGGGCCGGACGGGGGGCCCGAAAAACAACAAACCCCCGGGCAGGGCCGCGGGGGTCGTCGTAGGCGGGGGCCGAAACCCTCGCCGTTCGTGTGTCGACGGGATTTACATCATCCCTTCGCGCTGGGCCTTCTTCCGAGCCAGCTTCCGCGCACGGCGGATCGCTTCGGCCTTTTCACGGGCTTTCTTCTCGGACGGCTTCTCGAAGTGTTGCTTGAGTTTCATCTCACGAAACACACCCTCGCGCTGAAGTTTCTTCTTCAGAGCACGAAGCGCCTGATCGACGTTGTTGTCACGAACGCTTACCTGCATGTGGTTGTCACCACCTTTCCGGTTTGAGTTGCAAGAATTTGCAGGAGGGCGCCGTATAGCAAAGCGCCGGGCATCTGTCTACACTCGCCGGAAATTTGCCCTATGTTGCCGAGACATGATGACGAGCCAGCCCGAAACCCCCGCAAAAGCCGCCATTCTCGATGCCGCCCTGCCCCACGTCGCCTTCGACGGATGGTCCGACGAGGCCCTGACCCGTGCCGCCGGGGAGGCGGGGGTGAGCGCGGGCGAGGCGAGGGCGCTGTTTCCGCGCGGCGCGGTGGACCTGGCGCTGGCCTTTCATGCCCGCGGCGATGCGAAGATGCTGGAGGCGCTGGGCGCGGTCGAGCTGGAGGCGATGCGCTTCTCCGAGCGGGTGGCCCATGCGGTACGGCTCCGGCTTGAGGCGATCGAGGGCGATCGGGAGGCGGTGCGCCGCGCCGCCTCGCTCTTCGCCCTGCCACAGAACGCCGCCGCAGGCGCCGGCGCGGTCTGGGGCACGGCGGATGCGATCTGGCGGGCGCTGGGCGACACCAGCGAAGACCTCAACTGGTACTCCAAGCGGGCCACGCTCTCGGCGGTCTACTCGGCCACGCTGCTCTATTGGCTGGGCGACCAGAGCGAGGGACACGAGGCGACCTGGGCCTTTCTCGACCGGCGCATCGACGATGTGATGCGAATCGAGAAGCTGAAGGCCGGGCTTCGGAAGAACCCGCTGACCAAGGGGCTGATGGCCGGGCCCGAGTGGCTGGCCGCCCGCGTGCGTGCGCCGCGCAGCACCCCGCCGGCCGACATGCCCGGCCATGTGAGCAAACCCTAGGGCGGGTGCCGCCCCCGCCACTCCCAAGACCAAGGACTCCCCGATGACCCTGCCCGAGACGATGAACGCCGTGAAAATCACCAGGCCCGGCGGGCCCGAGGTGCTGACGCTGACGCAGGTGGAGGTGCCGCAGCCCGGCGCGGGGGAGATCGTGATCAGGGTGGCCTGGGCCGGGGTGAACCGGCCCGACGCGCTGCAACGCGCCGGGGCCTATGCCCCGCCGCCCGATGCCTCTCCCCTGCCCGGCCTCGAGTGCTCGGGCGAGGTGGTGGCCGTGGGCGAGGGCGCGCGCTGGGCGGTGGGCGAGCACGTCTGCGCCCTGCTGCCGGGCGGAGGTTACGCCGAATACGTCAAGTGCCCCGCCGCCCATGCCCTGCCGGTGCCGGAGGGGATGGGGCTGCGCGCGGCCGCCTGCCTGCCGGAGACTTTCTTCACCGTCTGGTCCAACGTCTTCATGCGCGGCGGGCTGAAGGCGGGCGAGGTGTTTCTGGTGCACGGCGGCTCCTCGGGCATCGGCACCACGGCGATCCAGCTCGCCCATGCCTTCGGCGCACGGGTGTTCACCACGGCGGGCTCCCGTGAGAAGTGCGAGGCCTGCCTGGGTCTCGGCGCCGAACGGGCAATCAACTACCGCGAGGAAGACTTCGTCGAGGTGCTGAAGGCCGAGGGCGGGGCCAACCTGGTGCTCGACATGGTCGGCGGCGACTACATCCCCCGCAACGTCGCCGCCATGGCGATGGACGGGCGGATGGTGCACATCGCCTTCCTCTCGGGCCCCAAGGCGGAGCTGAACTTTGCCCAGGTCATGGCGCGGCGGCTCACCCTCACCGGCAGCACCCTGCGCCCGCAATCGGTGGCCGCCAAGGCGGCGATCGCGGCTGAGCTGGAAGAGAAGGTCTGGCCGCTGCTCGCCTCGGGCCGTGTGGCGCCGGTGATGGACCAGGCCTTCGCGCTCGCCGACGCGGCGCAGGCGCACGCCCGGATGGAGAGCTCGCAGCATATCGGCAAGATCGTGCTGGAGGTGGCCGGCGGGTGAGCCGCTACCACCCGGCGCCGCTTTCCACGCCGCCCGGCACGCTGGTTGCGTTGCGCGACTGGATGCTGGCGGAGGGGGCCAACTTTGAGGGCTATGCGCTCGACGGGCGCGGCGTGGGCGAGGGATTCTCGGTGCGCCACGACGGCGCGGCCTGGCTCTGGGGCAACGAAGAGCGCGGCCAGTGGCGCGAGGTGGCCCGCTTCGAGACCGAGGCAGGGCTGGCGGCGCATGCCTGGGCCGAGATCGCAGCCGACGACTGGGCCTGGAGCCACCTGGTGGTGATGACCGACGATGCCGAGCGGGCCAGGGTCGTTGCCGAGGAGTGCCGGGCGCGGGGGCTTGTGGTGTTCACCGACAGCATCCCCTACGGCGGCCCCGACGACCCGCGCCACAGGGTCTTCGTGTTCGGACGCGGGATCGACGCGGTGGCCGACCTGGTGCAGCGCGACTGGATCTAGGCGCACCGCTGCCATGACGGGCCGGCGCGCGGTGGCCCGGGTGCGGCCCTACTCGGCGGCCCTCTGCGGCACGGGTTCGGGGGCCTCGGCGAATTCGCGCGGCAGCACCACGGCGAACTCGGTGCCTTCCGGGCCGGTGCGGCTGAGGTCGAGCCTGCCGCCGTGGCCGCGGATCAGCTCGGCCGAAATCGCCAGCCCGAGGCCCGACCCGCCCTTGCGGAACCCGCCCTGGAACGGCTGGAACAGGTGCTCCTGCGCCTTGGGCGGCAGGCCGGGGCCGGTATCGGTGACGGTGATCACCCAGCCGTCGTCTTCCTCCCGCCCGGTCACGCAGATCTCTCCCGGCTTGCCGGTGGCGACGATGGCCTGCCGGGCGTTGCGGATGAGGTTGGTCAGCACCCGGAAGAGCTGCTCGCTGTCGGCGCGCAGGGTCAGGCCGCTGGGGATGTCCTCGGCATAGGAGATGTCGTGCTCGCCCGCCGCCAGGCGCTCGCTGTCGATCACGTCGTTCACCAGGGGGGCCAGCGCGAAGCGCGAGAGCTTCGGCGGCGGCTCCTCGGCGCGGCCGAAGGCCAGCGTGCTCTCGCAGAGGTTGACCGCGCGGCTGATCGAGTTGACCAGCTTGGGCGCTGCGCGGGCCACCGCCGGGTCCTTGGAGCTTTCCATCCGGTCGGCGAAGAGCTGGGCGGTGGTGAGGATGTTGCGCAGGTCGTGGCTGATGCGGGCCACGGCGCCGCCAAGCTGGGCCAGGCGGTCCTTCTGCTTCAGCGCGGAGGTGAGCTGGGTCTGAAGCGCGTTCAGCCCCTCCTCCGCCTCGCGCAGCTCCAGCGCGCCGGCGCGCGGCTCGATGATGCGGCGGGCATCCTCGGGGGCCTTGGCATAGCTCGCCATCGCATCGACCACATGGTGGATCGGGCGGACGATGAAGATGCGGACGGCGAGGAACAGCAGCAGCGCTGTCAGCGCCGAAATCACCGCCGAGAGCCAGAGGATTCGCACGCCGTAGTCGAGCATCGCCATGCGCAGGTCGGCGGTGTCCATCGTCACCTCGATCAGCAGCCCGGCCTCCTTGACCGGGTCGCCGATGACCCGGATCAACTCGGCATCGCGCTTCCACAGCCGCATCATGGCGTCCATCATCAGCACCCAGGGGCCCGGGTCGCGCAGGTCGTAGGTCTGGGTCACCGGGGCGATGATTGGCGAGGAGAGAATCAGCTCGCGCATCTCGTCGCGCCGCAACACCACGTTCATGACGCCGGCGTTGCGCAGGAGTTCGGCCTCGAGGTTGGCGTCGATCACCTCGTCGGTCGCCAGCAGCGCCAGCGAGGCGATCTGGGCCCGCTCCAGGCGCGACAGCAGAAAGTCCTCCCGGAAGCGCGCGATGGAGGGCACGAAGATCAGCACTTCGGCCAGCATGACGAAGGCGATCGTCAGCATCAGGAAGCGGCCGGAGAGCGTATTCAGGAACATTTCTCGCGCGTTATACCATTTCCGCGCGGTCCGTCGCTAGGGCAGCAGGCGTTGCACCAGCCCGACGACCCGCTTGACCAGGGGGCTCTCGAACAGTTTCGGAGAGAAATAGGCTCCGGCGGCGCGTTTGTTAAGTTCCTGCAGGGTCGGGTAGGGCAGAACCGTGTTCGCCAGGGTGGTCAGCTTGTGGCCATTGGCGATGGCCGTGGCCCAGGGTGCGATCAGCTCGCCGGCCTGCGGCCCGGCGATGGAGGCCCCCACCGGGCGGCCCTTGACCACCATCAGCTTCAGCATCCCTTCGGCCCGGATGGCGCGGCCCCGGTCGGTGTCGTCGTAGCTCAGCCGGATCACCTGCAGCGCCGCGCCGTGCGCCTCGCGGGCCTGCGCCTCGGTCTGGCCCACCTGGGCAAGCTCGGGATCGGTGTAGGTGACCCAGGGGATATGCGCGGTCCTGGCCTTGGCGGGCAGGCCGAACATGGCGGAGCGGATGACGATGCCCGCGTGGTAGCCCGCGACATGGGTAAACTGCAGCCCCCCCGCGGCATCGCCGATGGCATAGACCCGGCGGTTGGAGGGGGAGCGCAGCGTGGCATCCACCTTCACAGCGCGGTCGTGGTCGACCTTGGCGACGTTGAGGTTGAGCCGGTCGATGTTGACCTGCCGTCCGACGGCGACCAGCAGGTGCGAGCCGGTGACGGGCCCGGAGGGCGTGTGCACGGTGACGCCACCCTCGGCGGTGACCTTCTCGGCTGCCGTTTCTTCCCGAATCTCGATGCCCTCGGCGCGGAGCTTGCCCAGCACGAAGGCGGCGAGGTCCGGGTCGTCCTTGCCCAGGGCCTTCTGCGCCTCGATCACGGTGACCTTGCAGCCCAGCCGGGCATGGGCCTGGGCCATCTCCAGCCCGATCGGTCCGCCGCCGATGACGATCAGATGCTCCGGGCGCTCGCGCAGGTCGAAGATGGTTTCGTTGGTGTGGTAGTCCACGCTCTCCAGCCCGTCGATCGGCGGCACGAAAGGCCGTGAGCCGGTGGCGATGACAAAGCGGCGGGCGGTGATGGTGTGCTCTCCGGCGCGCAGCTCGGTGGGGGAGATGAAGCTGCCCCAGTCGCGGATCACCTGCACGCCCAGCCCCTCGAACCGCTCCTGCGAATCATGGGGCTCGATGGCAGCGATCACCTCGGCCACGTGATCCTTGGCGCGGGCGTAGTCCACCTGAGGTACGGCGGGGGCCACGCCGAAGGGCGCACCGGTGGTCATGGCGTGGGCGTGGTGGGCGGAGGAAAGCAGCGCCTTGGAGGGCACGCAGCCGTAGTTCAGGCAGTCGCCGCCCATCTTGTGGCCCTCGACGAGCACCACCTTCGCCCCCATCTGGGCCGCGCCGGAGGCCACCGAGAGCCCGCCGGAGCCGGCGCCGATGATGCAGATGTCTGCCTTGATCGTGGACATCACAGACCTTTCTTGCCTCGGAGGGCCTTGAGAACGATGGGGAGGGCCGCCAACGCGCAGAGGCCGAGGATGGGCAGCAGGATGTGCGGCTCGAAGATGATGCCGAGGTCGGGCGTTTCGCCGCGGGCAAAGACCTCGCCCAGCCCGGCGCCGACCGAGGTGTAGACCACCGCGCCCGGGATGATGCCGAGGAAGGTGGTGATGGCGAAGCGGTGCAGCGGCACCGAAAGCAGCGCGGGCACCAGGTTGGCCACGAAGAAGGGCACCGCCGGCACCAGCCGGATCAGAAACAGCATCTCCCACTGGTTCGCGTCGATCCCGGCCTTGATCTTCTGCACCGCGCCGCCCGAACCGTCGAGCCGCTCGGAGAGCCTGTCGCCCAGCCCGAGGCGGGCCGCCTGGAAGATGCAGATCGCCCCGAGGGTGGCGGCGGTGATGTTGAAGAGCGCACCGGGGAAGGTGGCAAACAGAAATCCGCCTGTCAGCGTGGCCACGGTGGCGCCGGGCAGCGAGAAGGCGACGATCACGACATAGACGGCGATGAAGGCCAGCACGGTCAGCAGGTAGTTCTCGTCCCGGAAGGCGATGAGCGCCTCGCGGTTCTCGGCCAGGGTCCGGAAACTGAGGTAATCCCGCAGGAAGAAGGCCCCAAGCAGCGCCACGGCCAGGATCGCCAGCAGCGGCAACCGCCTGATCCAGGGGCTTTTCGCCCTGTTTTCCGTCATCTCGGCCATTCCGTCATCCCTTCGGTCCGTGGTATCAGTCATGGCAGAAGATGGGCGGGCACCCCATGCGCGGCGGCCCAGATCACGCCCGGTTGATGCCGGGTGAGCACAAGCGGGCAAATCGGCTGCCCCGCGCAGGGTTTTGTTACAGCCTCCGGGGCGACCGGCGGGAAATGTTGCAAGATTCCGGTACGGGTCGATTGACAGCCTCCCGAGCGGTCCCTATTGAGCGGGCTTCGAACACCCGAGCCCCCTGCGATTCCGCGGGGCGGCCACCGACCGAGACAGTCCGAGACGGAGACAGCGCGATGAAACGCACGTTCCAGCCTTCCAACCTCGTCCGCAAGCGGCGTCATGGATTCCGTGCGCGCATGGCCACCAAGGCCGGCCGCAAGATCCTCAACGCCCGCCGCGCCCGCGGCCGGAAGAGTCTGAGCGCCTGAGGCGTCGCGGGGCAGGGATGCCCGGCGTGATGGCAAAGGTTGATGAAACCGCCGGGGGCGAGGGCCCTGCGGCGGTTTTCGCTTGTCTCGAGGTGATGAAGAAGCGCGCCGATTTCCTGGCCTGCGCCCGTGCGCGGCGTCAGCATACGCCGGGGTTCGTGGTGCAGGGGCGCAAGCGGGGCGAGGGCGAGGCCCTGCGCGTGGGCTTCACCTGCTCCAAGAAGGTGGGCAACGCCGTGGCGCGCAACCGGGCCAAGCGGCGGCTTCGCGAGATCGCGCGGGCGGTGCTGCCGGGTGCCGGCAAGCCAGGCTGGGACTACGTGCTGATCGGCCGCGAGGCCGAGACGGCGCGCCGGGATTTCGCCCTGATGCAAGACGAGTTGCGGGCGGCGCTGGACAAGCTGCATGGATAGGCCGGGCAGGATTTTCAGGGGCCCATGGCCCCTCATCGCCCCCGCAAGGACGCCTCGAAGGGCGGGCTCGCGGCCATGACCCTGCTGGCCCGCCTCCTCGCCCTGCCGGTCAGGGCCTACCGGCTGCTCTTTTCGCCTTGGGTCGGGCACAGCTGCCGCTACCATCCGACCTGCTCGGCCTATGCGCTGGAGGCGCTTGAAAAGCACGGCGGCCTGAAGGGCGGATGGCTCGCGCTGCGGCGCATCCTGCGCTGCAATCCCTGGGGCGGCTCTGGCATCGACAACGTCCCCGATTGACCCGCCGCGCCGGCTGCGGCGATGCTGGCGGCATTGCCAGACCGGAGATTTTCTCATGACCCGCCGATTCCTTCTCGCCTTTCTCGCCCTCGTGGCCCTGGCCTTGCCCGCCGCCGCCGAAACCCAATACGTGCAAGACACCAACGACGGCTACCTCAACCTGCGCCGCGGACCCGGCACGCAATACGGCATCGTGATGCGGCTCACCGCCGGGACCGAGGTGCAGGGCCTTGCCGGCAACCGCGCCTGGCGTCAGGTCGCCCTGCCCGACGGCACGGTGGGTTGGGTGCATGGCGGCTACATCGACCTCAACTACTTTCCGACCCGCCGCTACGACTTTACCGTGCGGCGCACCAATGACGGCTATCTCAACCTGCGCCGCGGGCCGAACACGAGCTTCGGCATCATCCGCAGGCTGCATGCCGGCCAGATGCTGTTCTGGGATGGCGGGCGCTCGGGCGACTGGGCGCAACTGCGCCTGCCCGACGGCACCACCGGCTGGGCCAGCCTGAAATACCTGATGGCGGTGAACTGAGGGCCGAAACGCGCCGCGGGGTGTCGCCTTTCGGCAAGCCCGCCCCCGCCCCGGGCCTAGCCTGACAGGCAGGACAGGGGAGGACGCCATGCCCGACGATCACGCCACCGAGCTTGCCGCCGTGCTGCGCCCGATCGGGCAGGCCAGGGGCTTGCCCAATGCGCATTACACCGATCCCGCGACCTTTCAGGCCGAACGCGACGCGCTGCTCTGGGGCGGCTGGGCCGGGATCGGGGTGGCGGCGGATGTGCCCGAGCCGGGCGATGCTGTGCCGCTCGAGTTTCTCGGTCTGCCGCTTCTGATGCTGCGGGGCCGCGACGGTGTGCTCCGGGTGTTTCGCAACACTTGCCGCCACCGGGGCATGATTCTGGTCGACGCGCCGCGCAGGATCGAGGGCGCGATCCGCTGCCCCTATCACTCCTGGTGTTATGCCCATGACGGCCGCCTGCTGGCCACGCCCCATGTGGGCGGGCCGGGGATGAACCGGGCCGACGGCATCGTGAATGACGATCTCGGCCTGGTCGAGGTGGCCTCCCACGTCTGGCGCGACGTGGTGTTCGTCGATGTGTCCGGTGCGACCGCCCCGTTCGAACAGGTCCATGCCGAGCTGCTGGCCCGCTGGGAGGCGGTGGATGCGCCGCTGGTCCACGGCGGAGACGACAGCCGCTTCGTGCTGGAGGTGGCCTGCAACTGGAAGCTTGCGGTCGAGAACTTCTGCGAGAGCTACCACCTGCCCTGGGTCCACCCCGGGCTCAACAGCTACTCGCGGCTGGAGGATCACTACCACATCGAGGCCAAGGGCTTCTCGGGGCAGGGCAGCACGCTCTACCGGCGCATACGGGGTGAGGGCGGCGAGACCTTCCCCGATTTCGCGGGCTGGCCGGAGAGTTGGGAGGAGGGGGCAGAGTATATCTCGGTCTTTCCCAACGTGCTGATGGGCGCCCAGCGCGACCATGCCTTTGCCATCGTGCTGGAGCCCACCGGCATCGGCACGACGCGGGAGCATGTTCACCTCTACTATCCCGCCGCCGAGACCGACGCGGGGCTCCGGGCGAAGAATTGCGCGCAGTGGCGCGAGGTTTTCGAGGAAGATGTCTTCGTGGTCGAGGGGATGCAGCGCGGGAGGGTCGGGCCGGGCTTCGACGGCGGGCGATTCTCTCCGGCGATGGACGGGCCGACGCACAGGTTTCATCAATGGGTGGCTGCCAGGCTGACGGGGCGGATGAGCCGGTGAACCTCGACGCCCGGCTGCTGGCGGCCCATGCGGCGGGCGACGGGGTGGCGCTGGCGCGGCTCTACGCCGAGGCCGCGCGGGCAGGCGGTCCGGGGGCCGGGTTCTATCTGACACAGGCCTGGATCTTTGCCCTGGAAGCCGGGCTGCCCGAGGCCGCGGAGATCGGCGAAACCCTGCGCGAATCCGGCCTTACGTAGGGGCAACGGAAGGCTCCGCTTGCAACTGTCGCGGGAGCGCCTTACTTGCCGGAGAGAGGCTGGCATTGATGGCCTCGATCCTGATTATCGCGTGTTTCCGGCCAATTACGGGCTCGGAGAGGTTCATCTCCCATTGGGGGCGAAATGACTTTGCCAGACATCCGGCCGCCAGAGGGCTGGTCCGACAAATCCATGAAAATCTACACCGCAGCCACCCCCGGCCAAGCCGGCATGGCGGCCAACGTGGTGTTCAGCCAGGAGCCGCAGGTCGACGGTGCGACGGTGGAGGCGCGGCTGGCCGACTTTTCGGCTGCGCGCCATGCCGAGATGCAGCAGGCCCTGCCCAGCCCGCTTTTTCACGTGGTGCGCCAGACGGTGATCGAGGGCCATCCGGCCCGCGAGTTCATCGTGTCGTGGCAGAACGGCCCGTTGCGGGTGACGCAATGGATCGTGCTGCTCGAGGGGCGCGACGGGATGGTGGTAAACGGCACCGCGACGGCGACGGAGAAGGAGTTCAACGACGCCCGCGAGGTGTTCGAGGAGCTCTTCGCCCAGGCCGCGCGCCAGCTCTGAGGACGGGCCGGTGAGCGAGAAGCCTGCGGCGCGGCTGGGAGACCCGGTTGCCCACACCATGGCCCTGCCCGGCGCGCTGATCGGGCTCGGCATCGGGCTGCTCGCGGGCGCCGCGATCATCGCCACCGGCGGGCTTGGCGCCATCGCCATTGGCGGCGCGCTTGCGGTGGCGGGTGGCTCGGGCCTGGCCGGGCAGTATATCGGCGAATCCAAGATGGGGCCGGCAACCGGGGCCATCGCCATGGGCTCGCCCAACGTGCTGATCAACATGCGCCCGGCCTCGGCCACCGTGCTGGGCCTCGCCAGCTGCTCGATGGAGGGCGGTATCCCCCAGGCCCAGGCGACCGGCGCGGAGACCGTGCTGATCAACATGATGCCGGCAGGCCGGGTCGACGAGAAGATCGTGTGCTCCGCGCTGATCACCGCCGGCTCGCCCAACGTGATGATCGGCGGCCCCTCGGTGCAGGTTCTGCCGATGAAGCCCGAGGTGCCGGTGTGGCTCTCGACCGGGATGAAGGTCATGGCCATCGGCGGCCTGCTCATCGCAACTGGCGGCTCGATCGCCGCCTACGGCCTCGGGCCTACCCTGGCCTATACCGCGCTCGGCTTCGGGGGTGGCCACCTTGGTGCCCTGGGTGGCCGTGCCCTGGGCGAGCACCTTGGGCTCGGCGAGACCTGGACTCGCACCTTCGAGGTGCTGGGCGGCTTTGCCGGCGGCGCGGCGGCGGTGCGCGGCGGCCAATGGTTCAACCGCAACTACCAGGTGCGGGTCGATCCCAACCGGCTCGGCATGAACGGCGGCAACCTGCGAATCACGCCACGTCCGGGCGCGAACTTCCAGAAGCCCACCACCGGGGCCTGGCGCAACGCGCCCAACACCCGCAAGTGGCTCGACCGCGGCGGCACCATTCATCAAAACCGCGACGGATCGGTGACCTACACCAACCGCCAGGGCCAGGCGGTGACCTACGACAACCGCGGCTATCCCGACTTTTCGCCGCATCGGGTCGACAGCACCACCCTGCCGGGCGGCTTCCAGAGCCGGAGCGCCGACTTTCGGGCCGCCAACAACCAGACGGGGAGGGGGCAGTACGGCGACCGCTCGCCGCCGGGGCAGACATGGCATCACCACGAGGATGGTGTCACCATGGAGCTGCTGCCGCGGGCGCTGCACCGGCAGTTCACCCATGCGGGCGGCATATCGAACACCCACGGCACGCTGGCCAACGGGGGCGCCAGTGGCGGCGGCGGAAGCGGCGGAGGGCCCTGATCTATGGACTACGGCGAATATTTCTCCGAGGCCGCGCCACCCCTGAGCATCGACGCCCGCGAGGCCGCCTGGTTGGCGCTGGGGGTGCAGGTGCCCGAACCGCTGGTGATGCTCTACGCCAGCGTCAACGGCGGGCTGACCCGCGCCTCGGTGCTGCCGTTGCCTGGCGGAAACGACACGGTGGTGAACACCGTCTTCGCGCTCGGCGGCAATGCGCCCTACCCGCTGCTGGCCGACGAGACCGCCGAGCTGGCAGAGGTGGGCATGTTGCCCGAAGCGGCACTGGCCTTCGCCGATGATCCGGGCGGCAACATCTTTGCCATCGCCCTCGATCCGGAAGACTTCGGCAGGGTTTTCTTCATCGACCACGAGGTTTGGGTTGAAGACCCCGCCGAAACCCTGAGAGAAAGCGCCAATGCCACGCTTGTCGCCAAGGACCTGCTGTCCTTCTTCGAGAGCCTGAGGGAGGCCCTTCATTGACCCGAATAGAGACTGTCGTCGAGGCCTGCCAGCAGCTCCTGCCAAACGACCGGCTGGACGAGTTCCTGGCCCTGGTGGGCGAGCTGACCCCGGTGGAAGAGGAGAAGGAGGGCGCGATCACCTATCTCTTCCTGCCCGAGGTTTCCGTGCTGCTGACGCCCAGGGGCGACGGCACGCTCAAGTCGGTGACCTACGAAGAGGGCTTTCCCGGCGAAATCAACGGCATCCGCATCGGCATGACCGGAGACGAGGTGGAGGCAAAACTCGGCCCGGTGGACCGGCTCTGGCCGATGCCCCACCCGGACTACGTGCTGATCTGGGATTCGCCGCATTTCTTCCGGGTCGATCTCGACCGGGAGACGGAGCAGGTGAAGAAGATGTATCGCTGACCGTCGCACCCGATGCGGGAGGCCATGAAAAAGGCCCCTGCCGGGAGGGAGCAGGGGCCTTCTGACCTTCGAGGGATCAAGGTCTGGCGCCGCGAGGTTCAGGCGCGGTCGCCTATCCAACGCACCAGGCGTCGATTTGGTTCAACCGATCATGCGCGATCGTCGATCACCAGGGTCACGTTGCCCTCGCCTTCGGCCTCGAAGCCCACCACGTCATCGGCGGTGAAGCCCTGCGCATCCAGCGCGGCGGTCAGGTGGCTGTTGGCCTCGATGGCCTCGTGAAAGCTCGCGATCGCGTCGGCCTGCGCGTTCAGCGCGGTGTCGAGCGCCTGCGCCTGCTCGGCCCCGTCGATCTCGCTCAACAGAACGGTGTCGACCGTGACCTCGCTGTCGAGCGCCTCGATCTCGGCGGCGGCGCCGGCGGTGGAGCCGTTGTTGAGGCCGGAGATGACGGTGCCGTAGTTCAGCGAGGCATCGGCGCTGGCGCCACCTTCGGTCGCATCGGCCAGATCGCTTGCGCCGTCCTGCACGGCCTGGGCGGTGCTGGTCACGGCATCTCTCGCCTGATCGGCCGCGCCCTGTGCGGTGTCGAGCGCGCCGCTCGAGCCGGCTTGCACGCCGGCCTCCACATCGGTCTTGGCCTCGGCGCCGAGGGTGCCGGCGGTGGCTGCTGTGCCGAGCGAGCCGGCAAGAAGGGCTGCGATGGCGGTCTTGGTGAACATGTTGGTCATGGTGTCCTCCTGAGAGTTCTGCGCGGCAGGATCGCCGCTGTGTGGGGCCACAACCACGCCCGGCGATGCCTGTTCCTGCCTCCGCCGCGAGCCCGGATTCTCGCAAGTTCCTGCCGAAATCCGGCCACCCGGCCCGCGGCAATCCGCACCTTCACAAGGCCTTGCGTTGAACGTGTGCCCCCGCTTCCCCAAGGCCGCGCTTTCTGGCATACGCAGCGCCATGCTCGACGAGAACGACGACATTCACCCGCTGTTTCACGGCGCCCCCGCGACGACGGAGTTCAAGAAGCTCCGCAAGCGGATCGTGCGCGATTGCCGCGAGGCGATCGAGCAATACGGCATGATCGAACGCGGCGCGCGCTGGCTGGTGTGCCTCAGCGGCGGAAAGGACAGCTACACCCTGCTCGCCGTGCTCCACGAGCTGCAATGGCGCGGGCTGCTGCCGGTGGACCTGCTGGCCTGCAATCTCGACCAGGGGCAGCCGGGCTTTCCGGCGACGGTGCTGCCGGAGTTCCTGGCGCGGATGGGCGTGCCGCACCGGATCGAGTATCAGGACACCTATTCCATCGTGATGGACAAGGTGCCGGAAGGCCGGACAATGTGCGCGCTCTGCTCGCGGCTCCGGCGCGGCAACCTCTACCGGATCGCGCGGGAGGAGGGCTGCTCGGCGGTGGTGCTGGGCCATCACCGAGACGACATTCTCGAAACCTTCTTCATGAACCTCTTCCACGGCTCGCGGCTGGCCACCATGCCGCCGAAGCTGCTCAACGAGGAGGGCGACCTCTTCGTCTATCGCCCGCTGGCGCATGTGGCCGAGGCCGATTGCGAGAAGTTCGCCCGTGACATGGGGTATCCGATCATCCCCTGCGACCTCTGCGGCAGCCAGGACGGGCTGCAGCGCCAGCAGGTCAAGGCGCTGCTCGACCAGTGGGAGGCCAACCACCCGGGCCGGCGGCAGAAGATGTTCCGCGCCCTCATGAACACCCGGCCCTCGCATCTGCTCGATCCCGCGATCTTCGACTTCATCGGGCTGGAACGGCGAAATCAGGCCGATGCGCAAAATTCGAACGAAATCGCCCCGCCCGTCTTAAGAAACTGAACACGCCGATTGCCTAGCTTGCCCCCCGTGGCGGCCCGATCCGGGGCGCAAGGGCATGAGGGCGATGGCATGAGAGGGCTCAAGGGCACCTACTTGAAACTGCGGCGGGTGCTGCGGCAGGGCTTCTTCCGGCCGCAGATCGTCACTTTTCTCCCGGCGTTGATGCTGGCGGGCTACTGGTTTGGCGGCGAAGGGGTGATTCTCATCGCCGCGCTGCTGTTTCCGGTGCTGGCGCTGATGGGCGGGCTGCTGGAGCGGGGCGATTCCTCCGGCCGCCGTGACGGCGCCACCGACCTGCTGTTGCGCGAGGATTTCCTGGACCTGCTCGGCGAGGCGATTCCCCGGGCCGAGGCGCAGAACTGGACCACCGCCTGCTTCGTGCTGGAGATCGACGATTGGCCCACCCTGGTGGAGCGCGTCGGCAAGACGGCGGCGGAAACCGTGCTGCGCCGCACCGGCGAGCGGATCGAGAGCGCCATGCGCGGGGCCGATTTTGCCGCCCGTCTCGACGGGCCGCGCTTTGCCGTCGGGCTCGACCCGGTGCGCCGGATCAACCTCGACACCGCGCTTGGCATCGCCGAGCGATTGCAGGGCAGCGCCGGCCAGGCGGTGAGCATCGACGCGACCTCGATGCATGTGAGCGTGTCGGTCGGCTTCTGCCTCCACACCCGCGCACCGCAACGCACCGCCAACGCCCTGCTCGCCGCCGCCGAGGCGGCCGCCGACGAGGCCCGCGCCAACGGGCCGGGCGGCACCCGTGCCTACTCGCGCGAGATGCAGGCCCAGATCACCGCGCGGCATGCGCTGGTGGACGACCTGCTCACCGCCTTCTCGGAAGGCCAGATCAAGCCGTGGTTCCAGCCCCAGATCTCTACCGATACCGGCAGGATCACCGGGATGGAGGCGCTGGCCCGCTGGCTTCATCCCGAGCGCGGCATGATCGCCCCCGGAGATTTTCTGCCCGCCATCGAGCAGGCCGGGCTGATGGAGCGCCTGGGCGAGGTGATGCTGCACCACAGCTGCGCCGCACTGCGCGCCTGGGATCGCGCCGGGGTGAGCGTGCCCACCGTGGGCGTCAACTTCGCCGCCGCCGAACTGCGCAACCCCAAGCTCTGCGACCGGGTGAAATGGGAGCTCGACCGCTTCGACCTGCGCCCGGAACGGATCACCATCGAGGTGCTCGAGTCGGTGGTGGCCGACACCGACGACGACACCATAACCCGCAACATCGCCAACCTGGCCACCATGGGCTGCCCCGTGGACCTGGACGATTTTGGCACCGGCCACGCCTCGATCAGCTCGATCCGCCGCTTTGCCGTGAGTCGGCTGAAGATCGACCGCAGCTTCGTGATGCGGGTCCACGAGGACCGGGAGCAGCAAAAGATGGTTTCGGCGATCCTGCTCATGGCCGAGCAGCTCGACCTCGACACCCTCGCGGAAGGGGTGGAGAGCATCGGCGAGCACGCAATGCTGGCCCAGCTGGGGTGCGGCCATATCCAGGGCTTCGGCCTCGCCCGGCCCATGCCCTTCGAGGATACCATCGGCTGGATCGAGAAGCACAACGCCAAGATCGTCGAGACCCCGATCCTGAAAGGCATCGCGCGGGAGTGAGGCGACACGGCCAGCGCCGGCGCGGCAGCGGCCCCCGCAGCCTCCGATTCTGCCTCCCGCTCCCCGGCAAAGCAGGCCCGGAGCGCCCGGGACCCCGCCTGCGACCCCTCGCCCGGTCACAATTGCAGCCTTTCGTCTTGACCTTTCGGCCCTTGAACGATTGAACCCTCGCAACCTGAAACGAGCGAGCGGTGCCCCTGCATGGACGACCAGAACAAGAACCTCATTCTCGCCACGGCGCTGAGCTTCCTTGTGATCCTGGCGTGGTTCATCATCTTCCCCCCCGAGGAGCAGGTGGTGCCCGAGGCGCCCAGCGCCGAGCAGACCGCCGGCAGCGCCGCGCCTGCCGCCGATGGCTCCACGACGCCCGGCGCCGCAGATGGCACCGCTCCGGCCGCCACCGGCGCCTCGGCGGCTGCGCCCGAAGCCGTGGCCAACGCCCCGCGCCTGCCCATCGAAACGCCCAATCTCGTCGGCTCGATCAACCTGATCGGCGGCCGCGTCGACGATGTGAGCCTCCGGCGCTACACCGTGGACGTCGACAGCACCGAGATCGTCCGCCTGCTGTCGCCCGTGGGCGAAACCAATCCCTATTATGCGCTGGTCGGCTGGGCCCCCGGCGCCGGGCTCACCCCCGCCGACGTGCCCGGCGACGCCACCGAATGGACCGTGGAGGAGGGCGAGAGCCTGACCCCCGGCACCCCCGTCACCCTGCGCTGGGACAGCCCCGCGGGCCTGATCTTCCGCCGCACCATGAGCGTGGACGAGGAGTTCCTCTTCACCATCGAGCAATCGGTCGAAAACCCGACCGAAACCGCCGTGCGCGCCCAGCCCTACGCACTGATCAACCGCCACGGCCTGCCCGACCTGACCAACTTCTTCGTCATCCACGAAGGGGTCATCGGCCAGCACGGCGGCGAACTGGTGATCGAGGATTACGACGACGTCACCGATTTTGCCGGCAAGCCCGAGGTGTTCGAGAACATCACCGACGGCTGGATCGGCTTCACCGACCACTACTGGATGACCAACCTGATCCCCGAGCCGGGCCAGCCCGCGACGCTCACGGTGGGCTACATCCCGGGGCAGGACATCTACCAGACCCTGACCAAGCAGCCGACGCGGGACATCGCGCCCGGCACCACCGTGAGCTCGCGCAGCCATCTCTTTGCCGGCGCGAAGGAATGGGAGGTCATCAAGCACTACCAGGACGATCTCGGCTTCGTCGATTTCGTCAACACGGTGGATTGGGGCTGGTTCTGGATGCTGACCAAGCCGATCTTCAGGGGGCTGCACTTCCTCTACGGGCTGATCGGCAACATGGGCCTGGCGATCATCGCGCTGACCTTCATCATCAAGGCGATCCTCTTCCCGCTGGCCTACAAGAGCTACGTCTCGATGGCCAAGATGAAGGAGCTTCAGCCCGAGATGGAGAAGCTCAAGGAAAAGGCCGGCGACGACCGTCAGAAGCTGCAGCGCGACATGATGGCGCTCTACAAGAAGGAAAAGGTGAACCCCGCCTCGGGCTGTCTGCCGATCCTTCTGCAGATCCCGATCTTCTTCTCGCTCTACAAGGTGATCTTCGTCACCCTCGAGCTGCGCCAGGCGGCCTTCTTCGGCCCGTTCCGCGACCTTTCGCAGCCCGACCCGACCTCGCTGTTCAACCTCTACGGGCTGCTGCCCTGGGCCAACCCAGAGCCCGGCACGATCCTGGCGCTGATCTTCATCGGCATCCTGCCGCTGCTGCTCGGCATCTCGATGTGGCTCCAGCAGAAGCTGAACCCCGCGCCCACGGATCCGACCCAGCAGATGATCTTTGCCTGGATGCCCTGGGTGTTCATGTTCATGCTTGGCGGCTTCGCCTCCGGCCTCGTGGTCTACTGGATCGCGAACAACACGATCACCTTCATCCAGCAGTACACGATCATGCGCAGCCACGGGCACAAGCCCGATGTCTTCGGCAACATCAAGAAGGGCTTCAGGAAGAAGGCCAAGGCCGAGGCGGCGAAAGCCGCCAACTCCACCGCCAAGCCGGGCGGCAAGAAGTGACGGCCCGCCTGGCCGAGATCTGGCGCTACCCGATCAAGAGCCATGGCCGCGAGCGGCTGGCCGGGGTGGTGCTGGAGGCCGGCCAGGCGCTTCCGGGCGACCGGCAATGGGCGTTGGCACTGGACGGGGCCGAGGCGGAGGCCGGGCACTGGGCCGCCTGCTCCAACTTCTCGCGCACCTCGCGCAACCCGCAGCTCGCGCCCTTCTGGGCCGAGACCGGCGCGGGCGACGCGGTCACCCTGCGCCATGCGAAGCTGGGCGAGGCCAGCTTTCACATGGATGACCCCGCCGACCAGGCCCGCCTGCTCGACTGGGTCGCGCCGCTGCGCCCCGAGGGCCAGCCCGCCGCCACCCGCGTGCTCAAGCTCGAAGGCCGCGGCTATACCGACAGCGATTTTGCCTCGGTCACCCTCTGCAACCGGGCCAGCCACGCCGCCGTCGAACAGCAGCTCGGCCAGAAGATCTCGCCGCTGCGCTGGCGCGGCAATCTCTGGGTCGAGGGGCTGGAGCCCTGGGCCGAGTGGGAGTGGGTCGGCCGAGACATCCGCCTGGGCAAGGCCCTGCTGCGCGGTGTCGAGCGGACCGACCGCTGCCCCGCCACCATGGCCAACCCCGAGACCGGCGCGCGCGACGTGCCCACGGTGATGGCGCTCAAGGAGGGCTGGGGGCACAAGGATTTCTCGATCCGCTGCGAGGTGATCGAGGGCGGGGAGATCACCGAAGGCTGCGAGGTGACCCCCGCATGAGCACGCCGCTTCCCTTTCCGCTGGCAGACGCGCCCGACGAGATCACCCTAGAGGCCGCCCGCAAGCTCTTTGCCGGCGAGATCACCTTCGTGAAGGGCGTGGTGGCGATGGATGGCCTGCCCGCCGCCGACCGCCCCGAGATGTGCTTTGCCGGGCGCTCCAACGTCGGCAAGTCCAGCCTGATCAACGCGCTGACCGGGCGCAAGGCGCTGGCGCGGGCGTCCAACACGCCGGGCCGGACGCAGGAGATCAACTATTTCGATCTCGCAGAGCAGGCCTTTCTCGTCGATCTGCCGGGTTACGGCTTTGCCAAGGCCCCCGTGCCGGTGGTGGAAAAGTGGCAGCGCCTGCTCAAGAGCTACCTCCAGGGCCGCGTCACCCTGCGCCGCGCCTTCGTGCTGATCGACAGCCGCCACGGCGTCAAGGCGGTGGACGAGGAGATCATGAAGCTGCTCGACACCGCGGCGGTGACGTTTCAGGTCGTCATGACCAAGGCCGACAAGGTCAAGGAACAGGAGCGCGCCAAGGTGCTGGCCCAGACCCGCGCCGCCCTGCAGAAGCATCCGGCCGCCTTCCCCGAGATCGTGCTCACCAGCTCCGAGAAGGGCGATGGCATCGCCACCCTGCGCGCCATCATCCGACGGGTCACGCTGGAGGGCTAGGCGCCTTTGCCCGAGGTTGCCGGGCGCCCCGCCGCGCCCTACAACTGGCCAAGCGGAGGGCCAAACCCATGCTCCAAGGCAAGAAAATCCTGCTCGTCATCGCCGGGGGCATCGCCGCCTTCAAGTCGCTCGACCTGATCCGGCGGCTGCGGGAACAGGGCGCGCATGTGACGCCCGTGCTGACCCGCGCGGCGGAGCAGTTCGTCACGCCGCTCTCGGTCTCGGCGCTGGCCGCCGAAAAGGTCTATCGCGAGCTCTTCGACCTGACCGACGAGCGCGAGATGGGGCATATCGAGCTGAGCCGCGCCGCCGATCTCGTGGTCGTCGCCCCCGCCACCGCCGACCTGCTGGCCAAGATGGCGAACGGCCACGCCGACGACCTCGCCTCAACCCTGCTGATGGCCACCGACAAGCGCGTGCTCTGTGCGCCCGCGATGAACGTGCGGATGTGGCTGCACCCGGCCAACCAGCGCAACGTGGCGCAGCTCCGGGCCGACGGCGTGCTCTTCACCGGCCCCGGCGAGGGCGAGATGGCCTGTGGCGAATATGGGCCGGGCCGCATGTCGGAGGTGCCCGAGATCGTGGCCGCCGTGGGCGAGGCGCTGGCCGAGGGGCCGCTCAGCGGCAAGCATATCCTGCTCACCTCGGGGCCGACCCACGAGCCGATCGACCCGGTGCGCTACATCGCCAACCGCTCCTCGGGCGCGCAGGGCACGGCGTTGGCGCGCGCGCTGATGGGGCTGGGGGCCTCTGTCACCTTTGTCACGGGCCCGGCCTTGGTGCCGCCGCCGGCGGGGGCCAGCGTGGTGAAGGTCGAAACCGCCCGACAGATGCATGAGGCGGTCTTCGCCGCGCTGCCCGCCGATGCCGCCGTCTTTGCCGCCGCCGTCGCCGACTGGCGCGTGGTCGATGCCTCCGACAAGAAGATCAAGAAGGACGGCTCGGGCCGGATCGCGCCGCTGGAGTTTACCGAGAACCCCGACATCCTCGCCGAGGTGTCGAAATCGCCGCAGCGGCCCGGCCTCGTCATCGGCTTTGCCGCCGAGACCAACGACCTGATCGCCCACGCCGAGGCCAAGCTGAAGCGCAAGGGCTGCGACTGGATCATCGCCAACGACGTCTCGCCCGAGACCGGCATCATGGGCGGCTCCGAGAACGCGGTGACCATCCTCACAGCCGCGGGCGCCGATGCCCTGCCGCGCATGAGCAAGGACCAGGTGGCGCAGCAACTGGCCGCCCGCATCGCGGAGGCGCTCAGGTGACGCCGGAGATCCGCTGCTTCCGCGACGAGGGTGCCGACCCCGCGATCGCGCTTCCGGGCTACGAGACGGAGGGCGCCGCCGGGGCCGACGTGCGCGCCAACCTGCCGGCGGGGCAACGCGAGAGCGGGCTCACCCTCGCCCCCGGCGCCCGCGCCATCGTGCCCTCGGGCCTGCGGGTCGAGATCCCGGCGGGCTTCGAGATCCAGGTGCGCCCGCGCTCCGGCCTCGCCGCCAAGCACGGGGTGACGCTGGTCAACACGCCGGGCACGATCGACAGCGACTATCGCGGGCCGCTCGGCATCCTGATGATCAATCTCGGCAGCGCGCCCTTCACCGTGGCCCATGGCGAGCGCATCGCGCAGCTTGTCGTCGCCCCGGTGGTGCAGGCGAAATTCGCCGCCGCCGCGGCGCTCTCCGAGACCGCGCGCGGCGCAGGCGGGTTCGGCTCCACGGGCCGCGGCTGATGCTGCTTGTCTTCGCGCTCATGGCGCTGGCGTGGTGGGGCGGCGCTGCTCTGGGTGCGCCGCGCAGACAGCGCAAGCTGGCGGTGGTGGCGATCGTTGGCGCGGCGCTGGTGCTCAACCTCGCGCTGCCCGAAGGCCACGCCCTGCGTGCAATGACCGGCGGACAGTGGGAGCTGTGGTTCATCGTTCTGCTCTTCGGCGGCATCGCACTCGGATACGGGCTGCTGCTGAAGCTGCTGCGCCGCGAGGCGGCGGGCATCGAGCAGGCCGAGGCCCGCCGCGATGCCGGGCACGCCGCCCCAACGCCCGAAGACCCCGCCAAACTCACCCCCGACGAGCTCACCCGCTACGCCCGCCACATCGTGCTGCGCGAGATCGGCGGGCCGGGGCAGAAGCGGCTCAAGGCGGCCCGCGTGCTGGTGATCGGGGCTGGCGGCCTCGGCTCGCCCGCGCTGCTCTACCTCGCCGCCGCCGGGGTCGGGCATGTGACCGTGCTCGACGATGATACGGTCGATGCCTCCAACCTCCAGCGGCAGGTGATCCACCGCACCGACGGGCAGGGCCGCAACAAGGCCGAGAGCGCGGCGGAGGCGATGGCGGCGCTGAACCCGCATGTGAAGGTGACGGCCCTGGCCGAGCGGCTGACGCTCGAGAACGGCCCGGCCCTGGTGGCCCAGGCCGACATGATCCTCGACGGCACCGACAACTCCGCCACCCGCTACCTTGCCAACGACCTCGCCGTGGCGGCGGGGATCCCGCTGGTGTCCGGTGCGCTCTCGCAGTGGGAGGGGCAAATCTCGGTCTTCGACCCGGCGCAGGGCGCCCCCTGCTACCGCTGCATCTTTCCCGAGGCGCCGGCCCCCGGCCTTGCGCCCTCCTGCGCCGAGGCCGGCGTGATGGGGCCGTTGCCGGGCGTGGTGGGGGCGATGATGGCGGCCGAGGCGGTGAAGCTGGTCACCGGCGCGGGCAGCCCGCTGCGCGGCGAGATGCTGATCTACGATGCGCTCTGGGGCGAGACCCGCAAGATCCGGCTCAAGCGCCGCCTCGATTGCCCGACCTGCGGCCAGATCGCCACGACAGGCGAATGACCGCACCCCCCTTCGCCTTCCTTCGCTGCACCCCTATGTTGCCTCCCAAAGGAGACCGCGACCCCATGCCTCAAACCATGACCAACCCGCTTCTCACACCGTCCGAGCAGCCCTTCGACCTGCCCGACTTCGCCGCCATCGAGGATGCCCACTTTGCGCCCGCGCTCGATGCCGCCGAGGCCGAGACCCGCGCCACCATCGCCGAGATCGAGGCCAACCCCGAGGCGCCCAGCTTTGCCAACACGATCGAGGCGCTGGAACTGGCCGACGAGCCCTTGAACGACGTGCTGGGGCCGTTCTTTCTGCTCGCCGCCGTCTCCTCCACGCCCGAGCGCGAGAAGCTGCAACGCGCCTTCTCGCCCCGGCTTTCGGCGCTGCACTCCGACATCTCGCTCAGCACCAAGCTCTTCGACCGGGTCAATGCCCTCTGGGATACCCGCGAAACCCTCGACCTCACCGACGAGCAGCGCCGCGTGCTCTACCTCACCCACCGCAGTTTCCGCCGCTCAGGGGCCGGGCTCGACGAGGCCGGGCGCAAGCGGCTGAAGGAGATCAACACCGCGCTCTCGGAAAAGAGCACCGCCTTCGGCCTCAACCTGCTGGCCGACGAGCGCGACTGGTTCATGCCTGTGGCCGATCTTGCCGGCTTGCCCGACTTTCTGGTCAATGCGATGAACTCCGCCGCCGAGGAAAAGGGCAGCGACTCGCCGGTCGTCACCCTCTCCCGCTCGCTTGTGGTGCCCTTTCTACAGTTCTGCCCCAACCGCGACTACCGCCGCACCGCCTACGAGGCCTGGACCTCGCGCGGCGCCAAGGGCGGCGAAACCGACAACCGCGCGCTGGCCGCCGAGATGCTGAAGCTCCGCACCGAGCGGGCCGGGCTGCTGGGCTACGACAGCTTCGCCGACTACCGGCTCGAGACCGAAATGGCCAAGACGCCCGACAACGTGCGCGGCCTGCTCCGCGCCGTCTGGTCGCCCGCCCGTGCCAAGGCCGAGGCGGACGCAAAGGTGCTGGAACGCCGGCTGCACGCCGATGGCTTCGACGGTCCGCTCGAGCCCTGGGACTGGCACTATTATTCCGAGGCCCGCCGCAAGGAGGAGCACGCGCTCGACGAGGCGGAGCTGAAGCCTTTCTTCCAGCTCGACCGCATGATCGAGGCGGCCTTCACCTGCGCCACCCGGCTCTTCGGGCTGGAGTTCACCCCGCTGGAGATCCCGCTGCATCACGCCGATGCCCGCGCCTGGGAGGTCACCCGCGACGGTGCGCATATCGCCGTGTTCATCGGCGATTACTTCGCCCGTGGCGGCAAGCGGTCGGGTGCCTGGTGCTCGGCCCTGCGCTCCCAGCAGAAGCTGGCGGGCGACATCCGCCCCCATGTGATCAACGTCTGCAACTTCGCAAAGCCGCCCAAGGGCAAGCCCGCGCTGCTCAGCTACGATGACGCGCGCACGCTGTTCCACGAGTTCGGCCATGCCCTGCACCAGATGCTCTCGGACGTGACCTATGCCAGCATCTCCGGCACCTCGGTCAGCCGCGATTTCGTCGAGCTGCCCTCGCAGCTCTACGAGCACTGGCTGGAGGTGCCCGAGGTGCTCTCGGAGTTCGCCACCCATGCCGAGACCGGCAAGCCGATGCCGGAAGACCTGCTCCAGCGGGTGCTCGACGCGGCAACATACGACATGGGCTTCTCCACCTGCGAGTTCATCGGCTCCGCGCTGGTGGATCTGGAGTTTCACGCCGGCCCGCCGCCCGCCGACCCGATGCAGAAGCAGGCCGAGGTTCTGGAAGAGATCGGCATGCCCCGCGCCATCCGCATGCGCCATGCCACCCCGCACTTCGCCCATATCTTCTCGGGCGGCTATGCCTCGGCCTATTACTCCTACATGTGGTCGGAGGTGATGGACGCCGATGCCTTCGCCGCCTTCGAGGAGGCCGGCGGCCCCTTCGACCCCGACACCGCCAGGAGCCTCGAGCGTCACATCCTCTCCGCCGGGGGCATCGAGGAGCCGGAGGCGCTCTACACCGCGTTCCGGGGCCGTCTGCCGGGCGTGGAGGCGCTGCTGAAGGGCCGGGGCCTGGACGACGTGGCCTGAGTTTCCACCAAGTTATCCACATGCTTACCTTTGCGTCACGGGGAGAGCCGCGCCCCGTGACAGCCGCCGGTTGAGCGGTGGCCCGAGTTCGGGGCGCAAGAAAATAACTGGAAACGGACGATTCAGCCGCTTGACCCGGACAGAATGCATGCGCGACTCAGGCAAAGGGCCGCTCCGCTGCGCTGCCGCATTGCAGGAATGCAATCCCGGCCTGCGACTTTGTTCACACCCGGCGTGACTGACCTTGCGTAATTCTACAACCCAAGCAGGAGTCCGGGCAGGTAGAGCACGATGGCCGGGAAGGCCACAAGCCCCGCGATGGTGAGCGCATCGGCCACGAAGAACGGCGAGGCACCCCGAAACACGTCCTGCACCGAAAGCTCGGGGCGGACGCCCGCGACGACAAAGCAGTTGAGGCCGATCGGCGGGGTGATGAGGCACAGCTCGGCCATCTTCACCACGATGATCCCGAACCAGATCGCGCAGCCGGTGGCGTTCATTCCAAAGGCGCTCTCCGCCGCCGTCACCGCCTCGCCGCCGTTCAGCGCGATGACCGCAGGAAAGACGATGGGCAGGGTGAGCAGCAGCATGCCGATGGCGTCCATGAACATGCCGAGGATCGCGTAGGCGCAGAGGATCAGCAGCAGGGTGACCATCGGCGGCTGGTGCAGGCTCTGGATCCAGTCCGAGAAGGCACCCGGCAGGTCGGCAAAGCCGAGAAAGCGCACATAGATCAGCACGCCCCAGATGATCGTGAAGATCATCACCGAGAGCTTGGCGGTTTCCAGGATGGCCGATTTGAACTCCTTCCAGCGCATCCCGCGCCAGAGCGCGATGAGGAACACCAGGAAGGCCCCGAGCGCCCCGCCCTCCGAGGGCGTGCCCCAGGCGTCGCCTCCGAAGGGGTTGTAGATGAAGAAGATGATGATCAGCACCACGAAGACGATGGGCAGCGCGCCCGGCAGCGCCGCAAAGCGCTCGCCCCAGCTGAAGCCGGTGACCGGTGGTCCGAGCTTCTTCCAGACCATCGCCATGCCGATCACCATGGTCGCGTAGATCACGGCCGAGAAGGCGCCGGGGATGAAGCCTGCAAGCAGCAGCGCGCCCACGTCCTGCTCCACGATGATCGCGTAGATGACGAGGATCGCCGAGGGCGGGATCAGCGAGGCCAGCGTGCCCGCGGCGGCCACCACGCCCGCGGCGAACCGCTTGTCGTAGCCCTCCGCCAGCATTTCGGGAATCGCGATGCGGGCAAACACGGCGGAGGTGGCAACCGAGGCGCCGGAAACGGCGGCAAAGCCCGCCGTGGCAAAGACGGTCGACACGCCAAGCCCGCCCGGCAACCAGCCCACCCAGCGCTTTGCGGCGGTGAAGAGCGCCTTGGTCAGGCCCGCGTAATAGGCGAGGTAGCCGATCAGCACGAAGATCGGGATGAGCGAAAGCTCCTGGCTCGACACCTTCGAATGTGGCACCTGGCCCGCGGTCTTGACCGCCACGGCGATGGCCCAGGAGAGCTCGCCCGCGTCGTAGCCCTTCTTCGACCAGAAAATCCAGACAAGGCCGACGAGCCCGGCGAGGGCGGCGGCAAAGGCCACGCGGGTGCCGATCAGCACCAGCGCCAGCAGCCCGGCGGTGACCCAGAGGCCGATCTCGATGGAGGTCATCGGGCGTCCTCCTCGAAACCGGAGACGGCCTCGGCCTCATGGGCGGCCTGGGCGGCCGCGTCCTCGATCAGTGGCACGGCCACGGGGCGTTCGACCCCGGTGGCAAAGGCCCTGGCGTAGCCGATGACGTGGATGACGAGGCGCAGGCAGAGCACCCCGAAGGCCACCGGCACCACCAGCTTGGCGGGCCAGAGCGGCAGGCCGATGTCGATGGAGCTGTCGGCGCTCCAGAGCGGGCGGCCCAGGTCGAAGCTGCGGCCGAAGTGGGCCCAGCTGCCCCAGAGCAGCAGGATCATCAGCGCCAGGACCAAGAGGGTGGAGAGCAGCTCGAAGAGCCAGAGCGCGCGGCCCCTGAGCCGGCCCACAAGGATATCCATCCGGATGTGCCCGCCGAGGCGGTGGCAGTAGCTCACGCCGAGGATGGCGATGAAGGGCATGGCGAACTGGATCCAGTCCACGTAGCCCCGGAGCGGCTGGTTGAAGAAGTTGCGCCCGCCCACCGAGGCGACGGCCAGCAGCATCAGGCCAAACACGGCCAGCCCGCCGAACAGCGCCAGAACCGTCTCCACCCGAAACAGCGCCCGGTCGATCCGGCTGAGCGTGCTGCCGTCCTCCAGAACCGAGGATGATCCTGCCATGTTTCTTGCCCCCTCCCGTTATGCGACGGGCCGGAGAGGTGCTCCGGCCCGTGCTGTGGTGTTGCTGCGGATCAGGTCAGCTTCCACCGCCGATCACGCCGGTCACGAGGTCCAGCAGCTCCTGGGCGGGCAGGCCCTTGGCGGCGTTGTCCTCGACCCACTGGGCCGCGATCGGCCCGGCGGCCGCGGCGCGGAACTCCTTCAGCGCCTCGTCGGAATAGGTGATCTGCTCGACCCCCTTTTCCTCCAGCAGCGGGCCCCACTTGGCCATCGTCTCGTTGTTGTAGAAGTCGATGTAATAGGCGAGGGCCTCTTCCACCGACCCGAGCAGAGCCTCACGCTCGGCATCCGTGAGGGCGGCCAGCGCATCGGTGTTCACCACCACGGGGCAGTTGACGGTGCCGGGGTTGAGGTTGGTGGTCCACCACTTTGCGGGCTCGATGGTGCCGAAGCTCATGTGCGCGTGCGGCGCGAAGGCCACTGCCTTCACCACGCCCGAGTCCATCGCCTGGCGAGCCTCTTCGGAGGTCACCGAGGTGGGCACCGCGCCGACGGTCTCCATGGCAGAGCCGATCCCGCCGGTGGCGCGCACCGAGAGGCCCTTGAAGTCGGCCAGGGTCTTGGGCGCGTCACCCACCCCGGCAATGTTGTACTGCGGCATCGGCGAGGGCATCAGCAGCGTCGCGTTCCAGCGGGCGAGATCGTCCTGCACCGCCGGGTGCTCATAGAGCTTCATCGACACCTCGGTTTCCATCTCCAGCGAGTTCACGCCGAGGAAGGGCAGCTCGAGAACCGTGAGCGAGGGGTTCTTGTCGGGGTGGTAGCCGGCGCAGATCTGGGCCATCTCGAAGGCGCCGATCTGGATACCGTCGAGATTTTCGGTGTTCTTCGACAGGCCGCCGTAGCTGATGTTCATGGTGAACTCGCCGCCGGTCTTTTCGCTCACCAGCTCGGCAATCTTCTCGATGTGTTCGGTGAAGGCGCGGCGCTTGCCCCAAACCGAAACGTTCCACTCCGTCGCCGCGGCCTCGCCAGCGATTCCGGCAGTCATCAGGGCGGCCACGGCCACCTTCGTCATCATGTGCATGTTTCTCTCCCTGTTGTCTTCGGCTCTTTCGCGTGGCGGAACTCGGTTTCGCCGTTGGGCCGCAGATCCCGATCATCTTAGAAGCATGGTTTTGCGGATGTGAAGGCTTTTCTGACCTTGCGCCCCGAGCCGGGGCTCCCACTGGCAGAGTAAATGCAAATCATTCTCATTTGCATTGACATGGCTCCGCCGCCACCTATTGTCAGCAGCAACACAACCGATGGAGTCCCCCATGCGCAGCCTGAAGGCCCTGCTTGTCGCGGCCCTGGCGCTCTCGCCGCTGCCCGCCCTGGCCGAGAAGTTCCGGGTGGCCACCACCTTCACCGTCATCGCCGACATGGCCCGCAACGTGACCGGTGATGCGGCCGAAGTGGTCTCTGTCACCCCGCCCGGTGCCGAAATTCACAATTACGCGCCCACCCCGCGCGACATCCTCGCCGCGCGCGATGCCGACCTGATCCTGTGGAACGGGCTCAACCTCGAACTCTGGTTCGAGAAGTTCTTTCGAAACCTGGGCGAGGTGCCCGCCGCCGTGGTGAGCGAGGGCGTGGAGCCGATGGGCATCACCTCCGGCCCCTACGACGGCAAGCCCAACCCCCACGCCTGGATGGCGCTCAGCTCGGCGCTGATCTACGTCGACAACATCGCCGCCGCGATGTCCGAGCACGACCCGGCGAACGCCTCGACCTATGCCGCCAACGCCGAGGCCTACAAGGCACGGATCGCGGCCACCATCGCGCCGATCCGCGAAGAAATCCTCGCCTTGCCCGAAGAGCAGCGCTGGCTGGTCAGCTCGGAGGGCGCATTCTCCTATCTGGCCCGCGACTACGGGCTGAAGGAGCTCTATCTCTGGCCGATCAACGCCGACCAGCAGGGCACGCCCCAGCAGGTGCGCGCGGTGATCGACACGATCCGCGAGCACGAGATCGCCACGATCTTCTCGGAGAGCACCATCTCCGACAAGCCCGCCCGGCAGGTGGCCCGCGAGACCGGGGCGCATTACGGAGGCGTGCTCTACGTCGACAGCCTGACCGAGGCCGATGGGCCCGTGCCCACCTACCTTGACCTTCTGCGCGTCACGTCCCAGACCATTCTCGACGGTCTCAAAGAGGGCAATTCATGAGCCTGGCCACCGAGCCTCACGAGGTCTTCGAGCCCGGCACCGCAGAGGCGGGGGCCGGGCTCAAGGTCGAAGACATCACGGTCAGCTACCGCAACGGCCATACCGCGCTGCGCAACGCCAGCTTCGAGATCCCCAGGGGGACGATCACCGCCCTGGTGGGGGTGAACGGCGCGGGCAAATCCACGCTGTTCAAGGCGATCATGGGCTTTCTGCGACTGGCGGCAGGCGAGATCCGCGTGCTCGGCCTGCCGGTGCGCGAGGCGCTCAAGCGCAATCTCGTGGCCTATGTGCCCCAGGCCGAAGAGGTCGACTGGGCCTTTCCCGTGCTGGTCGAAGACGTGGTGATGATGGGCCGCTACGGCCACATGGGCTTTCTGCGCCGCGCCCGCGCCGCCGACCGGCAGGCGGTGACGGAGGCGCTCGCGCGTGTGGGCATGGAGAGCTTCCGCCACCGCCAGATCGGCGAGCTCTCCGGCGGGCAGCGCAAGCGGGTGTTCCTTGCCCGCGCGCTGGCGCAGGAGGGGCAGGTGATCCTGCTCGACGAACCCTTCACCGGCGTCGACGTGACCACCGAGGAAGAGATCATCGGCCTCCTGCGCGAGCTGCGCGACGAAGGCCGGGTGATGCTTGTCTCCACCCACAACCTCGGATCGGTGCCAGAGTTCTGCGACCGCACCGTGCTGGTCAAGGGCACCGTGCTGGGCTTCGGCCCCACCTCGACGACCTTCACCAGCGAAAACCTCGAGGAGGCCTTCGGCGGCGTGCTGCGCCACTTCGTGCTCGGCGGCTCCGACCTGCACGACGATGACGACACCCGCCACATCACGGTCATCACCGACGATGAGCGGCCCTTCGTCATGTACCAGGATCAGCCCGAACCCCCCTCCGAAACCAGCCACAAGGACGGTGAGGCCAAGCCGTGACCCTGCTGGAGCCCTTCACCTACGGCTACATGACCAACGCCATGTGGGTCTCGGCCCTCGTCGGCTGCGTCTGCGCCTTTCTCTCGGCGTTCCTGATGCTGAAGGGCTGGTCGCTCATCGGCGATGCGCTCTCCCATGCCATCGTGCCCGGCGTCGCCGGGGCCTACATGCTCGGCCTGCCGTTTGCCCTGGGCGCCTTTCTCTCGGGAGGGCTGGCGGCCGGGGCAATGCTCTTCCTCAACCAGCGGACCGGCCTGAAGGAAGACGCGATCATCGGCCTGATCTTCACCAGCTTCTTCGGGCTCGGGCTCTTCATGGTTTCGGTCTCGCCGGTGCCGGTCGACATCCAGACCATCACGCTGGGCAACATCCTCGCCATCACGCCCGAGGACACGCTGCAGCTCGCCATCATCGGCGTGGTGACGCTGGCGATCCTCACCGCCAAGTGGCGCGACCTGATGGTGACCTTCTTCGATGAAAACCACGCCCGCTCCATCGGCCTCAACACCGGCGGGCTGCGCATCCTCTTCTTCACCCTGCTCGCCGCCTCCACCGTGGCCGCGCTGCAAACCGTGGGGGCGTTTCTCGTCATCTCCATGGTGGTCACTCCCGGCGCCACCGCCTACCTGCTGACAGACCGCTTTCACCGCCTGATCTGGCTCTCGGTGCTGATCGGCGCCGGCACCGGCTTCTTCGGGGCCTACATCAGCTACTTCCTCAACGGCGCGACCGGCGGCGTGATCGTGCTGCTGCAGGTGGCGCTCTTCCTCGCCGCCTTTTTCCTCGCGCCCAGGCACGGGCTGCTGGCGGCCCGCCGGCGTGCCCGGGAGGCGCTGGAATGATCGAGGAGCTGCTGCTGCCGTTCCAGCTGCCCTTCATGCAGAACGCGCTCGCCGTGGCGGCGCTGGTCTCCGTGCCCGCCGCGCTGCTCTCGTGCTTTCTCGTGCTCAAGGGCTGGTCGCTGATGGGCGATGCGGTCAGCCACGCCGTCCTTCCGGGCGTCGTGCTGGCCTATATCGTCGGCGCGCCCCTCGGGGTCGGGGCGTTTCTGGCCGGGATGGGCTGCGCCCTGGCCACCGGCTACCTCCAGGAGAACTCCCGCATCAAGCAGGACACGGTGATGGGCGTCGTCTTCTCCGGCATGTTCGCGCTCGGCCTCGTGATCTACACCGCCATCGCCACGGACGTGCACCTCGACCACATCCTCTTCGGCGACATCCTCGGCATCGGCGCGGCCGATCTCTGGGAGGCCGGGATCATCGGCGGCGTCGTCACCCTGGCCCTGCTCGCCAAGTGGAAGGACCTTCTGCTGCACGCCTTCGATCCGACCCAGGCCAAGGCCTCGGGGCTGCCGGTGGGCTGGCTGCATTACGGCCTGCTGGTGGCGCTCTCGCTCACCATCGTCGCTGCGTTGAAGGCGGTGGGCATCATCCTTGCCATCGCGCTGCTGATCTCGCCGGGGGCCACCGCCTTTCTGCTCACCCGGCGGTTCCACACCATGCTCGCCACCTCCGTCGCCATCGCGCTCTTCTGTGCGCTTTCCGGCACCTACGCGAGCTTCTGGCTCGATTCCGCGCCCGCGCCCACCATCGTGCTGGCAATGACGCTCTGCTTCATCGCGGCCTTCATCGCCACGGTGCTCCGCAGCCGCCGCATGAGCACGCCCCTTGCCCCCGGTGAGCCCGCGCCGTAACCCGGACCAAGCAAGCCCGGAACCACCATGCTCGTCCTCACCATCTGGCCGCTCTTCGCGCTGATCTGCCTTGGCTTCGTGCTGTCGCGCCGGGGCTGGCCCGACGCCGCCTTCTGGCCCGCCGCCGAGCGGCTGAACTATTTCATCCTGTTCCCCGCGCTCCTCGTCTCCAGCCTTGCCGATGCGCCCCTGCGCGACCCCGCGCTGCTGCGGATGGGCGGGGCAGGGCTGGCGACGATCACGATTGCCGCCCTGGCCATGTGGGCCCTGCGCCGGACCGTCGTGCCGGCGCGGCCCGCCCGCTTTGGCCCCGCGCTGCAAGGGGTGATCCGGTTCAACACCTACATCGGCCTCGCCGTCACCGCCGGGCTCACCGGCACGGCGGGGCTGGGGCAGGCGGCGGTCTACCTCGCCATCGCGGTGCCCTTCGTCAACGTGCTCTCGATCATGGCGCTCTCCGAGGGGGCCGGGCTGCGGGCCGCGCCGCGGATGGCCCGCAGCATCCTTGCCAACCCGCTGATCCTCGCCTGCCTCGCCGGGATCGCGCTCACCCTCTCCGGCATCGGCCTGCCCTGGGGCACCGACCGCCTTCTCGACCTGATGGGGCGCGCGAGCCTGCCGCTCGGCCTGCTCTGCGTCGGCGCGGCGCTTCGGCCCGAGGCGCTCCGGCACGACATGGCCCCGCTCGTCACCATCGGCGCGCTCCGCCTGCTGGCCATGCCGCTGATGGCCTACGCGGTGGGCCGGGCCTTCGGCCTCGATGGCACAGAGGCGCTGGTGCTGGTGGTCTTCTCCGCGATCCCGGTGGCCCCCACCGCCTATGTGCTCACCCGCCAGCTCGGCGGCGATGGCACCCTGATGGCGGGCCTCGTCACCTCACAGACCCTCGCCGCCGTCGCCACGATTCCGCTGGTGCTGGGCCTGCTCGCCCTGGCCTGAGCCCTCACCTGAGGCGGGGCAGAGGGAGCCCCGGCGCCGCGCGTCGGCTCAGAAGTCTCCCGGGGCGCATTGCAGGCAGGTCAGCCCGGCCTCGCGCCAGAAGGCAACCACCGAGCTGCGGTCATCCACCACCAGCCAGGGCCGGTAACCATCGGCGGTGATCCTGGCCAGCGCGCTGCGCTTGACCTCGGGGTCGCTGGCGGCATCATCCTCGGCGCGCCGCAGGTAGAGCGCATCGTGGCGAATGCCCATCCGGTCCAGCCAGGCCTCGGTATGGGCGCGCCAGCCCTCCGGCCGGCCCGAGCAGAGCACCACCGCCTCACCCTGCCCGCCGAGCCTGTGCAGGAGCCGTGCCACCGGCTCGATCACCGGTGCCTCCGCCATGGCCTCGTGAAAGCGGTCCCAATGCTTGGTCTCGCCATGCACCAGATGGCCGAGGCGCGGCGCGTCGAACGCCGCAAGGGTGCCGTCGATATCGAAGATCACGCAGTCCATTCGTGCTCCATGTCCAATGTGGTTTCGCGCCAGGCCCCGCCGGACGGGGTGAAGAGGCAGGGTGTCGTGTTGGCGGGCGAGGGGCCGTGGGCGCTGCCGCCGGTGATCTGGCGCAGGGCGCGGATCACGCCGGAATGGGCCACCAGGACGGGCAGATGCCCCTCGGCCCGTAGGGCGGCCTCCGCCACGGCAGCCGCGACCCGGTCGATCACCGCCTGCCAGGCTTCGCCGCCCTCGGGCGTTTCGAGGCGCGGCGGAGCCTCGGCGATGGGGCGGCCCTCGAACTGGCCCCAGTCGCGCTCGCGCAGCCCGTCGAGCACCCATGCCGCGTGGTGCGGAAAGGCCAGCTTGGCCGTCTCCCGCGCGCGCTGCTGCGGGCTGGAAAACACCGCCAGCCGCGCGGGCCATGCCCGCCCTGCAAGAGCCCGCGCGGCGGCGCGCCCGGTGTCGGTGAGCTGCGCCTCGATGCGGCCCGCGATCCGCCCGTCGCGGTTGGCGTCGGTCTGGCCGTGGCGGATCACCACGAAGGGCTGCAAGGGCAGGGTCACAACAGGCACCGCTGGTTGAGCACCAACTCGGCCCCGAACCGCGGCTCGATCAGGTAGTCTTCCGGCCGCGCGCAGAACAGCGGCGCAAAACGGCGCGCGCCCAGCCGGGCGATCATCGCCAGCTGGTCGCGCAGGGGCGGGTGCACGTTCCACCGCAGGAACGCGCCGCCCTGTGCGCAGATCACCCGCGCATGGGCGGTCATATGGCCGGTAAAGATCACCCGGGCATCGCGGCCGAGCCGCCCGGCCTCGTGCCAGTCCTGCACGAGCTTGCGCGCCATGCCGCCGTCGGCATTGGGCGTGTCGCAGACGAGGAGCGGCGCGGCCGGGTCGAAGGGCCGGTCGAGCGGCGGCGCGAGGCGGCGGGCGGCCGGGCCGAGGCTTTCGCCCTCCAGCGCGGCGGCAATGGCGGCGCGGCAACTGTCATCGAGCGACACCTCGCCGTGGCCCATCAGGTGCAGCGCCAGCTCTCCCGCCCGGCCCGACGGCGGCACCGGAAAGAGCATCTGCCGTCCTTCGGCCTGCGCCACCTCCCGGTCGAGCGCGGCGCGCCGCTCGGCCTGAGGCACGTCGTCGAGATGGTAGGAGCAGTCGATGAAGGCGGTCTCGGCGGGCGGCGGCCTGTCGAAGGCGAACCACCGGCTCTCCTCCGACCAGTCGCCCGAAAAGAACAGCCCGCCGCCAAGATCGAAGTGGAACCAGACGCCGCCCAGCGCATGGCCGTTGCGCCCGGTGGTGAGGGGGATGCCGTCGATCAGGCTGCGCCCGCGTTCCGGCAGAAGGTGCACCTCCGCCCCCGGTGGCAGGGCCCGGGCGGTCTGGGCGGTGCAGTGGATCGGCAGGCCCGCGGCAACGGCATGGGCCGCGCCGCCGATGTGGTCGATGTGGTCATGGCTGATGAACACCCGCTCCGCGCCCTCGAGCCAGGCCGGGTCAAAGGGCGAGCTGGCCTCGGGGCCGAGGCCCACGTCGAGGATCCACAGCGCATGGCCGGTCCAGAGCCGGATGCAGGCCGGGCCCTTCTCGCCCAGGCCCGAGAGCACCTCGGCCCATGCGGTGCCGATGCCCGCCACGCAGGCTGCCGCGTCACGCATCGGTGAGCGCCGGGGCCTGCACGGGCTGGGCCCCGGCATCGCGAAACGCCCAGAGGTCGCGCAGCTCGATCCCGAGGGTCTCGCCCGGCGCGGCGCGCTGTGCGGAAAAGGCCACGAGGCTCTCGCCCGCCGCATCCAGCGCAAGGCGATACCGCCCGCCGAGGTAGGTGCAGCTGCTCACGCGGGCCCGCAGCGGGGCCTCGTCGCGCAGAGTGATCGCCTCGGGGCGGATGCTCACATGGGTCGGCGCCTTTGTCGCGCTGCGCGACAGCACCTCCTGGCCCAGCACGTCGAGCCAGAGGCCATCGCGCTCCGCCCGCCCGGTGAGCCGGGCCGAGACCACCGCCCCGTCGCCCACGAAGCCCGCCACGAAACTGTCTGCCGGCTCGCGGTAGAGCACCTCGGGCGCGGCGAACTGGCGGATCCGGCCGGCCTCCATCACCGCCACCCGGTCGGCGAGGGCCAAGGCCTCGCCCTGGTCGTGGGTGACATAGAGCATGGTGGCGCTGGTGCGGCGGTGAAACATCGAGAACACCTCCTGCATCGAGGCGCGCAGGGCGAGGTCGAGGTTGGCGAGCGGCTCGTCGAGCAGCACGGCGCGGGGCTCGAACACCAGGCAGCGGGCCAGCGCCACCCTCTGCCGCTGCCCGCCCGAAAGCTGCGCGGGCATGCGGGCTGCAAAATCGGTGAGCCCGGTCAGCGCCAGCGCCTCGGCCACCCGGGCCTCGCGCTCTGCGCGGGGCACCCGCCGCACCTCCAGCGGGTAGGAAACATTGCCCGCCACGCTCTTGTGCGGCCAGAGCGCGTAGGACTGAAACACGATGCCTACCTCGCGCGCTTCGGGCGGCACGAACCGCCCCGGCCCGGCCACCAGGTCGCCACCGATCCGCACCTCGCCCGCGCTCGGCTGGTCGAAGCCGGCGGTGAGCCGCAGCAGCGTGGTCTTGCCGCAGCCCGAAGGACCGAGCAGCGCCACGAACTCGCCCGCCTCGATCTCGGCGCTGATGGCATCGAGCGCCACGGCGCCGTCAAACCGCTTTGTCAGGTTGCAAAAGCTCAGCTCTGCCACGGGATCACCCCTTTCGGAAAGCGCCGCGCCCCGGCCTGCACGCAGGCCATCAGCGCGATGATGAGAAGCACGATCGACATGGCGACAGCCGAGGCCATCACGGTTTCGCCGCTGTCTTCGAGGTTGTAGATGACCACGCCCAGCGTTTCGGTGCCCGACGACCAGAGCAGGGCCGAGACGGTCAACTCGTTGACCGCGGTGAGAAACACCAGGATCGCCCCCGCCGCCGCCGAGGGGGCGGCGAGCGGCAGCACGATATCTCGCAGCCGCCGGCCCAGCCCCGCGCCGGCCATCGCCGCCGCTTCCTCCATCGCCGGGTCGAGCTGACCGATGCTCGACTGGATCGGGCGCAGCATGATCACGAGGAACCGGGCGAGATAGGCCAGCAGGATGATCCAGATCGTGCCGTAGAGGGTGAGGTCGGTGAAGGGCAGGTTGATGAAGGCCAGGATGCAGGCGATCGACAGCACCACGCCCGGCAGCGCGTAGGGCAGTTCGACCAGCGCATCCAGCGCCCGGCTCACCCGGCTGGGGCGGCGCTCGATGAGCCAGGCCAGCGGGATGCAGAGCGCGAGCAGGATCGCCGCCGCCGCCCCGGCCAGGAAGAGCGAGTTCGCATAGGCCCGCCGCGTGACAGGCTGGCGGAAGAGCGCCTCGCCCCAGGCCTCGAAGGTCGCGGTCTGAAGGGTCAGCGGCACGCCGTAGGCCGGGATCAGCGAGGTGGCGGTGAGCGCGATCAGCGGCAGCGCGAGGATGGTGAAGATGAAGGCCCAGAGCAGTCCTTCCACCGGCCCGCGCGCCCGCCCGAGCGAGAGCGCCAGCGGCTTGCCCGACAGGCCCACGAGCCCGAAGCTGCGCCGCGCCAGCACCAGCCGTGCGAGCAGGACGCCCAGGATGGCGACGCCGCCGATCAGCAGCGCCAGCACCGCCACCTCGGGCAGCACCGAGGGCCCCATGCCCACGAGGCGCTGGTAGATCAGGGTGGGCAGCGTGTCGTAGCGGGCGGGGATGCCCAGCATCGCAGGGATGCCGAAGTTGCCCAGCGCGGTGACAAAGGCCATGGCGGCCCCGGCGATGAGCGCGGGCATGGAGAGCGGCAGCACCGTTTGCGCCCAGACCCGCACCGGCCCGGCGCCCGACATGCGCGCCGCCTCGACCAGCTCCGCCGGGATCATCCGCAGCCCGGCGCGCAGGGTAAGAAACACCAGCGAGGCGTGCTGGATGCCCAGCAGCAGGATGATGCCGCCCGGCGAGTGCAGCGGCTGCGGGCTGCCTAGCGGCGGGGCGAGGCCAAGGAGCTTGAGCAGGGTCGAGGACGGCCCGGCAAGCTGCATCCAGGCCAGCGCGGTGATCTGCGGCGGGATCATCATCGGGACCATCAGGCAGAACACCAGCGCGCCCTTGCCACGAATGTTGGTAAGCGCGACCAGAAAGGCGAAGCCCGCGCCGATCAGAACCGAAAGCACCGTTCCGCCCGCCGCCGTGACCAGCGAATGTAGGAGCGCGGTGCCGGTGGAAGGGCGGGTCAGCACGGTTGTCAGGTGCTCGGTGGTCAGCCCCTCGCCAAAGCCCACGCCCTCGAGCAGCAGCCGCGTGACCGGCCCCAGCGCGATGAGGGCGACCGGCAGCAGCAGAAGCGGCAACAGCCGGTCGAGAGACCGGCTGCCACCCGTATTTGCGCGCAGAGTGCTCACTCGGCGCCGAAGACTTCGGAGAACTTCTCTTTGTTGGCCTCGCTGTCGGCGAGCGCCTTGACCGGATCGAAGGCCATCAGCTTGATCTCGTCGCGCGCCGGAAAGCCCTCGGGGCTGGCCACGCCGTTGCGGGCGGGGATGTAGCCCATGTCGACCACCAGCTGCTGGCCGGCTTCGCTCAGCACGAAGTCGACGAAGGCCTTGGCGGCATCCTTGTCGGCGGCGCCCTGCAGGATCGCCACCGGCTCGGTCACATAGGAGACACCCTCCTCCGGAAAGACGAACTCGACCGGCGATCCTTCGGCCTTGGCGCGCAGCGCCATGAAGTCGACCAGCACGCCATAGGGCTTCTCGCCCGCGGCGACGGCCTTGAAGGTGCCGCCGTTGCCGCCCTCTGCACGCGTGTTGTTGCCGGCCAGGGCTTCGTAATACTCCCAGCCGAGGCCGTCGGTGTTGGTCAGCGTGGCCAGGTGGATCAGCGCGGCACCGGAATAGAGCGGCGAGGGCATGGCCACGAGGCCGGCCATCTCGGGCTTGGCAAGGTCGGCCCAGGAGGTCGGCACGGTCTCGGCCCCGGTGTTGTAGACGATCCCGGTGGTGATGAGCTTGGTGGAGTAGTAGTAGCCCTCGGCGCTGTAGAGCGCCGGGTCGTAGGCCTCGGCCTCGGGAGAGGCGTAGGCGGCAAGCTGACCGGCCTGCGCCATGCCCTCGAGGGTCACGGTATCGGCGATCAGCAGCACGTCGGCCTGGGGTGCGCCGGCCTCGATCTCGGCGGCGAGGCGGGTCATCAGCTGGGTCGTGCCGTCACGCACCCACTCCACCTCCACATCGGGGTGGGCGGCCATGAAGGCGTCAACCGTCTTCTGGGCGTCTTCGTTGGGCTGCGAGGTGTAGAGCGTCAGGGTTTCGGCGCTGGCGAGCGTGGGGAGGGCCAGCCCGAGCGTGGCGGCCAGAAGGAAGCGGGACATCGGGATCTCCGGTAAGTTCGTTTTCGTTCGAAAGCCGCGCTTGCTGAGTCGGCCTCCGCACCCGCTACCTAGGCGCTTCATGTGACAGTTCGGTTACGTCCCGCAAAATAACTTTCTTGCCGGAAAACCGGTGCCGTGCAATCTCTTTGCCCGCAGGCGCCCCGTGCGCAGTGGGGAGGTTCGAACGAAAATGAAGGCAAGCGAGGCCGCCCGGCGCCGCGACCGCATCGTCAACCTGCTCTCCAGCTATGGCGAGCTGTCCGCCAACGCCCTGTCCGACATGCTCGGGGTCTCGGTGCAGACCCTGCGCGCCGATCTTCGCGCGCTCGACGAGGCCCGGATCGTGCGCCGCCGCCACGGCGGGGCGAGCCTGGCCACCTCCAGCGAGAACATCGACTACCAGCCGCGGCAGGAAACGTCACGCGACGAAAAGGCGAGGATCGGCGCTGCCGTGGCCGGGATCGTGCCCAACGGCGCGACCCTCGCGCTGGGCACCGGCACCACCGTAGAGGCGGTGGCCCGCGCCCTGGTGGGCCACGAGGGGCTGACCGTGGCCACCAACAACATCCACGTCGTGCTGGCGCTGCGCATGGCGCGGCGGATCAGCGTGCTTCTGGCCGGCGGCAAGGTGCGGCTGCGCGACCTCGACTTCATCGGCGCCGAGAGCGCGGAGTTCTTTGCCGGGCTGCGCTTCGATTTCGCGGTGTTCTCTGTGGGCGGGCTGTCCGGCGATGGCCGACTGCTCGACTTCAACCTCGAAGAGGTGCGCGCCCGCAAGGCGATCACGGCGGCGGGGCGCAGGCGGGTCCTGGTCGTCGATCAGACCAAGCTCGATCGCGATATCCCCTTCGCCTGCGGCGCGCTCACCGATCTCGACACGATCGTCTGCGGCGGCCAGCTGCCCGCCGCCCTGCGCCAGAAGGTGCAAGCCGCCGGCTGCGAGCTGCTGGAGGTATGACCGGCCAGCGCGCCGACCCGGTCGCGCTGCCCTAGCGGCGCTCCTCTGCCCGGCCCATCTCCGCCGGAGTGCCGGTGATCGCCTCGCGCAGGATGGCGCGGTATTCCTCCTCGCTGAACGGGCGAGCGTTGCTGGCGTGGGAATGATCGAGCAGCGCGGCGGCGGCGATCTGCTCCACCACATCGGTGCCAAGGCCCATCTCGCCCAGGGTCGCGGGCAGGCCCAGGCGGCGGTTCAGGTCGGTCACATAGGCGGGGAGCGAGGCATCGGCGGCCAGGCCCAAAACCTCCCGCAGCACCGCGTATTTTGCGGGCGCGGCCCCCTCGCAGAAGCGCAGCACGATCGGCAGCAGCACCGCGTTCAGCGTGCCGTGGTGCAGGCTGATGGTCTTCAGCCCGCCCAGGGGGTGCGACAGGGCATGAACGGCGCCCAGGCCCTTCTGAAAGGTCAGCCCGCCGTGCAGCGCGGCGATCATCATGTCTTCCCGCGCAGCGCGGTCCGATCCGTCACGGGTCGCCCGCTCGATGCTCCGCGCGGCGCGGCGCAGCCCGTCGAGGGCAATGGCCTCGGCGGTCGGGTTGATCCTCGGGCTCAGGTAGGTCTCGATGCAGTGGGTCAGCGCGTCCATGCCCGTCGCGGCGGTCTGAAGCGGCGGCAGGCCGAGCGTCAGATCGGGGTCGCAGATCGCCACCGTCGGGATCAGCCGGGGCGAGATCAGCCCCAGCTTGCGCCCGTCGGCGAAGGAGATGATCGCCGCGCGCCCGACCTCGCTTCCGGTACCCGCCGTGGTCGGGACCGCGATGAGCGGGGGCAGCGGGTTGACGATGCGGGCCAGCCCGCCCTCGATCACGGCGTAACGGTCCAGCGGCTCGTGATGGTTGACCCGGATCGCAACGGCCTTGGCCAGGTCGATGGGAGAGCCGCCGCCCACCGCGACGAGACCGTCGCAGCCGTTGACCCGGTAGACCTCGAGCGCTTCGGCAGAGGCGGTCTCTGTCGGGTTGGCGGGGGTGCCGTCGTAGAGCGCCGGCGCCGCGATGCCCGAGGCCGCAACAGCCTTGTCGAGCAGCCCCGCCGCCACGATCCCCTTGTCGGTCACGAAGAGCGGGCGGGTCACGCCGTGGGCCTTCAGCGTCTCGCCAAGCTCGGCCAGCGCCCCCGCGCCGAACTGGATCTGGGTGAGGTAGGTGATGGTATGGGCCATGGCGGTCGTCCCCTTGTCTCGCGTGTCGCGGCGCACCCTGCCGGGGCGCGCGGGTCTCTGCAATGGCCTGCAACTCCCAGATCCATCTCATCAGCCGTGCCAAAGGCCTCCGGGCTGACCGATCCGGCACGCCGCGGCGGGCCCGCGAGGGCCACCGCCCATCGGGCGAAGATCGCCCCGAAGTTTGCGCTCCAGCAAAGTCCGGCCCGGCCGGTTCTCCTAGACTCGGGACCAACAGCTATCCGTTGCAGAAGGAGAACCGAGATGCTGACGAGACGTGCCGCACTTATGGGAGCCGCCGTGCTGGCCTCTCTCCCGATCCTGACCAAGCGGGCGCAGGCCGAGGAAATCATGGACACCTCCATGGCCGCCCCGGTCGATCTGTCGAACCTGCAGCGCATCAAGCGCAAGCTGGTCCGCCCGCCCTACGTGCATGACCACGAGCAGGAGGCCCCCGGCGAGCCGCGCATCGTCGAGTTCGAGATGCAGATCGTCGAGAAGGAGGTCGAGGTCGACAGTGGCGCCTACCTCCAGGCCATGACCTTCCACGGCTCCATCCCCGGCCCGCTGATGGTGGTGCACGAAGGCGATTACGTGGAGCTGACGCTCTACAACTCGCCCGAGAACCTGATGCAGCACAACATCGACTTCCACTCGGCCACGGGCGCCCTGGGCGGCGGTTCGCTGACCCTGATCAACCCCGGCGAAAAGACCGTGCTGCGCTGGAAGGCCACGCGCCCCGGCACCTTCGTCTACCACTGCGCCCCGGGCGGCCCGATGATCCCCTGGCACGTGGTCAGCGGCATGTCGGGCGCGATCATGGTGCTGCCGCGCGACGGGCTGAAGGATCACGAGGGCAAGCCGGTCCGCTACGACCGCGTGTTCTACATCGGCGAGAACGACTTCTACATCCCGAAGGACGAGAACGGCGACTACATGCGCTTTGCCGACGTGGGCGAGAGCTATCCCGACACGCTCGAGGTGATGAACGGGCTGATCCCGACCCATGTGGTGTTCAATGGCAAGGTCGGCGCGCTGACCGGCGACAATGCGCTGCACGCCGCGCAGGGCGAAAAGGTGCTCTTCGTCCACAGCCAGGCCAACCGCGACAGCCGCCCGCACCTGATCGGCGGCCACGGCGACCTGGTCTGGGAGACCGGCAAGTTCAACAACCCGCCGGAACGCGACCTTGAAACCTGGTTCATCCGCGGCGGCTCTGCCGGAGCGGCGCTCTACGAGTTCCTCCAGCCCGGCGTCTACGCCTACGTGAACCACAACCTGATCGAGGCCGTGAACCTCGGCGCCACGGCGCATGTGGTGGTGGATGGCGACTGGAACAACGACCTGATGGAGCAGGTCCAGGCCCCGGTCGAATACAACGCCGCCTACGAAGGCAAGACCGCGCTTCCGTAAGGCGGCCAGCCCACCAGGGAGGTGGCGGGGTGGCCGGGCAATCCGGCCACCCCCTTGGCATCGAGGATACCGATCATGCGCAAGAGCTTCATCCTCGCAGGCTGTGCCCTGGCAACCGGCGTCGCGGTGCTGGCGGCCCTGGCAATGCGCCCGCAAACCCAATCCGGCGTGGCCCTGCCCGAGACCGTGATGGTCGCGCCCGGCCAGATCGCCTTTCGCCCGCTCGGCAACTTCAGCCGCGAGGGCAAGGCCAGCACGCCGGGGGCCCTGCCGGTCGAGGTCGCCGGCTTCGAGATCATGAAATACCAGGTCTCGCGGGCCGAGTATCTTGCCTGCGTGGCCGATGGCGCCTGCGAAGACGTGGGCACCGGCGAGGGCGGCTATGCCCAGACCATGGTGAACTGGGCCGATGCCACCGCCTATGCTGCCTGGTTCTCGCGCCAGACTGGCGAGACCTGGCGGCTGCCCAGCGAGCCCGAATGGCAGCGCGCCGCCGCGGAGCGGCAGGGTGATGCCGCGCCCGACGAGGGCGAGCTGGACCCGGGCACGCGGATGCTCTCGCAATACGAGCGCGGCGTGCTGCTGCGCGGCAGTTCCAGCCCCGCACTCCGGCCACTCGGCGGCTTTGGCGAAAACAGCCTCGGCCTGGCCGACCTCGGCGGCAACGTCTGGGAATGGACCGATGGCTGCATGGCCACGGGCCGCCTGGCGGCGGACGGCAGCATAGAGGCCTCCGAGCCCTATTGCGGCGTCCGCATCGCCGGGGGGCGGCACCGCGCGGCGGTGATCGACTTCGTCCGCGATGCCAGCGTCGGCGGCTGCGCCGTCGGCCTGCCGCCGGATCACCTCGGCTTTCGCCTGGTGCGCGAAGGCTGACGCCCCGCACCGCTCCACGACCCCTATTGGAAAGTCAGCCCCATGACACCCGAGCACAAGACCGTCGCACGGCGATCGCTTCTGCTGAAAGACTGCCCGCCCGCGATTGCCGAAGAGGTCATGGCCCGCGGCACCGTCCGCCATGTCGCACGCGGTGCCACGATCCTCACCCCCGAAAGCAGGGCCGACGACGTGTTCGTCGTCCTGTCGGGCTGGGCCAAGCTCTTCCGCATAACCGCCCGCGGGGGCGAGGCGGTGATCGACGTGCTCGGCCCTTCCCGCAGCCTCGGCGAGGTGGCGGCGCTGCGGGGCGAGCGCTATCTCGTCCATGCCGAGGCGGTCACCGACTGCGCCCTCCTCAAGATCCCGGCCACGGCCTTCAACGGGCTGCTCGGCAGCTGCACCGAGATTCGCGCCGCCCTGCTGGCGAGTACGCTGCATCATCTCGAGGCGCTGGTCGGCCAGGTCGAGGCGCTCAAGGTCTGTTCCGGGGCGCAGCGGGCTGCGCAGTTCATCCTCTCGCTGGTGCCCGACACCTGTGGCCGGGCCTGCACGGTTCGGCTGCCCTACGACAAGGCCCTGATCGCCGGCCAGGTCGGGCTGTCGCCGGAGAGCCTGTCGCGCGCCTTCCGCCGGTTGCGGGCCGAAGGCGTGCGGGTGCACCGGCGCGAGGTGCGGGTTGACGATGTGCCCGCGCTTGCCGCCTATGCGGAGTTCAGAGAGGCCGCGTGGGCCTGACCGGCACCGCGCGCAGCACGAGGGCGACGAGATGACACTGGGCTACATCCTGGCGGAAACCCGCGGCGAGGCCGACCGGCTGCTCGCCGAGCTTGCAGCGCGGCTCCAGGGCGAGGGCCGCGTCGTGGCTGGCGTGGTGCAGTCCCGTGCGCCCTCGCCGGGGGCGCACCCCTGCGACATGGAGCTTGCCGTTCTGCCCGAGGGACCGGAGATCGGGATCTCCCAGCGGCTGGGTGGCGGGGCGCGCGGCTGCCGGCTGGATCCGGCCTCGCTCGAAGATGCGGCGGTTGCGGTCTCGGCCCGGCTCTCGGCCGGGGCCGAGGTGCTGATCCTCAACAAGTTCGGCGCGCACGAGGGCTCCGGCCGGGGGTTCTGCCCGGTGCTGGCCCTGGCGCTCGAGCAGGGCATCCCGGCCCTGACGGCGGTGAACCCCCGCAACCTCGAGAGCTTCCTTGCCTTCACGGGCGGGCTGGAAACGCGGCTCGAGGCCGACGCCCACGCGCTTCACGCCTGGGTCGAGGCCGCCCTAGCGCGCTGATTCGGGGTCTGCCCGGTCAGACCGTGGCGCCCTTGTGCCGGATCGCGCATCCCACCAGCCCGGCAATCACCCCCACGATGATGGACACCGCGTATTCGGTCATGGTGATCGGCACATGAGTGGAGTGCGAGCCGCCAAGGATCAACGGCGAAAGCACCCCGATGAGCCCGCCCAGCCCGGCGGCGACGAGCCAGTTGCGGGTCATCATCCCGAGCGCCGTGCCGAGGATACCGGGCAGGCCGAGGATGCTGCCGCCGATGGTGCCGAGAAGGTCGAGAATGTTGAGCATGATGTATCTCCTTTTCGGCGCTCAGTCGGCAGCCTTGCCGAGCCAGCTGCGGATCGCCGCCACATCCTGCCCGCTGGCGGTGCCGTGGCGGACCTCTCCGGCAAGCTCCTGCACCACGTGCTCGTATTCCTCCAGGTAGCCCGGTGGCAGGTCATGGGCGATGCCCTGGTGGCAGTCGATGCAGGTCATGTTCTCGTCGATCGCGCGCTGGTGGCTGTCGGCGGCGCGGGTCTCCTGGATGGTAAAATCCATGTATTCGAAGGCGTGGCAGTTGCGGCATTCGCGGCTGTCACTGGCCTTCATCTTCTTCCAGACGGCGGCGGCCATCTCCAGCCGGCGCTCCTCGTATTTCTCCGGCGTCGAGATCGTGCCGAGCACCTCGTGATACACGTCCTTCACGGCCATGATCTTGGCCTTCATCTTGTACTGCCACTCGTGCGGCACGTGGCAATCCGAGCAGATCGCCCGCACGCCGGAGTGGTTGTTGTAGTGGATCGTCTCCCGGTACTCGCCGAGGTTGGTCTCCATCGTGTGGCAGGAGGTGCAGAACTCCTCGGTATTGGTCAGCTCCAGCGACCAGTGAAAGCCGCCCCAGAACAGGATGCCGCCGATGAAGCCCGCGATCAGCAGGAAGCCGGTGCTGAGCACGCCGGAGGGGCTCCAGAACCCGGCCCAGAGGCGCCGCAGAAAGCCCCGGCGCGGGGTGGTCTCGTTGTCGGACATGTCGTGCCTCCCCTTCCCGCTCACTGCGACGCGCTGCCAAAGGTGTTGCCGATCAGCGCCGGCGCATCGGCCTGCGGCACGTGGCACTGGTTGCAGAACCACCGCGTGCCGGCCACCGTATCGAGCTGGTTGCCCTCGCGGTCGAGGTAGTGGGTCATCGACAGCGTCGGTGCCCCGCGATCCCCGGCGTTAGTCCAGTCGTGGCAGGTCAGGCACTGGTTGGTGCGCAGGTCGATCTGGTATTGATCCATCGAATGCGGAATCACCGGCGGCTGCTGGCGATAGTTGCGCACCTCGCGCCCCTCCTGCTGCTGGTAAAGCTCGGGCGCTGGTCGCTCGGCTTCCACCTCGGTGCCGCGCAGGGATTTGACCGGGCCGCTGGACTGGGCAAGCACCAGTCCCGACACCAGCATCGTCGTCGCCAGCGTGGCGATGCCCGCGAAAGCCGTCAGTTTCATGTTCACTCTCCCTTGTGGCGGATCAGGCGGCCCGTTCGACGGGCTCGTCCGGCTGTGGTTGTTTCGGCGCATCGACCGCATGGTCGAAGCGATGGGTAAAGGCGAAGACATCGACAGAGCACACGTCGATGCAGCGCCCGCAGTTGGTGCAATCCGGTGACAGGATCAGCGGCGTGTCCTCGCCCTTGCCGCGCAGGGCGGGCGAGATCACCTGGTTCTCCGGGCAGACGGCAAAGCAATCCATGCAGTCGTCGCAAGCCGTGCGTTTGCGGGCGGTGACCCGCAGCAGGCTCTTGTGGCCGACGAGGCCGTAGAAGGCGCCCACCGGGCAGAGGTGGCCGCACCAACCGCGCCGGGAGACCAGCAGGTCGAACAGGAACACCAGCGCCACCAGCGCCCAGGCAAAGCCCATCCCGAAGACGAGACCGCGATGCAGCATGGTGATCGGGTTCACCAGCTCCCAGGCGATGGTGCCGGTGAGGGCGGAGGCGGCGAGCACGGTGCCCAGCAGCCACAGCCGCGTGTGGCGCTTGGGCTGCCAGCCCTTCGGCAGGTCGAGCCGGGCGTGCAGCCAATGCGCCGCGTCCGTCACCGGGTTGATCGGGCAGACCCAGGCGCAATAGCTGCGGCCGCCGACCAGCGCATAGGCCACCAGCACGATCAGCGCACCGGCAAGTGCGGTCAGCTCGGGCCAGTGCCCGGCAACGATCCCCTGCGCCGCGACCAGCGGATCGGTCAGCGGCAGCACGCCCAGGGTGCGCGAGCCTGCCAACGTGCCGGAGACCCACCAGATCCCGAACCAGGGGCCGATCAGAAAGAGCGCGAGGAAAAACGCCTGCGACAGCCGCCGCAGGATGAGAAAGCGATGCGCCCGCCACCACCCCTTGAGGCGGATGGCCTCCTCGCCGACCGGGAGAGCGGTTGTCGCCTTCATTGCCCGGCGCCTTCCGGCAGCTTGAAGGCAGGCTCGAACCCGCCGGGCGCGGCGAGGTTGTCGGTGCCGGGGCCGGGCAGGCGGTCGGGCAGGTCGATCACCCCATCGACCAGCGGCGCGCCCTTCTGCTCCATCTCCTCCCAGCCCTTGCGATAGTGCTCGGCGGGGGCGGCACGGGCCAGCCGCACAGGCAGCACCTTGATCGCGGCCTCCTGCAGCACGCAGCTCTTTTCGCAGACCCCGCAGCCGGTGCAGTGATCGGCATGGACCGTGGGCGCGAAGATCGCGTGGTGGCCGGATCGGTCGTTGTGCGACAGCTCCAGCGTGATCGCCTCGTCGATCACCGGGCAGACCCGGTAGCACACGTCGCAGCGCAGCCCGAGGAAGTTGAGGCAGTTCTCCTGGTCCACCAGAACGGCAGTGCCCATGCGCGCCTCGTCGATGTCGGTCAGGCCCGGATCGAGCGCGCCGGTCGGGCAGGCAGCGACGCAGGGGATGTCCTCGCACATCTCGCAGGGCACCTCGCGGGCGGTGAAGAAGGGCGTGCCGGTGGCCGCCCCGTCCTCGCCCAGTTCGGCCAGCGCGAGCGTGTCATAGGGGCAGTCGCGCACGCAAAGGCCGCAGCGGATGCAGGCGGCGAGAAACTCACGCTCCGGCAGGGCGCCGGGCGGGCGCAGCGCCTCGGCCGGCAGGGCGCGGGCGTCGCGCGCCAGCCAGGCCAGCCCGCTGCCCGCCAGGGCACAGCCCGCCGCCATGCGCGCCGTGTCGGTCAGAAACCGGCGGCGCTGGGGGGACATGGGGGCTTTGGCGGCAGACATACCGTGCTTTCTTGGGGGTGAAGGGCGGCGCGCGCGGCTCGGCCGCACGCGCCCGCGCGCTGCCTCAGGCGCGTTCGACCTTGCAGGCGCATTTCTTGAAGTCCGTCTCCTTGGAGAGCGGACAGGTGGCATCGAGCGTCAGCTTGTTGATCAGCTGCCCCTCGTCGAACCACGGCACGAAGACGAGCCCCCGCGGCGGCTTGTTGCGGCCTCGCGTCTCGACCCGGCTCAGCATCTTGCCGCGCCGCGTGGAGATCTCGATCTCCTGTCCGCGGCGGAGGCCGCGCGCCTCGGCATCCTCGGGGTGCATGAAGACCACCGCGTTGGGGAAGGCGCGGTGCAGCTCGGGCACCCGCCGCGTCATCGAGCCCGAATGCCAGTGCTCCAGCACCCGGCCGGTGGAGAGCCAGAGATCGTATTCCTCGTCCGGCTCCTCGGCGGCAGGCTCGAAGGGCGAGAAGATGATCTTCGCCTTGCCGTCCTTGTGCCCGTAGAAAGACACCTCCGAGCCCTCCGGCACATAGGAGTCGTAGCCCTCGCGGAAGCGGTAGAGCGTTTCCTGCCCGTCGACCACGGGCCAGCGCAGCCCGCGCGCCTGGTGGTAGACATCGAAATCGGCGAGGTCGTGGCCATGGCCGCGCCCGAAGACGGCATATTCCTCGAACAGCCCCTTCTGGACGTAGTAGCCGAAGTGCTCGGACTCCACGTTGTCGAAGCCCTCCGCGGTTTGCTCCAGCGGGAACTTGTTCACCTCGCCGTTCTCGAACAGCACCTCGTAGAGCGTCTTGCCGGCGAGCTCGGGCTTCTTGGCCACCAGCTCCTCGCCCCAGGCCTCCTCCACGGTGAAGCGCTTGGCAAACTCCATGAGCTGCCACAGGTCGCTCTTGGCCTCGCCCGGCGCCATCACCTGCTGGCGCCAGAACTGGGTGCGGCGCTCGGCGTTTCCATAGGCGCCCTCCTTCTCCACCCACATGGCGGTGGGCAGGATCAGGTCGGCGCTCATCGCGGTGACCGTCGGATAGGGGTCGGAGACGGTGATGAAGTTCTCGGGGTTGCGGTAGCCAGGAAGGCCCTCTTCGTTGATGTTGGCCGCCGCCTGCATGTTGTTGTTGCACTGCACCCAGTAGGCGTTGAGCGTGCCGTCCTTCAGCGCCCGGTTCTGCGCCACGGCGTGCAGGCCGGGCGTGGGCGGGATGGTGCCCTCGGGCAGCTTCCAGACCTTCTCGGCATAGGCGCGGTGCTCGTCGTTTGTCACCACCATGTCGGCCGGAAGCCGATGGGCAAAGGTGCCCACCTCGCGCGCGGTGCCGCAGGCCGAGGGCTGGCCGGTGAGCGAGAAGGGCGAGTTGCCCGGCTCCGAGATCTTTCCGGTCAGCAGGTGGATGTTGTAGACCGAGCCATTGGCCCAGCTGCCCCGCGTGTGCTGGTTGAAGCCCATGGTCCAGAGGCTCATCACCTTGCGGTTCGGGTCGGCATATTGCTGGGCGAGCTTCTCGAGCTGGTGCACCGGCACGCCGGACAGCTCCGAGACATATTCGGCCGTGTAGGGCTCCACCGCCTTGGCGTATTCGTCAAAGTCGATCGGCGTCAGCTCGCCCGAGTTGGGGTTGGCCGCCGCCTCCTGGCGCGGGTGGCTGTCGCGCAGCCCGTAGCCGATGTCGGTCGCCGTCCTGGTGATGTTCACGTGCTTCTCGAGGAAGTCCCAGTTCACCGCATCGTTCTGGATGATGTAATTGGCGATGTAGTTCAGGATCGCCAGGTCGGTCTGCGGGGCAAAGACCATGCCGTTGTCGGCCAGCTCGAAGGAGCGGTGCTCGAAGGTCGAGAGCACATGCACCTCGGCGCCGGGCTTGGTCAGGCGCGTGTCGGTGAGGCGCGACCAGAGGATCGGGTGCATCTCGGCCATGTTGGAGCCCCAGAGCACGAAGGTATCGGCATGCTCGAAGTCGTCATAGCAGCCCATCGGCTCGTCGATGCCGAAGGCCCGCATGAAGCCCACCACGGCGGAGGCCATGCAGTGCCGGGCGTTGGGGTCGATGTTGTTGGAGCGCAGGCCCGCCTTCATCAGCTTGGCGGCGGCATAGCCCTCCCAGACGGTCCACTGGCCGGAGCCGAACATGCCCACCGAGGTCGGCCCCTTCTTGGCCAGCGCCTCCTTCCACTTCTGCGCCATCACGTCGAAGGCCTCGTCCCAGCTCACCGGCTCGAACTCGCCGTTCTTGTCGTAGACCCCGTTCGACTTGCGCAGCAGCGGCGTGGTCAGACGGTCGGCGCCATACATGATCTTGGAGAGGAAATAGCCCTTGATGCAGTTCAGCCCGCGGTTCACCGGGGCTTCGGGGTCGCCCTGGGTGGCCACCACGCGGCCCTCCTTGGTGCCCACCAGCACCGAGCAGCCGGTGCCGCAGAAGCGGCAGGGCGCCTTGTCCCAGCGGATATCGGCACTGCCCGGTGCCTGGGCCAGCGCCTCTCCCGGCAGGCTGAGCCCGGCGGCGGCCGCGGTGCTGGCCGCGGCGGTGGCCTTGAGGAAGGTGCGGCGGGATTCCGAGATGGTCATGCGTCAGGTCTCCGGCTGGGTGGCGGCGAGCGCGGCTCGCGGCGAGGTGTCTTCGAAGTGGTGATAGTTGAGCGTCAGCGAGATCACGCCCGGGACCTGGTGCAGCCCCATGATGGTGTCGGAGGCAAAGGCCTCGTCGGTATCCTCGACAACCACGACAAGGCGGCCATCGTCGGTCTGGGCATGAACCTCCACCCCCGGCGTGGCCTCCATCGCCGCGCGGGCGTCGGGCACGGCGTCACGGGCAACGTGAACCAGGCATCCACAGATATTCATGCGCGTATCTCCTCCACTGCGGGTTTGGGCACCTCGAAAGAGATCGCACCCGCCGGGCAAGTGGATGCGCATTCGCCGCAGCCGGTGCATTGATCCTGGTCAAGGACAGGCACCGATCTGCCGCCGGTCATCAGCCTGAAGCGGATGGCGCGGGCCTCGCAGGCATCTTCGCAGCTTCGGCAGAACACGCCGTTCAGCGAAAAGCAGCTCGCGTCGATGGTGGCGCGCCAGGGCCAGTCCGCGGGCTCGGCGGGTTTCAGGGCACCGGCCTCGCAGGCCTGCGCGCAGGCGTTGCAGAAGGTGCAGGCCCCGCGGGCAAAATCGACGACCGGCTCGCCGGACTCGTGACGGATGATGATCGCTTCGGGGCAGGCGCGTGCGCAATCGCCGCAATGGGTGCAGAGCCTCGCAAAGCCCGGCTGCGCGCCCGGCGGCCTCATCCGCACCGGCTCCGGCTGCGAAAGCCGCCCGCGCAAAAAGTTGCGTCTGCTGTGCTCGGTCGTCATGGACTACCTGGCCTTGATCGCCTGTCGACAGAGTCCGGACAGGCGAGTTGTGTCGGGACAATTCTGCTTCAAGGTGAAGATTCGGTAAATGTTGTGCCTGTTCGCAGGCTCACCTTAGGGGAGAGCCGGCGGCATGGCCTTGACTTAGGTCAAGGCGCGGCGCCTCACGATGGGTAGGGCACGACCCCGATGAGCGCTTCGTGCAGCAGGAGCGCCGCAAGCCAGAGCGCGAGGCCGAGAGCGGCGCGCAGGGCCAGTCTGCGCCCGTTCCGGCGCCGCCATTCCGGGCGGGCCAGAGGCGCGAGCGAGAGGATCGCCGTGTGCGAGAAAAAGCCTGCCGCCCGCGCGCCGAGCACGCGGCGGGCCCTTGCGTCGAAGGCCGGGATGGCGGCGAGCGCCATGAGCGAGAAACTGCCGAAGATCAGCACCATCGCCAGGTCGCCGTTCGGAAAGAGATGCGCCCCGGCCCAGAGCGCGAGGGCCAGAAAGAGCGGGTGGCGCGAGATCGCGGCAAGGCCGGGGTCCGACGGGTCGAAGGCCGCGCCCTTCCGCCCGCCGAGGGTGAAGGGCTGGCGTATCCCGAGGCCGCAGGCGACGAGAACCAGCGCCACCGGCATCGCCAGGTTCGGCACCCAGCGCGCCCAGGGCGCCTGGGCCCAGAGCTCGACGTAGGGCGCCCGGATCGCCGCCGAAACGAGCCACACAAGCAGCAGAGTCGAGAGCAGCCCGTAAAGGCCGAAATAGCCACGCCGCCCCAGGGCCGCGATCAGCCGCTCCCGCAGCCCGCCGAGGCGGGGCAGAAAGTGGCTGGCCACGAAGAGCGCCAGCGCCAGCGCGTATTCGGCCCAACCCGTCACTTGCCCTCGGCCTGCTTCATCAGCCGCAGGATATGGCAGGCAAAGGCCCATGTCGCGGGCACGCCGATCACCAGCCCGCCGGCGGCGGCGGCCCAGGGCGTGAGCGCCGGCCAGCCCAGCCAGGTGCCGATCAGCGAGGCGAAGAACAGGTTCACCCCCATCGCCCCCGCGGCAAAGGGGTAGAGCCCCGCCAGCAGCTTCCAGCCTGGCCTCATCGCCGGCTCACCAGCCATTGCACCGCCACCAGCGAGAGCACCAGCGCGACCGAGCCGATGAAGAACCAGAACTCCGCCGCATCGGTCTGCGGCTGCGGGATCGGACGCTCGAAAGCGGCGGCCATGAGCGGGGCCGGAAAGAGGGCGGCGAGGGTGAGGATGCGTTTCATGTCAGCTCTCCATGGTGAGGGTCTGGTAGATGTCGGGAAGGGCGCGGGGCAGGCGGGAGGGCTGGGGCAGGAGGGTAAAGCCGCCACGCCCGAAGATGCGGGCAAACCAGTCCTGCCCGTCCTCGTCGACGATCACCCCATGCACCGATTGCCCGAGCGCATGCGCCTCGCGCACCGCCATGCGGCTGTCTTCGATGCCGTGCTGGCCCTCGTAATGGTCGAGGTCGTTGGGCTTGCCGTCGGTCAGCACCAGCAGCAGGCGCCGCGCGGCGCCCTCCTCGGCAAGCTGGGCCGAAACATGGCGGATGGCGGCGCCCAGCCGCGTGTAATGGCCCGGCCTCAGCCCGCCGATCCGCGCCGTCACCTCGCCCGAAACCGGCTCGTCGAACCGCTTGCAGCGATGCAGGAACACCCGGTCGCGCCGCAGCGAGGAAAAGCCCCAGATGCCCAGCCGGTCGCCGGCGGTGTCGATGCCCCCGGCCAACGCCGAGAGGGCCTCGCGCGCCACCTCGATCACCGAGGTCTCGCCGATGGCGGCCTCGGTGGAGCGCGAGCAATCCATGAGGATCGCCACCGAAAGATCGCGCGCCATGGGCCGGTTGGCCTGCCACACCCGGTCGCTGCCCTCCTGGCCGCAGGCGAGATCGGTGCGCGAGGTCACCACCGCGTCGAGGTCGAGGTCGTCGCCGTCGAGCTGGCGGGGGAGCACCACGCGGCGCGGATGGAGCGGCGCGAACTGGCGCTTCACGCGGGCCACGAGCTTTGCATCGGGCGCGTAGCTTTGCGAGGGCTTTGCCTCGGCCTCCAGCACGCGGGTGTGGTCGGGCATGTAGGCGCCGTTCCGACGGTTCCATTCGGGGTAGGTGAAGGCCCCCGCCAGCCGCTCGTGGTCGGCGTCCTGCGGCGAAAGGTCGAGCGAGAGGCGCAGCCGGGTGGCGGCGCGCTTGAGGTTCTGGCTCAGCGTCAGGTGGTCCTGGTCCTCGGCGGCCTTGGCGGCATTGTCCTGGTCGTCATCGTCGACCATGCGGTTGAGATTGAGGCTCTCGGCCCAGGACATGATCGTTTCGAAGCGATGGATGATGAAACTGTCGTTCCGGTTGGCCTGGTCCCGGTCCTCGCGGCGGGCGTCCTTGCGGGTGGCCAGGGCCATCGCCGGGGCCGCCTGCTCCTGCGCCTCGGCGGGGGCTCTCCCGCCCGAGCCGCCGGCACGGAGCCTGAGCCATATCGGCACCGGCGCATAGCTGCAGTAGCCGCGCGGGGCCGGGCAGGCGAGGCACTCCTCGGCCTCGGATTGCCCGGCGAGCTGATCCAGCACCAGCTGCTCCACCCCGGCCTCGCAGCGCGGAAGGCCGCTGCGCCGGCGGGTTTCGATCAGGTGGCGACAGAGGCTCTCGTAGCTGCCCCGCAGCCCGGGACAGGCCGCATAGGCGCGATCCGAGGCGGCGGCGAGCGCGGCGATCTCGGCCCGGTCCGCGGCCAGCGGGTCGTCGGCGGGCGCGGGGATCTCCACGCAGGAGGCGAGCGCGGCGAGCCAGAGGTAGCAGGCGCGGTTCAGCGCGCGCGTCGAGAAGGCGTCGATCACCGGGGGCAGGCGCAGCCGGTCGCCGTCGAAATCGGCCACATGCGCCTGTTCGCGCGGGGTGCCGATGCGGCGCAGCCGACCCGTCCGATGGCCCGAGGTGGTGAGCGGGGCGGGCACGATCTCGACCCCCGCCCCGCCGCCCAGCGCCCGATAAAGCGTGGCCACCGAGGCGCGCATCTGCTCCAGCGTCACCGCCTCCCCGGCATCGCCGCCCGCATGGCCCCATCGCGCGGCCATGTCGTGCCAGAGGTTGCCGACGGTCTCCTCGGGCTCCATCAGGTCGAGCAGATGCATCATGGCGCTCACCCGTAGATCACGGCCGCGAGGTCGCGCAGCGCCTGTTGCGTGTCGGGCTCGTCGCTGAGCGGCGCGATGATCGCCGCCTCCAGGGCCCGGTCCACCGCCATGCCGCCGGCGATCATCGTGGCGGCATAGATCAGCAGCCGGGTCGAGACGCCCTCCTCCAGGTCCATGCCCGAAAGCGTGCGGATCTTGCCGCCGAGCCGCACCAGCGCGGTCGCCCGCGCCTCGTCGAGCCCGCTCTCGCGCATCACCACCGGCACCTCCACCTCGGGCGACGGAAAGTCGAACCCGATCGAGATGAAGCGCTGCCGCGTCGAGGGCTTCAGCTTCTTCAGCACGTTCTGGTAGCCGGGGTTGTAGCTGGCCACGAGCATGAAGCTCTTTGGCGCGGCCAGCTCCTCGCCGGTGCGGTCGATCACCAGGCGGCGGCGGTCGTCGGTGAGCGGGTGCAGCACCACCGTCACATCCTTGCGGGCCTCCACCACCTCGTCGAGGTAGCAGATGCCGCCCTCGCGCACCGCCCGCGTCAGCGGCCCGTCGACCCAGACGGTCTCGCCGCCCTTCAGCAGGTAGCGCCCGATCAGGTCGGCGGCGGAGAGGTCGTCGTGGCAGGCCACGGTGTGCAGCGGCAGGCCGAGCCGGGCGGCCATGTGCTCCACGAAGCGGGTCTTGCCGCAGCCGGTCGGCCCCTTCAGAAGAAGGGGCAAACCGTTGGTGTGGGCCGTCTCGAACACCGCGCACTCATCGGCGGCGGGCTGGTAGAACGGCAGGTCGGGGGTGGTCAGGTCACGCATGGCTCACTCTCCCGGAACGGCCACGGGGCCGGGCTTGATGATCTCGCGGCGCACCACGAGCATCGAGTAGATGAAGAGCAGAGCGCCCAGCACCACTGCCACGCCCGAGCCGAAGCGCATCATGTAGAACAGGCCAAGCTGGTCCTGCACGTCCATGTAGTAGTCGCCGACGATCCGCTGCATGTGGGTCTGGATGGTGCCGGCAAAGGTGAGCGTGAAGGTCATGAAGCACATGCCGCCCGTCATCAGCCAGAACGAGGCCATGTTGAGCACCTGGTTGTAGGGCTCGCGCCCTTTCAGGATCGGCATGGCATAGGTGAACATGGCCAGGTTGAGCGCCACATAGGCGCCGTAGAACGACAGGTGCCCGTGCGCGGCGGTGATCTGGGTGCCGTGGGTATAGAAGTTGACCCCGTGCAGCGTGTGCAGAAAGCCCCAGACGCCGGCCCCGAAGAAGGCCACGGTGGAGGCGCCCAGCGACCACAGCAGCGCCGCCTTGTTCGGGTGGTTCTTGCGCCCCTTCCAGACCATGATGAAGGCAAAGCTCATCATGGCGAAGAACGGCACCACCTCGAAGGTCGAGAAGATCGAGCCGACCCACTGCCAGTAGCCCGGCGTGCCGATCCAGTAGAAATGGTGGCCGGTGCCGAGGATGCCCGAGAAGAGCGCTGTGGCGACGATCACGTAGAGCCATTTCTCGATCACCTCGCGGTCCACCCCGGTGAGCTTGAGCATCAGGAAGCCGAGGATCGCGGCCATGACCAGCTCCCAGGTCGCCTCGACCCAGAGGTGCACGACGAACCACCAGTACATCTTGTCGAGGCTGAGGTTGTCGGGGTTGATGAAGGCGAAGACCCAGAGCAGGCACAGCAGCCAGAGGCCCATCATCAGGATGTTGGTGATCGCCGTCTTGCGCCCCGCAAGGAAGGTGAGCGAGACGTTGACGAGAAAGATGACGGCGGCCACCAGGATGCCGAACTTCACCCAGAGCGGTTGCTCCAGAAACTCCCGCCCGCCGTGGATGCCCACGAGGTAGGAGCCGACGGCACCCAGCGTGCCGACCAGCAGGATGGCGAGCTGGATGTAGGCCAGCTTGACCGAGAAGATCTCGCGCTCGCTCTCCTCCGGCACGAGGTAATAGGCCGCGCCGAAGAAGCCCAGCAGCAGCCAGACGATCAGCGCGTTGGTGTGGATCATGCGGATCACGTTGAAGGGCAGGATCTCGCTGAGCGTGTTGGGCGCAACATAGACCCACCCGGCCAGCAGCCCGCCGAGCACCTGGATGCCGAACAGTGCCATGGCGGCGACGAAATAGGCGTAAGCCACCTTTTGCGATTGGTATTTCATGGGGGTTCTCCTCTCAGAACATCAACCGGCGTCGTTCGGCGGCCAGTTCTGGGTGTCGGTCTGATCGGCCCAGCGGAGGAACTCGGCAAGCGCGCGCATCTCCTCCTCGGTGATCTCGAAGTAGGGCATCTGGCGGCGGCCCTCGATGCCCGAAGGCTGGGCCTTCATCCAGCCGTCGAGGATCTCGTAGGCCAGCTCGGCGTCGTCCAGCGCGCCCCAGCGGGTCATCACGTTGCCGAGCTCGGGGGCAAAGTAGGCGCCCTCGCCATGCAGCGTGTGACAGTTGATGCAGGAGTGACGCTCCCACACGTGCTTGCCCTGGCGCACCGCGTCGCTCAGCTCCATGCCGGCGGTCGAGGTCTGCACGATGTGGCGGTGGCTCTGCACCGTCATGGCCACGAACACGACCACGAAGAATATGGATCCCCCGTAGAACACGTTCCTGGCGCGCGATTTGGTAAGTATTTCTGACATGTCGCGTTCCGGAAGTTTTGTTTCGGATGCGAGTTTTCTAGAGGCGCGCGCCGGGCCGGATGTTGCGCAAGCGCAAAGAAGCGGGCGAAAGCCGGGTGCAGGCTGAAGGCGGAAAGGAACCGCCATGCGCCGCCCGGATTTCGACGACCCCGATCTGCCGCTCTCCGAGCTCTTCGCGGCCTGGCCCGAGATGGTGGCGGCCTTCCTCGAGCGCAAGATGCTCTGCCCCGGCTGCCCGATCGCGCCGTTTCACGCCATCACCGACGCCTGCCTGGAGTATGATCTGGACGAAGATGACTTTCGCGCCGAACTGGAGCAGCGCGCCTGCGGCCGCCTCAGGGATGCGCCTCGCTGAGCACCACAAGCGCGTGCGGATCGGTGACGGTGATGTGCTTGCGCGTCGATTCCACGATCCCGTCCTTCTGCCAGGCCGAGAGCAGCCGGCTCACCGTGTGCAGGGTCGTGCCCGTCATGTCCGAAATGTTTTGCCGGGTGATCGGAAAGGCGATCTCGATTCCCTCCGGCACCTTCCGCCCGCTCTGGGTGACCATCCGCAGCAATGCACAGGCCACCCGCTTCTCCACCGCCTGGGTCGCCATCTCCGTCAGCGTCTCCTGGATCTGGCCGAGCCGCTGGCCGAGGGTCTTGTAGGTCTCCGAGGCAAAGCCGGGGTAGCGCGCCGTGAAATCCGCCCACAGCCGCACCGGCCACGACAACGCAATACTCTCGGCCGCCGCGATGGCGGTGGCCGGGTAGGTGTCGCGATGCAGTGCGGGGGCGATGCCGAAGAGTTGGCCCGGCGAGATGTGCAGCACGATGATCTGCTCGCCCCCCGGAGTGGTCCGCACCACCCGCAGGTAGCCGTCGAGCAGCAGGTAGAAGCGGTCGGCAGCATCGCTCTCGCGGAAGATCTCGGTCCCTTCCTCGTAGCGGCGGGACACGGCGGCATCGAGGATCTCGCGAATCTGGTCACGGTCCAGTTGCGAGAACGGGGGCAGGCCGGTCAGCAGGCTTTCGTCGAGCTTGGGCACTTTCAGTCCGGGAGTTTGTTTCAGAGCAATGTTCGAGCCGCGATCCTAGTGCAGAACCGGGGCAACCGAAACAAGCGGATACGCATGAAAGGAAAGTCCGATGTTTGCCAAGATGATGCTCGCCGGTGCCCTCGCCCTCGCCGCAGGTGCAGGCTGGGCCGAAACCCACGAGGTCAAGATGCTCAACAAGGGCGAGGCCGGGGCGATGGTCTTCGAGCCGGCCTACGTGAAGGCCGCACCGGGTGACGTGGTCAAGTTCCTGCCCACCGACAAGGGCCACAACGTGGAGAGCATCGAAGGGATGCTTCCCGAGGGCGTGGAAGGCTTCAAGACCAAGAACAACGAAGAATTCGAGCTGACCGTCGAGGCCGAAGGGCTCTACGGCATCAAGTGTACCCCGCACTATGCCATGGGCATGGTCGCCTTGGTGCAGGTCGGCGAGGCCGTCAACCTCGAGGCGGCCTCGGCCGTCCAACAGAAAGGCAAGGCGAAAGGCCGGATGGCCGATCTCTTCGCCCAGGTCGAGTAATCCCAGTTTCCTTCAACTCGACCGCCGGGCGGCGCCTTGGGGTGCCGCCCGTCCCTGATTCGATCCCGGAGCGCCGTTCATGTCTCCCAGCTTCACATTTCGCGGCCCCGCGCTCTTTTCCTACGGTTTCCGGCCGTTCTTCCTGGCCGCCACGCTCTTCGCGCTCGGGGTGATCCCGCTGTGGTGGCTGGTCTGGACAGGCCGCGTCGCGCTTGCCTCGCCCCTGCACCCCACCGACTGGCACATCCACGAGATGATCTACGGCTACGGCGCGGCGGTGGTGGCGGGCTTCCTCTTTACTGCCGTCCCCAACTGGACCGGTCGCCTGCCCACCCGCGGCTGGCCGCTGGCGGGTCTGCTGGCGCTCTGGCTCGCCGGGCGGCTTGCGGTGGCCGGTGTCTTCGGCCTCGGCGCGCTGGCCACGGCCCTTGTCGACCAGGCCTTCCTGCTCGCCGTCGCCGCCATGATCGCCCGCGAGATCGTGGCCGGAAAGAACTGGCGCAACCTCAAGGTGCTGGTGCCGGTCAGCCTGCTCTGGCTCGCCAACATCGCCTATCACGCCGAGGCCGCCCTGGCCGGCACTGCCTGGCACGGTCACCGCGCCGGGATCGCCCTGCTGATCTTCCTGATCCTGCTGATCGGCGGGCGCATCGTGCCCAGCTTCACCCGCAACTGGCTGGTGCAGCGCGGTGCCACCGCCCTGCCGGTGCCCTTCTCCCGGTTCGACGGCCTCTCCCTCGCCGGCGGCGCGCTCGCCCTGGTCAGCTGGGTCGCCGCCCCCGAAAGCCTGGCCACGGCAGTCCTCTGCGGCCTGGCGGCGCTGCTGCACCTGGGGCGCCTGGCCCGCTGGCGCGGCCATGCGACCTGGCGCTCGCCGCTGCTGCTGATGCTGCACTTGGCCTATCTCTTCGTGCCCCTCGGGCTTGCCGCGGCCTCGGCTGCCGCCCTGGCGCTGACCACCGAGGCCACCGCGACTCACCTCCTCGGCATCGGCGCCATCGGCGGCATGACGGTGGCGGTGATGATGCGCGCCACCATGGGCCACACCGGGCGCCCGCTCGTCGCCGGCCCGCTCCTGACCGCGGCCTTCGGCCTGACGCTGCTCGCCAGCCTGCTGCGTGCGGCCTCCGACCTGATGCCCGGCGGCCCCGCGCTTTCGGCCCTGCTCTGGACGGCAGCCTTCGCGCTGCTGGCTCTCCGGCTCGGCCCGGCGCTGTCCCTCCCCAAGACCGCCCGTCGCCACCCCTCGTCACTGGCACCGAAAGGCTGATCCGGGCGTCACGCCCGCCGCAACAGACGCCGCACCGCAGGCAGCTTTCCGTTGTCCGAGGTCATGTGATCGCCGACGATCTCCCGGACCTCTTGCTGCAGCCCTTAGAGTTCGAGTGGCAGCAGAAACTGGGAAAGAAGGGCAGAGCCGGGGCAACATGAGCGGCGTCGTTGTTATAGACATGGATCGCCAGCAATCCCGCTTTTCGCAGGCAGGCGCTCAGGGCCGCGTCACCACGAACTGAAACTGTCTGGTTCATTGCAGGTCAGTCCGAAGGCCATATGATCGTGCCCGGCTCCATCGGGCCAGGCTCGGTCCCGGGGGGGTGATCTGACCTCATCAGGCCTGAGATGCCACCCGCCGATGTCTTCCGGAAACGGCTTGCGCAATTGCTCGGCCAGAGGCTCAGGCGCAGCGACGTTCGAATGATCCAGGATTGCCTGTGCCACCGCGCGCAAACGCCAGACGGTGTTCATCGAGTCGGGGCCGGGCCCTTCGAAGCGGTCGATTGCGGCGGTGAGATCGTTCAGGATTGGTGCCAGTTGCTCCGGTTTCGCGTCTTGGATGTGCCCCTCTACAGCAATCCGAAAGGCGATTTCTGAACCTATGATGCCAGCCGAGCCCCAGAAGGCGTCGTCGAAGAAGGGCTTATATGCAAATCCATCCCTGACTGCCGGCCTCCACCCATCCGCGCCCTTCTCCAGCAGGTAGAGAAGCCCTTCGAGATTATCCAGGCCCGCAGCGCGCTGAAGCAGCGTTTGGCTTGTTCCCGGTCTCTGGGCGTGCAGGTCGCCGCCGTTTTCGACATAGAGCCGCAGCCATGGCATTCCCTTGCTGAAATCGGGGAATGGCACCATCCGGGAGCCACTCAACTCGGCCAATGCGTTGTAGGCCATGAGGTGATCGGCGACATTCACATCGGCCCCCGCCTCGACAACGGCCTTGCCCGCCTCCTGCCGGTCAAAGGCGAAGGCGTCCAGGAGCAGGTTGCGCCGAACCTGCATGCCGGCGGGAGCATCCTTCGTGGCCAGCTCTTTCGGCACCGTGGTGTCGTAGAAGGCAGATAGCTCCTCCGGCGTAACCCGGCTCAGCGCATCGGCCGGAAGCGGGGTGCCGTTGAAAACCGCGACAGCCAGCGCGCGCATGTCTTCGGAGGCCTCAGCATAGCCGGACATCGCAAGCTCGGTGCGGTCGGTTTCAGCCACGGGCGAAGCCTCCTCCCGCTGCGGCTGCGTTTCGGTCGACGGCGCTGGCGCCGGGGGTTCCTGCTGAACGCGCCATAGAAAGCCAAGACCGGCGGCCACGACAATCGAGGTGAGCAAGATTACCCAGGTCCAACGCATGTTCTGGCCGCTCCCTCAATTGATCCTGCAAAAGGGAAACGCTGCAACTGAAAGATGATCGGGTGCCGCTGGCCGCTCGGCTGCGCCTCCTGGTCGCCCGAACCGCTCTCGCCCGTGTCCCGCCCGGCCCAGCGCAGACCGCCGGCCCGGAACCTCGCGGGATGGGGGCATGACGTGCCCGGAGCCGCGACCATGTAGATCAGAGGCAGATTTGCGTCACCAATAGTTGGTGGCGCCGAGACGCACAGGGATCGAGATTCTTTGGGTTTCCTAGGACTTCCTCGGGATCCGCCGATCAGCGGCACTCCAGCCTTTCCTCCTCGGCAGGCGCACTTGTTCATGATCGACCGTTACGTCGCAACTCGAACTCGTGCACCCGACTGCTGCCCCGTAGCATCACCTCACTCCTGCGCGCTCCTGAGCACCGCGTCACAGGCCCGGCGCAGGCACTGTCGCAACCACCGATGCCCCAGGTCTCCGTTCATCCGCGGATGCCAGAGCATCGAGACGGTGAAGCCGGGGAGCGGGAACGGTAGCTCGAAGCTCGTCATGTCCCGGCGCAGTCCGAGCGTGTGGCGCGCCGGGACCGTGGCGACGAGGTCGGTGGCGCGGGCCAGCGCCAGGGCCGTCGCGAAGCCGCCGGCCACCGCACGCACACGCCGGACGATCCCGGCCTCGCTCGCGGCACCATCGATCTCATCGCTGTGGAGCCCCCGACGCTCGACCTGGATGTGCGCCGCCGCAGCGTAGATCTTGGTCGGATCACCAACTTGCGCCAAGGGGTGACCCGCGCGCACCACGCCAATCCAGCGGTCGTCGAAGAGCGGGAAGGCGCGCAACTCGGGGGCCGTTCCGGCATCGATCACTCCGGTCTCGAGGTCAACGGTGCCGTCGCGCAGCGGCGCGCTGTCCTTGTCCTCCTTCAGGGTGAAGGCCAGCGTCACCCCCGGCGCCTCCGCGCCGATGATCTCCAGCAGCGCCGGCCCGAAGCTCTCGGCAAAGCCCTCGGAGCAGCGCAGGGTGAAGCGCCGCGTCAACCGGGAGAGATCGAGCCTGGCCGCCGGTCGCAACACCTCCTGGGCGCCATCGACCAGCTCGCCCACCCTCTCGCGCAGCTCCATCGCGCGCGGGGTCGCCACAAGGCCCCGGCCGGCGCGCACCAGCAGCGGGTCTCCGGTGACCTCCCGCAGCCGCGCCAGCGCGCGGCTCATCGCGGAGGGGCTCAGACCGAGGCGCCGCGCAGCGCCGGCCACGCTGCCTTCCGCCAGCAGTGCATCGAGCGTGATCAGCAGGTTCAGGTCCGGCATCGCATCCTCCCCCGGAGACATGGCGTCTGACGCAACGATAGAGTGCAAATGCTGCGCCTTCCGAATTCCACCTGCAAGCGCCAGATAGCGGCCTGGTCACACAACTGGAGTTCCTTCCATGCCTGCCCGTTTCGCCCCGGCCCTCTTCGGGCTGATCCTCTCCGGAATGATGTCGCTCATCGTCTCCGGCATCGCCACCCTCCGGGCCGCGCCCCTCGACGGCATCCTCTCGGCCTGGCTCGGGGCCTGGCTCATCTCCTGGGCCATCGCCTTCCCGGTGGTCCTTGTCGTTGCGCCCCTCCCGCGCCGCCTGGACGGCCTGCTCGTCGCCGCCCCTGCGACGCAGCGCTGAGGAGAGCGCGATGCAGCTGATCGTGAGGCATCCCCTTGTCGCGCTGTCCCTCGCCACGCTGCTACCAGCGCTGGGGACCAGCATTGCCAACGTGGCGCTCCCCGACATGGCGCGCGCCTTCGCCGCGCCGCTGGTCGAGGTGCAGTGGGTCGTCGTCGGCTACCTTGTCGCCGTGACGAGCCTGGTCGTCACCGCCGGTCGGCTGGGCGATCTCTACGGCCGCAGGCGCGTGCTGCTCGCCGGCACCGCGCTCTTCGGCCTCGCCTCGGCAGGCGGCATGCTGGCCACCGGGCTGTGGAGCCTCGTGGCCCTGCGCACGCTGCAGGGTGTAGGAGCGGCCGCGATGATGGCCCTGACGCTCGCCATGGCCGGTGATCTCATCCCGAAGGCGCGCAGCGGCCGGGCCTTCGGCCTCCTGGCCACGGTCTCGGCGGTCGGAACGGCCCTTGGCCCATCCCTGGGCGGTGTCCTGGTGGAGGCCTGGGGCTGGCGGGCGGTCTTTGCCGCCATGGCGCTGGCGGCCGGCTTCGCCTTCGCGGTCCTGATGGCTGTGCTGCCGGGAGATCGCACCGGGAGCGTATCCCGGCCGCGGCTCGATCTGCCCGGTATCGTGCTGCTCTCTTCAGGCCTTGCCCTCGCAGCCTTTGCCGCCTCGCGCCTTGGCCACGGCAACCAGGCGGTCGTGGGCGGGCTCGGCCTTCCGGCCTTTGCCCTGCTCCTGGCCTTCGTCCGTGCCGAGCAGCGCGTCACAGCGCCCCTGGTCGACCTGAGCCTGCTGACCAGCGCCAGGCTCTGGCCCGGCCTCCTTCAGATGATGCTTGTCTCCATGATCGTCATGACCACGCTCGTCGTTGGCCCGTTCTACCTGAGCCGCGGCCTTGGTCTTGATCCGGTCGCCACCGGCCTCCTGATGAGCGTGGGGCCCGGTGTGGTGGTCCTGATCGGCGTGCCCGCCGGACGGCTCGTGGATCGTTTCGGGACAGAACGTCTCGTCCTCTGGGGCCTGGTCGCCGCGACCATCGGATCGCTCGGCATGGCCGTCCTGCCGAATGCCCTCGGTGCCTCGGGCTACGCGATGAGCCTCGCCACCCTGACCGCCGGCTACGGCATCTTCCAGACGGCCAACGGCAAGGCCCTGCTCGCGGGCGCTCCGGCCGACCGGCGCGGCACGACCTCGGGCTTGCTGGCGCTGGCCCGGAACATCGGTCTGATCACCGGCGCAGCCGCGATGGGACCGGTCTATGCGCTGGGGAGCCGGGGGCTGCCCGGGATCGCCCTGGCACCGGGCGCAGGCAGCGGCCTCATGCTCGTTTTCTGCGTCGCCGCTGCGGCCGGCTTTGTGGCGCTGGCACTCTCTTTGATCGTCCGTCGGCACTCTGCCGTGACAGGTTGACCCGGAAGAACGAATCCTTGGGCTCGCCACTCACCAGTGGGTGGCGAGCGGACAGGGGCCATTTCATTCGCCCCCGTCCAGCGGCCGAGCCAGCGATGCTCGACGCATCTTGCGGTTGGGGCTGACCCCCGCATTGGTCCACCAGAGCTATCGGGGGAGACGCCAAGAAAAGCCCTGGGCGATCAAGCTGACGACGGAGTCCATGGTGGGAGAGATCTGCCGGCGGGCAGGCGGATCCCCGCACATTGATCTTGTTAAGGGGCGAGACCAAGTAGAGAATGCGAACTGCGCGCAGTAAGAGTTCTCTTTTGTCATTCCTGTAGCACCCCGCGGGTGCCCTTGCCGCTAGTGTTGAGCCACGCGCGCAATGGTTTCGGACTGGGAATGAAGGAATACCGAAGTGAACCCCTCCCGACGATTGACTTCGACAGCCAGCTCAGTGTCTTCGCCCACGATCAAAGCTCGCGGTGGCTTGCACTCGGCGAAGTGGTTGACCGGGTTCGGCATGCCCAGCGGCGCCTCACTTCTTGCCGTTTATATGGGCTACTTGCTGGCGGCCGCCTTCGGGCGCTGGATGATGGTGATCCCGGATATCCCGATCACCATCTGGCCGCCGAACGGGGTGATCCTGGCGATGTTGCTGACGCGACCTTACCACACTTGGGTCTGGTGGATTACGGTGGCGGTCGCGGGCGAACTGACCGCAAACCTTATCTGGTTCCAGAATCCGTTGCACTGGGCGCTCGGCTACGTGGTCGCGAATGTGGCCTCAATCCTGACGGCAGCAATGCCTCTGGCATTTCTGTTTCGCGGCCCCCTACGGCGCTTTGAACAGCTGCCTCAGGTCCTCGCCTTCCTGGTTATCGGTGTTCTGGCAGCCCCGATGATCAGCGCCACGCTCGGCAGCGCTATCGACGTGTTGGTCGGAAAAAACCCCTTCCTGAAGACCTGGCCGGTATGGTGGCTGGGCGATGCAACCGGCATCCTGATCGCCGCGCCTTTGGTGATGACCGCCATCAATGCTTGGCAGGAAACAGCGCGCCCCCGCCTTGTGGACGTGGTGGAAGGCGGGGTCATCGCACTGGTCCTGCTAGGGCTAACTGCCTGGGAGCTGTCCTCTGGCGCCGCATTTGCCTTCCTTCTGCCCTTGCCGGTGCTTTGGGCAGCGCTCCGCTTCGAATTCCGAGGGGTCTGCCTGGCCGTGCTTGGCTTTGCCCTGGCCATCGGAGCCCACGCGCAAACTTTCCAAGTCGCGGAAGTCTCCGAAGCCGTCGCGGCGCTCATGCACACTCGCATGCAGACGCTGCTCCTCGTCGCCGCAAGCACGGGGTTGATCGTCGCCGCGATCATCCGACAACAGCGTCGAGCCACAAGCGACCTGGCGCGCGCCAACAGCGATCTCGAGGCGAGGGTGCTGGAGCGGACCCTCGCCATTGCAGCCGCCGAGCGCCGGTTCAAGGCCACCTTCGAGAACGCAGGTGTGGGAATCACGATCTTTGGTGGCGATGGCCGCCTCATGGAGGCAAATGACATGCTTGCCCGCATGCTCGGCTACGATCCTGAGGAGATGGAAGGGCGCTCGATCAACGACATCACCCATCCGGAAGACCGCTACCTTGTTGACGAAGCGTGGAACAGGTTGGAGACCGGAGCAGCCGATGAATACGATTTGGAGAAACGCTACATCCGCAAGGATGGCAGCGTGGTCTGGGGGCACACGACAGTAAGTTGCGTCCGCGACACTGACGGCAAGATAGATTATCTCATCAAGATCATCCAGGACATCACCCTGCGCAAGCAATCCGAAGAGGCGCGCAGGATACTTGCCCGCGAAGTCCATCATCGCAGCAAGAACTTGCTGACGATCGTCCAGATCATCGCTCGGCAAATGGCAGTTCGGTCATCGCCGCAGGAATTCGTCAAGAGCTTCGGAGACCGTCTGCAAGCCTTGGCCGCGAACCAGGATCTCCTGATCAAGAGTGCCTGGCAGCCGGCTGACTTGGCCGATCTGGTCAAGAGTCAGGTGCATCATTTCGGCGAAGTCGGTAACCGGGTCCTGCTTACTGGCCCAAGGGTTTCGGTTCCGCCATCTGCGGCCCAACCCATCGGCATGGCGCTGCACGAACTCGCTACGAATGCGACCAAATACGGCGCTCTCAGCAATGATGCCGGCCTCGTGGAAATCAGCTGGGGCTTCGATGAAGACACCTTCCGCATGTCTTGGCGCGAGAAAGGCGGCCCGGCTGTAACGCAGCCTGAGTCGTTCGGATTTGGCACCACGGTGCTCGACAGGATGGCTGCCTCATCGCTATCGGGCGAGGTCTCCATCGAATACCCTCCCACTGGAGTGACTTGGCACCTTACCTGCCCGATCTCGGCTCTGAGGGTCGACGATGGTGACGACGCTTCGAATTGATTGTGCTGGAGTTGGCGATGAGTTTCCTGCCCGGCATGGGTCTGCAGATGGAGGTCTTCTCCGGCGGCCAGCCGACCGCGGGAAACGGCCCGCGCGTCGGGTCGGTCAGGCACGATCACGGCAACGCGGCCGACGTGTTCTTCCGGCAAAACGGCCAACGCCTCGATTGGGCCAACCCGCAGCACGTCCCGATCTTCCAAGACGTCGTGCGGCAGGCGAAGGCGGCAGGCCTGACCGGCTTCGGGGCCGGGCCGGGCTACATGCAGCCGGGCTCCATGCACATCGGCTACGGGACGCCCGCCGTCTGGGGCGCGGGCGGCAGAGGGGCCAATGCACCCGATTGGCTGCGGGAGGCCTACGGCATGGCGCCGACGGGCCCGGGGCTCTCCTTCGGCCCGAACGTGCCATCGCCCGCCACGGGGCTCGGATCTCCGCTGGCCGACATGTTCAGCCCGGAGATGATGAGCATGGGCGTTCCGGTCGTGATGGCCGAGGCGCGCGAGACGCCCGGAGAGCGGCTCCGGAAGCAGGCCGAGACGAGGGCCGAGGAAGATCGCAAGCGGCGTGAGGCCCTCTTCGGCGGCGGGCTGTTCGGCTAACGGCCGGCCCGGTTCCGGATCACGGCCACGAGGGCGAAGATCGCCGCGCCGCCTGCTGCACCGCCAACCAGTTGCCCGGCGAAGTTTGCCCCGGCCTCCGGGTCGGCCTGCAGACCAGCCACCACAGGCCCGATCGCGGCGCCGATCAGCGCCAGGTTCGTCACGTTCCAATCAGCCATTGTCGTCCTCCAGGTGAGTCGGCCCGAGCGTAGCGCAAGCCGGGCTGCGCGCAATGAGTGCGCAAAATAGTGCCCAAAATCCTGTATGTCGCCCGATCCGGGGTTTGTCCGGAGAGGCGTTTTGGCTATGTTTTACTGGGGTTTTATCTGGTCGGAGTGAGAGGATTCGAACCTCCGACCCCTGCCTCCCGAAGACAGTGCTCTACCAGGCTGAGCTACACTCCGACCGTGGCGGGGGCTCTAGCGCGCCGCGCCTGCCATTGCAAGCCCCTCAGTGCTCTCCACCGGGTTTGCGGCTCAGGCGGGCCAGGAGCGACACGCGCGGCGTGGTGCCGGTCTCGGCCCGCGAGCGGTTCTGAAGCACCGGGTGCACCAGCGACCGGCCCCCGAAGCTCTCGCGCAGCACGATGTAGATGCCGCTGGCAATGATGATCCCGGCGCCGATCCAGGTCACCTGGTCCACGTGCTCGCCAAAGAAGAAGCTGCCGTAGACGGCCGCCCAGATCATCTGGCTGTATTGCATCGGCGCCACGATGGCCGCATCGCCCGCCTTGTAGGCCAGGATCGAGCAGAGCCCGCCGCCGAAGGCCAGCAGCGCCATCAGCCCGACAAGACCAAGCTCCTCCAGTTCCAGCGGCACGTAGACGAAGGGCAGGGCGCAGGCCATCACCGCGAAGTTGGCCATCATCGGGTAGAGCAGCAGCACCGCCGAGCGCTCGTCCTGACCGATCTTGCGCACGATGATCGACACCAGCGAGCCGGTGCAGGCCCCCACCAGCGCCGCGAGATGGCCGAACTCCAGGTCCGACTGGCCGGGCCGCAGCACCACGATCACGCCCACCAGCCCCACGACCACCGCGCCCCAGCGGTGCATCCCCACCGTCTCGCCCAGGATCGGGATCGAGAGCACGGTGATGATGAGCGGCATGGCGAAGATGATCGCATAGACCTGTGCCATCGGCAGCGACGCGAAGGCGTAGAAGATGCACAGCCCGGTCACCACCGCCGAGCCGGTGCGCAGCGCCGTCCACCACGGGTGCCTGGGAATCAGGTTGCCGCGCGTGGTGTCGCGCATCAGCATCAGCATGACGAGCGGAAAGCTCAGCAGCACCGAGAAGAAGATGATCTGGAAGGTGGTGAAACTCGCGCCAAGCGTCTTTACCACCACGTCATGCGCCGAGAACAGTGCGAAGGCGAGGAGCGCCAGAAGGGCGCCCTTGATGTTGTTGGATCTCTGCATGGGTCTCGTGACGCGCCGGGGCTTGGGTCCTTGCTACCACGCTGCGCCGCAACGTCAATCCGGGCAGGTGTCGTGGGCCGCGCGGCTGTCTGCGGGGGCCTGCGCGCGCTCGGTCATGCCGTAGTCGCGCAGCACCTCGGCCACCCGGAGCCGGTAGTCGGCAAAGACCCCGCCCCGCCCGGCCGCCTGCTGTGCCCGGTGGCCGGGCCGGTTGCGCCAGGCCTGCACCGCCGCCTCGTCCTCGAAGAACGACAGCGAGAGCATCTTGCCCGGCGTCGTCAGGCTCTCGAACCGTTCGACCGAGATGAACCCCGGATGCCCCTCCAGGCTCTCCCGCAGCTTGGCCGCGCGGGCCAGGTATTCGTCCCGCCGGCCCTCGGCGGGCTCCACCTCGAAAATGACAGCGATCATGCGTCCCTCCCTGATGCCAGCCTGAAGAATGCCCGATCTTCCCGCCGGATAAACCGCCTTTCCTGCGCGAAGGCGTAGTTTTCGCGGCCCAGCGGGTCTTCGGCGAGCCGGGCGCGATAGGCCTCGTAGGCCGCCAGCGAGGGCATGGAGTAAACCCCGTAGGCCAGCGTGGCCGAGCCCTCGTGCGGCGCGAAATAGCCGATCAGCTCGGCCCCGCAGCGCGGGATGCAGGCACCCCAGGTGCGGGCGTAGTGCTCAAAGTCCGCGCGCTGGGTCGGCTCGATCTCGTAACGGATGAAACAGGTGATCATGTCAGGGCTCCTTTCGGACCCCTGCCTAACCTTCCGCGCGGCGGCGATGCTTCGGCCCGCGCCAAAGCGTCGCCGCTTGACCGGCCCCCGCGCCGGGCCCACCCTGCCGGCATGAAGGAAGGCCCCGACATCACCCGCATCGCCGCCCTCATCGGCGACCCGGCGCGCGCCAACATGCTCACGGCCCTGCTGTCCGGCAAGGCGCTGACGGCCAGCGAACTCGCGGGCGAGGCGGGCATCACCGCGCCCACCGCCTCGGGCCACCTGGCCAGGCTGGAGGAAGCCGGGCTGCTCTGGCGGCGCAGGCAGGGGCGGCACCACTACTTCACCCTCGCCGGCGCGGAGGTGGCCGAGGCGCTGGAGGCGCTGGCCGGTCTCGCCGCGGCACGCGGCCACCTGCGCACCCGCACCGGCCCGCGCGACGACGCGCTGCGCGAGGCACGGGTCTGCTACGACCACCTCGCCGGCCAGGCCGGGATCCGCATCTTCGACAGCCTCGCAGGCCGGGGCGCACTCACGGTCGACCGCGAGGCGATCACCCTCACCGGGGCAGGTGCGGCGCATGTCGAGGCTCTGGGCATCGACCTCGCCCCGCTCCGGGCCGGGCGCCGCCCGCTCTGCCGCGCCTGCCTCGACTGGTCCGAGCGGCGCAGCCACCTCGCAGGAAGCCTCGGCGCGGCGATCCTGACCCACAGCCTCGCGCAGGGCTGGGCCACGCGCGCGCCCGGCAGCCGCGTGGTGCGCTTCACTCCGCGCGGAGCGGCGGCCTTCGCCCAGGCCTTCCCCCTCTGACGCGACCCGCCGCCGCGGAACCATCCGAGCCCCTGCGCGGTTATCCCGGTAACACGAACGTAACCCCCAAGGAGGGAACAATGGGACTGGGCCTCATCCTCTCGATCATCGTCGGCGGCCTCGCCGGCTGGATCGCCAGCATGATCATGAAGGCCGATACCGGCCTCGTGACCAACATCGTGCTCGGCATCGTCGGCGCCCTGGTGCTGAACCTGCTGCTGCAACTGCTCGGCATCTACGCCGCCGAACGGGTCGTGCCGCAGCTCATCGTCGGCATCGCCGGGGCCTGCCTGCTGATCTTCGGCTTCCGCGCCATCGCCCGCAAGAGCTGAGCGCCATACGGAATGGGCTCAACCGGGCTTCTTCGGGCGTTCCGCGATCGGTGCGCCCGCGGCCTTCCAGCCCGAGAAGCCGTCGCTGATATGGCTCACGCCCTCCAGCCCCATCTCCATGGCTACCTGCGCCGAAAGCGCCGAGCGCCAGCCCGAGGCGCAGTAGAAGACAAAGCGCCCCCCGGTCTGGAACTGCGGCTTGGCATAGGGGCTCTCCGGGTCGATCCAGAATTCCAGCATCCCGCGCGGACAGTGGAAGGCGCCGGGGATCATCCCCTCGCGGTCCAGCTCGCGCGGGTCGCGCAGGTCCACGAAGGTCACCCCCTCCTGCCCGTGCAGCGCCTGCATCTCGGCCGCGGGCGCGTGTTCCACCCGCGCGTTGGCCTCCGCCACCATGTCCTTCACCCGCTTCATCGCCTGCCCTCCTCCTTGACTTCGCCGCCGTGCCGGAACACCTAGCCTTGTCAGGAGGATATGCCATGCCCGGGCCCAAGGAAAAGAAGCCGCAGTCGGTGTATACGCTGCTCGTGGAAGTGGGCCGCAAGGCCGGGGATGGCCTGCCCGACGGGGCCAGGGGCGCGGCGCTGATGTGCTATGCCGCCGGCGTCGACGAGGCCGAGGCGGTGCGCGAGACCGTGGCGATCCTCAAGCAGGCCGACCTCGCCCCCCTCGATGTCACGGGCTACGGCACGCTGGAGGAGCGCGAGGAGCAGGGCCACGAGATCGAGGAGGAGGAGCGCGTGCTGATGGCGCGCGCGCTCGCCGAGAACGCCGTGATCGTCGCCCAGATGACCCCCTTCTTCGAGGAACCCTCCCACGAGGGGGGGCGGGCCTGATGGCCGACAGGCTGATCCAGGTGATCGGCACGGTTGAGCAGATCGACACCGTTGCAGGCTGTCTCGAGGATCTCCCCCCCGACCAGTGGTGGCGGCTGCCCTATGACGAGGACGAGGGCCGGCAGACCCTCTATGTCGCGCTCTTCAAGGCCGACGCGCAGGAGGTGATGGATGCCATCAGCGAGGGGCTCGAAGGGCAGGAGGGCTGGCGGCTGTTCTCCCTGCCCACCGAGGCCAGCCTGCCCGAACTCGACGACGAGGAAGAGGAGAACCGCCGCGCCCAGAAGGAGACCGTGAACGCGCGGGAGGAGATCTACCGCGAGGTCCGGCAGGGCACGGCGCTGACACCGGACTACCTGGTGATGACCGGGCTGGCCGCGCTGGTGGCGGCCATCGGGCTGAGCCAGGGCCAGGTGGCGGTGGTGATCGGGGCGATGGTGATCGCGCCCCTGCTCGGGCCGATCATGGCCTTCGCCTTCGGCACCGCGCTGGGCAATTTCTCGCTGCTCGGCGTGGCCACACGGGCGCTGGGCGCCGGGCTGGGCGTGGCCGTGGTGGTCGGCGTGGCGCTCGGGCTGGTGATGCCCGGCTCCTATCCGGATACCTCTATGATGGATTTCTCCGGCGCGCTCTCGCTGCGCACCGTGGCGCTGCCCCTGGCGGGGGGCGCGGCGGCGGCGCTGATGCTCTCGGGCGGGCAGACCACCGGCCTGGTGGGCGTCATGGTCGCCGCCGCGCTGCTGCCGCCGCTCGCCGCCTTCGGGCTGCTGCTGGGCGCGGGCGACATTCCCAACGCGCTGAAGGCGCTGGCCACCGTGGTCACCAACATCGTCGCCATCAACCTCGCCGCGCAGGTGGTGTTTCTGGCCAAGGGCATCCGCCCGCGCCGCTGGGAAGGCTCCGATCACCGCACTTCGGTGCGGGTCGCCCTCGGCGCCTCCGCCGGCCTCGTCGCGCTGATGGCGCTGGCGCTCTGGCTCGCCGGCCACGGCTACGTGCCCGGGCTCTGAACGCCCCGCCTTCGCGCTTGAAATCGCAGCATTACCCCAGGCTCGCCCCATTTGTGCCCCGCTTTCGCTTCTAGATTGAACGCGATTGAAGTGAGGGCCTGTGCACCGATGAAAGAGTCGATTGCCGCGATAAGATGGGTGGTCAACGCGCTGCTGGTGGTTGCCATGCTGGGCGCCGGCTGGCTCAGCTACAAGTTCTTCACCGAGCCCGGCTACCTGGCCGAACTGGCGTTGGGCGAGGGGGCAGGCACATCCTTCACCCCGCGCAGCCCCGGCCTCGAGCCCGCCCCGACGGACGCGGTCGTGACCTCGCGGCTGCCGCAGGCCAGCGGCCTGCCCCAGGCGGGCGGCACCTCCGACACGCAGACCCGTCTGTCGAACGGCACCCCCGCCGGCGCCACGACCAGCGCCGACAGCTATACCCCGCGCACCACGGCCACCGGCAACGTGCGCACGGTGACCCGCGAGAAAAAGGAGGCGCCCCCGGCCTATCAGCCGCCGCTGGCGCAAAGAAAGGTGATCCGGGTCGGCGATTGAGCCGCGACCGGGCCGGAACGAGAGAGAGCAAAGGGAAGGCCGCGGCATGGTGCCCGGCCCGACACGAGGATGAGCAGGCGGGCAATGGCCCGGTTGAACGGAAAGGCAGGCAACAGATGGCAGCTGTTCGGATAATCCTGATCGTGATCGTTCTCGCCGTGATGGGCGGGATCGGCTTCATGCAGTACGGCGCGATGAGCTCCTTCAACGGGTCGGCCGACCCGGCGGGCGAGAACTACGCATCGAACGACACATACGAGCCCGAGGCCTCGCGCTCCAGCGCGTCGAGCGGCTACACCGCCGGCAACCTCATCAAGTCCACCAAGACCACCAGCCGCGTGGGGGGCGACAAGACCATCACCATCCAGCGCAAGAAGCCCGGCCTCTGGACGCGGATCCGCATGTGGTTCGGCTACGTGCCCGAAGATGCCCACCGCCGCGACTTCGCCCGGCTGAAGGCCCAGCGCGAGCGCGAGGCCGCCTACAGCTCCGGCATCAACCAGGCGACGGGCCGCAAGGAAAGTACCGCCAGCGTGCGCGAAAGCTCCTCCGGCGCCAGCAAGAAGGCCGCGCCCAACAAGTCGGTCGCCAGCGCGCTCAGCGGCGACTGAGCCGCCCGCCCGCACAAGACCAAGAGGGGCGTCCCGCCGGGGCGCCCTTTTCGCAGGGCGTCACCGGCCAAGGGAAGGAAAGGCCGCCAGCACCCGGCTCCGCGCCGCCTCGCAGGCCTCGCGCGCGTGCCCTTCGGCCAGCACGAACTCGGCACCGTCGGGCAGCAGCAGCACCGCGCGAAAACAGGCATCGCCATCGTTGTCGGTCCCTTCCTGCACCTCGGGCAGGGTCAGCTCGGTGGCCTCGTACGCCTGCCGCCTGCGCCGATGCGGGTAGCGCCAGGTGAGCCGCAGGCGGCCGTCCGCCGTGACGGCGGCAAAAAAGCAGGGCGCGTTGGCCGAATAGGCCACCATGCAAAGCCCCGCGAGCCAGAACAGGCCCAGCAGGGCGCGAAACAGCTCCGGCGGGTAGCCCTCGGGCGATCCGTCGCGGACCGTCACCCATGTCGCCATGCACAGCATGCCGACCCAGACCGCCAAAAAGACCCAGAGAACCGCCGGCGTGCGATTGGCCACGAGCGGTGTGGCCCGCGGCACCCCCGGCCCGCCGGTCACGCCGCCCGCAGCGCCTCGGCCGCCCAGAGCCGCGCCTCGTAGCCCGAGAGCATCCGCCGCGCCGCCGGCCCGTAGCCCGCGCCGGTCTCCGGATCGAGCTCGGGGAAGAGCGTGCAGATCTCCTCCACGATCTCCGCCTCGAAACTGTGCTGCATCTGCCCGCCGGGCAGAAAGCTCTCGGTTGGCAGCCCCTCCGACCAGATCACCTGGTGCCGGTCGAACAGCAGGTGCACGTATTCCACCGCGCCGCCCTCCAGCCGCGTCACCGAGCTGCCGTTGACCAGCTCCTTGGCGGCCACCAGCACCTCGCCGTCCCCGAACATCAGTTCGGCCAGCGGGTCGCGGATCATCAGCCGATGCAGCGGCGAGATGGTCAGCGCCCGGTGCGGCCCGAAGGTCCCGGCCCGAATGTGGATCGGCGCCATCACGCCCTGCGCGGGCACCTCGCGGCGGCCGATCCAGCGCAGCGGCTGGGGGCCCTCGTCCACCGTCAGCACCATGTCGCCCGGCTGCAGGCGCTCCACCGGCACCTCGCCCTCCGGCGTGGCGATCATCGTGCCCGCCACGAAGCAGGGCACCTGGTCGAGCTTGATGAAGCCGGTGTCGGTGTGGCCCTGCCCGTCGCTGATCTTGTAGGTGAAGTTCACCTCTTCGTCGTCGCCATCGGTCTGCACCGTCAGCGTGCCGTCGGCATTGAGCGTGATGATCTGCCCGGTCTTCAGGGTCACGCTCTGGCCCGCCGTCACCGCCACCCCGTTGATATGGGTCACGGTCATCGTGGCGCCGCTCGACGAGATGTCATTGTCGAGCACGTCGATCGTCTTGGTGAAGTTCGTGCCCATGGTGACGCTATCGGTCATCGCCACCAGGTCGGTCTGAATCGAGTCCCCCGCGATCAGCACGTTGGAATCGTAGTTGCTGTCCGAGGTGTCGGCGATCCCGATGCGGATGGTGTTCTGCACCCCGGCATTCACCGGCATGGTCAGGGTCATCGTGATCGTGAACCCGTCCATCTCGGTGTTGTAGTCGTCATCGGTGTTGTCGACGTAGAGGTTGGAGTTGTCGGCGTCGTTGACGTTGGTCACCGCCGTGTTGCCGGTGCCCACCTCCAGCTCCACGTACTGCCCGTTCACCCAGACGGCAAAGACGTCGTTGTAGATCGAGTTGGCGTATTCGGGGTACTCGTCGGAGGCAAAGACGAACTGCATGGTCATCACGTCCCCGTCGGGAACGAAGGTGATGTCCATGTAGCTGGCATCGTAGGTGGAGTTGCCCGCCACCGCGTTGAACTGCGCGTTGTTGTTGGCCCCGCCGGTGTTGGTCGAGGTGTTGGTGCTCTGGTTCGCCTGGCCCGAGGAGTTGGTGAAGTCGCTCGCCCGCCCGGTCGAGAGGATCACGCCGCTGTCGCCCGGCACCACGCCCGGCGAGGTGCTGTCGCCGCCCGAGTAGATCCCCGAGGAGTAGCTCGACCCCGAGTAGCTGGCGGTGACCACCTGCACGCTGTCGCCGAAGATGGCGTTGGCCATCTGGATGGCCGAGGCGTTGGTGTTGATCGAGAGTTCTGATGCCGCAACCATGCTCTGTCCTCGACAGACCCTCGGCATGGCAAGACGGCACGGCACGGGGCCGGTCCGTCGGGGGTGGCGGGTGCGAGGTTTTCCTCGTCTGTCCTGCCGCTGCTCTTCGCCCTGCCTCGGGTCGATTTTTCGTTTTGCCGAAAAATGCCATCCTTTCGGCGGGTTGTCAGCACATTTGCGACCGGCGCCCCCGGGCTGTGGGGGCGGTGCAACAGGGCGGCGGCTGGTGCGCGCGCGGCAGAGCGGGTAATCCGGGGCAAAAGGAGTGCCCGCCATGACAGATCCCGTCGAGCTCACCCGCGCCCTCGTGCGCTGCCCCTCCGTCACCCCGGAGGAGGGCGGCGCGCTGGTCCTGCTGGAAGAGCGGCTGTCTGCGGCGGGCTTTGCCTGCACCCGGGTGGACCGGGGCGGCATCTCCAATCTCTTCGCCCGCTGGGGCCGGGCGGGCAACGGCCCCGCCTTCGGCTTCAACGGCCATACCGACGTGGTGCCGGTGGGCGACGAGGCCGCCTGGACCCATCCGCCCTTCGGCGCCGAGGAGGAGGACGGCTGGCTCTACGGGCGCGGCGCCACCGACATGAAATCGGGCGTCGCCGCCTTTGTCGCCGCCGCCATCGACTTCGTGACCGAAACGCCTCCCGAGGGCTCCGTGGTGCTCGCCATCACCGGCGACGAGGAGGCCGACGCGCTCGACGGCACCACCGCCCTGCTCGACTGGATGGCGGAGAACGGCGAGCGCATGGATGTCTGCATCGTCGGCGAGCCAACCTCGCTCGAGCAGATGGGCGACATGATGAAGATCGGGCGGCGCGGCTCGATGACCGCCCATTTCACCCTGCGCGGCAAGCAGGGCCACTCGGCCTATCCGCACCGCGCCATCAACCCGGTGTCTGCCATCGCCCGCCTCTGCGACCGGCTGGCCTCCCGCCAGCTCGACCTCGGCACCGAGCATTTCGACGCCTCCACCCTGGCGCTCACCACCATCGACGTGGGCAACGCCGCCACCAACGTGATCCCGGCGCTGGCCCGCTGCACCGCCAACATCCGCTTCAACGACGAGCACAGCGGCGAGAGCCTCACCGAATGGCTGAAGGCCGAGGGCGACAAGGTGGCCGAGGAGTTCGGCGTCGAGGTGGGCCTGACCGTCAAGGTGAGCGGCGAGGCCTTCCTCACGCCCCCCGGCCCGCTCTCCGAGCTGATCAGCGGCGCGGTGCAGGCGGTCACGGGCCGCACGCCCGAACCCTCCACCACCGGCGGCACCTCCGACGCCCGCTTCGTGAAGTCGCATTGCCCGGTCGTCGAGTTCGGCCTCGTCGGCCACCGCATGCACCAGGTCGACGAGCGTGTCCGGGTCGAGCAGATCGGCGAGTTGAAGGCGATCTACACCCGAATGCTGGAGGAGTACTTCGCCAGGGCGTGACCCACATTCCCACAAATGTTGTTTTGTGGGCCCGCCCAGGCTACACTCGCGCCATGCCCAGACTCTCGATCGACATCACCGCCGAAGAGCACCGCAAGCTGAAGGCCATCGCCGCGCTGAACGGCCAGACCATCAAGGATTACGTGATGAGCCGAACACTTGGAGACGCACAGGATGTCGCCGGCAAGAGCGACAAGGAGGCGCTGGATGCGCTGCGGGACGTGCTGATGCCGCGGATTGAAGAGGCCCGGCGCGGTGAGTTCTCGGAACTCACGATGGAGGAGATCGCCGCCAAGGCGAAGGCTGGTCTGGAAGGCTGATGGCCGCCTATCACCTGACGGTTTCGGCGGAGGCGGATGTTGTCGGCATCTGGCAATACACCGCAGGAACCTGGAGCGAGGCGCAGGCCCAGATCTATCATGCCGAGCTGCAGACGTGCTTTTCGCGCCTCGCCGCTGGCCCGTTCCGCAGCTTTGAAGATGTCGCTCCCGGTCTGCGATCCTGTCGCGTCGGGCGGCATGTTGTCTTCTGGCTTGCTGCGGCGGGAGAGGTGCCGCAAGTCATCGCTGTCCTGCACGAGCGGATGGATATCTTCTCGCGGCTGGCTGATCGACTGAAAGCAACGAAATGACCCTCACCGTCACCCCCACCCGCGACCTCGACGCCTGCTTTGCCCTGCGCCGCGAGGTGTTCATGCGCGAGCAGGGGTTTTCCGAGGCCGAGGAGTTCGACGGCAAGGACCAGCGGGCGATCCATCTTCTCGCCAGCGAGCGCGGCGAGCCGGTGGGCACGGCGCGGGTCTTCGTGGAGGAGGGCCGGATCGGGCGCATCTGCGTGCTGCAACGCGCGCGCGGCACAGGGCTGGGCGCCGCCATCGTCCGCGCCGGCATGGACCTGCTCCGCGAGCGCGGCGCCACCCGCGCGGTGCTCGACGCGCAGGTGCGGGCAATGGGGTTCTACGAGACGCTGGGCTTCACCGCCGAGGGGCCGGAGTTCGATGACGGCGGGGTGCCGCATCGGCGGATGACATGCCCGCTGTAACGCCCGCCGGGCTGACGATCGCCGTCACCGACGATTTCGCCGCCTGCATGTCGGTGCGCATCGCGGTCTTCGTCAACGAGCAGGGCGTGCCCGCCGAGCTGGAGAACGACGAGCACGACGCGGAGGCCCTGCACCTTCTGGCCACCCGGGGCACCCGCCCTGTGGGCACGGCGCGGGTGATGCGCGAGGGCGCCACCGGCAAGATCGGGCGGGTCTGCGTGCTGCCCGAGCTTCGCGGCACCGGCCTCGGCCTCGCCCTGATGGAGGCGGCCCTCTCCGAGCTGCGAAACATGGAGGGAATCGAGCGGGTGATCCTCGGGGCGCAAACCTCGGCGCTCCCCTTCTACGCCCGGCTGGGCTTTGCCCCCTATGGCGCGCCCTTCGACTCCGTGGGCATCCCCCACGTCATGATGGCCCGCCTCCTCTGAAATCGCTGTTGCCTTCGGCTGCGCCCTGCTACCTCTTTCTCCATGGCCGAGCTCCCTACGAAATCAGACATCCTCGACTGGATCGCCGCCCACCCCGAGGCAGCCTCCAAGCGTGACATCGCCAAGGCGTTCCACATCAAGGGCGCCGCGCGGATCGACCTCAAGCGGCTGCTCCGCGAGCTGGAGGACGAGGGCCACCTCGCCAAGCGCAAGCGCAGCTACCGCGACCCCGAGAAGCTGCCGCCCGTGGGCGTGCTCACCGTGGTGGGCCCCGACAAGGACGGCGACCTGATGGCCCGTCCGATGGAGTGGCAGGGCGAGGGGCCCGAGCCCAAGGTGCTGATGATCCTGCGCTCCGCCGACGGGGCGCTGGGCGCGGGCGACCGGATCCTTGCCAAGCTGCGCGAGGTCAAGGGCGAGGAGCACCACTACGAGGGCCGACTGATCCGCAAGATCGGCACCAACCCCAAGCGCATCCTCGGGGTCTACCGCAAGAGCGCCGAGGGCGGCCGCATCCTGCCCGTCGACAAGGGCGCAGACCGCGAATGGCTGGTGATGAAGGATGCCACCGCCGGCGCAAGGGACGGCGAGCTGGTCGAGGCCGAGCAGGCCGGGCCCAAGGGCCGCATGGGCCTGCCCAAGGCCCGCGTGGTGCAGCGCCTGGGCGACCCCACCGCGCCGCGCGCCGTGTCGCTCATCGCCATCCACCAGCACGGCATCCCCGACAGCTTCGAGGATGCCACCATCGCCGAGGCCGATGCCCAGAAGCCCGCCGGACTCAAGGGCCGCGAAGACCTGCGCGAGCTGCCGCTCATCACCATCGACCCCTCCGATGCCCGCGACCACGACGACGCCTGCTTTGCCGCCCCCGACGATGACCCGCGCAACGAGGGTGGCCACGTCATCTGGGTCGCCATCGCCGATGTCGCCCATTACGTCACCCCCGGCTCCGCGCTCGACCGCGAGGCGCGCGAGCGCGGCAACTCCACCTATTTCCCCGACCGGGTCGTGCCCATGCTGCCCGACAGGCTCTCGGGCGACCTCTGCTCCCTGCACGAGGGCGTCCCCCGCGCCTGCATCGCCGTCCGGATGCGCGTCGACGCCCACGGCGAGCTGCTCGACTGGTCGTTCCACCGCGGCCTGATGAAGTCGCTGGCCTCGCTGAACTATGACGAGGTCCAGCAGGCCATGGACGGCGCGCCCAACGAGAAGGTCGCGCCGCTGATGGAGGAGGTCATCCGGCCCCTCTACGCCGCCTATGCCGCGCTGGTCAGCGCCCGCAACCGCCGCCAGCCGCTCGATCTCGACCTGCCCGAGCGCCAGATCGTCCTGGCCGAGGATGGCACCGTGCAATCGGTCCAGTTCAAGGACCGGCTCGATGCCCACCGGCTGATCGAGGAGTTCATGGTGCTGGCCAATGTCTGCGCCGGCAAGGAGCTGGTGAAGCGCACCAAGCCGCTGCTCTTCCGGGTCCACGAGGAGCCCTCGCCCGAAAAGCTCGATGCCCTGCGCGAAACCGCCCAGGCCTCCGGCCTCAGCCTCGCCAAGGGCCAGGTGCTCAAGACCGAGCACCTCAACCGCCTGCTCGCCCAGGCCGCCGGCACCGACCAGGCCGAGCTGATCAACCTCTCCACCCTGCGCTCGATGACCCAGGCCTATTACTCGCCGCAGCACATCGGCCACTTCGGGCTGGCGCTGGGCACCTATGCCCACTTCACCTCGCCGATCCGCCGCTACTCCGACCTGATCGTGCACCGCGGCCTGATCTCGGCCCACGGCTGGGGCGATGACGGGCTGACCGAGGCCGATATCGACTCGCTCGAAAACACCGCCGTCCACATCTCCGAAACCGAGCGCCGCTCGATGAACGCCGAGCGCGACACCACCGACCGCTACCTCGCCGCCTACCTCTCCGACCGGGTGGGCAACGAGTTCACCGGGCGGATTTCCGGCATCGCCCGCTTCGGGGCCTTCGTGCGGCTCGATGAAACCGGCGCCGACGGGCTGATCCCGATCCGGTCGCTGGGGCAGGAGTATTTCCACTTCGACCGCGACGCGCAGGAGCTGATGGGCGCCGATACCGGCCGGGTCATCGGCATCGGCCAGCGGGTCACGGTGCGGCTGGCCGAGGCGGTGCCCGTCACCGGCGGCCTGTTGCTCGACCTGCTCGAGCTCGAGGGCGCGGCGGTCAAGCCCGGCGCCTCGGCCAAGCGCGGCCGCCCGGTGCGGCGCGGCGAAGGCAAGGGCAAGGCCAAGGCCACCAAGGCCCGCAAGGTCGCCCGCCGCCGGCGCGGCTGATCTCCGCCCGCCGGAGCCCCTCCGGGCTTTGGAACCGCCCCCGAATCCGCTATGCTCGCCAAAACGATCTGGCAACGGCAGACGAAGAGCAGGCGGTATCATGAAACGAGTTCTGGCGGGCGCGGCCTTCGCGCTCATGGCAGGCGCGGCCCAGGCGGGCCCCGTGGCGGTTGAAATGGCGGTGCGCCCCCTCGCACGGCCCGCAGGCGGAGGGCTTCCGGTGGCCGAAGTATCTGGCGAGGGCTTTTCCGACTGGATCCGGGGCTTCAAGCAGCGCGCCGCCGCCAGGGGCATCGCGCCCGACCTGCTCGACCGCGCCTTCGAGGGCGTGGCCTTCGACGAGAAGGTCATCACCCGCGACCGCAACCAGAACGAATTCACCAAGACGATCTGGGAGTATCTCGACACCGCCGCCTCCGACCTGCGCGTGAGCAACGGAAAGGCAGCTCTGGAGCGCGAGCGCAGCGCGCTGGAGGCCATCGAAGCCCGCTATGGCGTACCCAAGGAGATCGTCACCGCGATCTGGGGGCTGGAGAGCGCCTACGGCACCTTCAAGGGCGACAACGACATCATCGGATCGCTCGCCACCCTCGCCCACGACAGCCGCCGCGGCGCCTTCTTCGAGGGCCAGCTCATGGCCGCCTTCGAGATCCTTCAGGCCGGAGATGTCGCCCCGCGCGACATGAAGGGCAGCTGGGCGGGCGCGATGGGCCACACCCAGTTCATGCCGTCGAGCTACCTCGCCCACGCGGTCGATTTCACCGGCGACGGCAAGCGCGACATCTGGGGCGACGACCCGAAGGATGCGCTGGCCTCCGCCGCCGCCTACCTCGCCGATGCGGGCTGGGTCAAAGGCATGCCTTGGGGCATGGAGGTGGTGCTGCCCGAGGGCTTCGACTACGAGATCGCGGGCGAGCACGAGACCCGCACCGCCGCCGAGTGGAACGCGATGGGCGTGCGCGACATCGAGGGCCGCGAGGTGCCCGACCACGGCCCCGCCTCCATCCGCCTGCCCGGAGGGGCCAGGGGCGCTGCCTTCATGACCTTCGGCAACTTCATGGTGATCGAGCGCTACAACACCGCCGATGCCTATGTCATCGCCGTGGGCCACCTGGGCGACCTCATCGCCGGCGGCAAGCGCATCCAGTCCGGCTGGCCGCGCGAGGATCGCGCCCTGACCCTGCCCGAGCGCGAAGAGCTGCAAACCCGGCTCGAGGCGGCGGGCTTCGACCCGGGCGGGGTGGATGGCAAGATCGGCCCCAAGACCCTCGCCGCCGTCCGTGGCTTCCAGAAAAGCATCGGCGTGGTGCCAGATGGCTATGCCTCCCTGGCGATCCTGCAAAAGCTGCGCTGACCCTTTCACGCAACTGACATGAAGCCGTTACGCGCCCGTCACCCGGCGGGCGCATGTGTCCCCGCACAACAGGAACCAAGGGGACACCCATGCACCGCACGCTTCTGACCTCGGCGCTCGCGCTGGCAGCCGCCACCGGCGCCGCCCAGGCCGAGATGGTCTTCAACCGCATCGCCTCCTTCCCGGTCGCCTCCAACATGGACGAGGGCGAGGACCGCACCCGCGAAACCTCCTCCGAGATCATCGACGTCACCGCCGACGGCATGACGCTGGTCTACACCGACAGCCCCCTCGGCGTGCTGGGCCGCATCGACATCACCGACCCGGCGAGCCCGCAGCCGCTGGGCAACATCGCCCTCGACGGCGAGCCCACCTCGGTGGCCATCGTCGGAAACGTGGCCTTCACCGGCATCAACACCTCCGAGAGCTACACCGCCCCCTCCGGTCGCCTCGCCGCGATCGACGTGACCTCGGGCGAAGAGCTGGCCTCCTGCGACCTCGGCGGCCAGCCCGATTCCGTGGCCAAGGCCCCCGACGGCGCTTTCATCGCCGTGGCAATCGAAAACGAGCGCGACGAAGACCTCAACGATGGCGCGATCCCGCAAATGCCCGCCGGCTTCCTGGTCAAGATCGCGCTGACCGACGGCGCGCTCGACTGCGACAGCCTCCAGAAGATCGAGCTGACCGGCCTCGCCGAAGTGGCCGGTGACGACCCCGAGCCCGAGTTCGTCGACATCAACGCACTTGGCGAAATCGTCGTGACGATGCAGGAGAACAACCACATCGCCGTCATCGACGCCGATGGCACCGTTTCCGCCCATTTCTCCGCCGGCGCGGTGGACCTCGAGGGCATCGACACCACCGACGAGCGCGGCGCGCTGCTCTTCACCGAGAGCCAGAGCGGCGTGAAGCGCGAGCCCGATGCGGTCAAATGGATCGACGATCAGCACTTCGCCACCGCCAACGAGGGCGACTACGAGGGCGGCTCCCGCGGCTGGACGATCTTCTCCAAGACCGGCGAGGTCGTCTACGAAAGCGGCACCAGCTTCGAGCAGGCCCTCATCCAGATCGGCCACTACCCCGACAAGCGGTCGGACGCGAAAGGCGTCGAGCCGGAATCGGTGACTTTCGGCCAGTTCGGCGGCACCCCGATGATCTTCATCGGCTCCGAGCGCGGCTCCGTCGTGGGGGTCTATGACGCCACCGACCCGGCCAACCCGCGGCTCACCCAGCTCCTGCCCTCCGGCGTCGGCCCCGAGGGCTACGTCACCATCCCCGAGCGCAGCCTGCTGGTCTCGGCCAACGAGACCGACCTCGGCGCAGACGGCGGCGCACGGGCCCATGTGATGCTCTTTCAATACGCCGAGGGCGAGGCGATGTATCCGCAGCTCACCTCCGAAGGCATGGATGAGCTCACCGGCTGGGGCGCGATCTCCGGCATGGCCGCCGAGGACGAAAGCACGGTCTGGGCCGTGTCCGACAGCTTCTACGGCTACCAGCCCCGCATCTTCCGGATCGACGTGAGCACCAAACCGGCCCGCATCACCCAGGCCATCGACATCACCCGCGCCGGCCACATCGCCCAAAAGCTCGACCTCGAGGGCATCGCGCTCGACGGGCAGGGCGGCTTCTGGCTCGCCTCCGAGGGCCGCACCGACCAGCTGATCCCCCACGCGCTCTACCACGTGAACGCCGAGGGCGAGATCAAGGAAGAGGTGAGCCTCCCCGCCGAACTCGTGGCGGTCGAAAAGCGCTTCGGCTTCGAGGGCATCACCCTGGTAAACGGCACCCTCTGGATGGCCGTCCAGCGCGAGTGGGGCGACGACGAGAAGGGCCAGGTCAAGCTCCTCTCCTATACCCCCGAGAGCGGTGAGTGGGGCGCGGTGCGCTACCCGCTCGATGCCCCCACCACCGGCTGGGTGGGCCTCTCGGAGATCACCGCGCATGGCGACCACGTCTATATCGTCGAGCGTGACAACCTGCTCGGCGAGGCTGCCGCGACCAAGAAGATCTATCGCGTCGCGCTGACCGAGATGCAGCCCGCCGCGCTGGGCGGCGATCTGCCGCTGGTGAGCAAGGAAGAGGTCCGCGACCTCCTGCCCGACCTCAAGGCCAACGGCGGCTACGTGCTCGACAAGGTCGAAGGTCTCGCCATCTTCGGCGACGGCACCGCCTGGGTCTCCACCGACAACGACGGCGTGGATGACCACTCCGGCGAGACGATGTTCTTCACCATCGGCCAGGTCGGCACCGGCTACTGAGTTTCAACCAAGCCCTTTTGAAAAAATCCCCCCCGGAACGGTCCGCCGTTCCGGGGTTTTTCTCTGGCGATCCGTGCGGGCAACCGCCGCAGGGTGGGTAATCCGCCCCCGCGCCTCACAGGATCGCCGCATCCTCCGAAACCCCGGCCCCCGCCGCGCCCGGCCCGCCGCCGAGCCCCGGCAGCAATCCGTTCTCGGCCACGACGTCGCCGCGCAGCGCGCGCAGCAACTCCCGGTGCCCCGCCGCCGCCTGAACCTGCGCGCCGATCCCGGCCCGCGCCCGCTTCAGGTAGGCCGCCCACTTCGCCCCGTCCAGCGTCCGCCCGGAGCAGAACTTGCCCTTGCCGAAGCCGCTTTCATAAACCTGTTTACCAAGCAGCACCGCCTGGTAGGTCGCGGGTGAAAACAGCGAGACGAAGCGGATGTCATTCACCGCCGGCAGCCCGTATTGCCAGAGCTCGAGGTTCTCCGCGAGCGTATCCGGCACCTCCAGGCTCTCCCGCGCGTCGATCCAGTACTGGTCATCCGTCCGGTTGCCCAAGGCATAATGCAGGCAGATGAAATCCCGCACCTCGTTGTAGAGCTCGTCCACCAGGTGGTTGAACCTCCTGCGCAGCGGATCGGCAAAGTCGCGGTCGGGAAAATACTGCACCAGCCAGCGCACCGCGGTGTCGATCATGTGAATCGCCGTGCTTTCCAGCGGCTCGATGAACCCGCCCGAGAGCCCCACCGCCACGCAGTTCTTCACCCAGGCGTTCCGGTTGCGCCCCACCCGCATCGGGATCACCCTCGGTTCGGCGCCTTCGCCATCCGGCCCCAGATGCGCCAGAAACTCCGCCCGCGCCTCCTCGTCGGTCCGATGCGCGGAAGAAAACACGTAGCCCGTCCCGATCCGGTTGAAGAGCGGCACCCGCCAGGCCCAGCCTGCACCCAGCGCGGTGCTCTTGGTGACCGAGTCGAGCCGCACCGGGTCGCGGTGCGGCACCTGCACCGCCATCGCCCGGTCATTCGCCAGGTATTTCCCGTAGCTCTCGAAAGGCTCGCCGAGCGCCTGGTTGATGATGAGCCCGCGAAAGCCGGTGCAGTCGATCACCAGCTCCACCCCGTGCCGCCCGCCCCGCTCCAGCATCAGCGCGGCCACATAACCGCGCTCGTCCAGCTCCACCTCCACGAGGTCGTCGAGCACATGCCGCACCCCGCGCGCCACGCAATGCTCCTTCAGCAGCCCGGCAAACTTGCCCGCGTCGAGGTGATAGGCAAACCCCACCGGCGGCCCCGGCATCTCGCCTCGCCCGCGTGGCCCCTTGGCCTGCGCCGCAAGGTCGACCGCGGGCGAGAAGCACTGCACGAAGTCGAGCCCCCCGGTGCCGAACTGCAGCGCATATTCCGCCGCCGACACCCCGTCGATCGCGGGCGGATGGGCGAAGGGGTTGATGTAATCCACCCGCTTGCCCTCGGCATCCACGTTCCAATGGCCAAAGACCACGCCCAGCTTGAAGCTCGCGTTGCAGGTCTTGAAGAACGTGCGCTCGTCGATCCCGCCCTGTTTCAGCGTGCGCGGCATGCCCGGCACCGTCGCCTCGCCCACGCCCACCGTGGGGATGTTCGGGCTCTCGATCAGCGTGATCCGCACGCCGCCCTCCGGCCCGCCCTTCAGCATCGACTGCAAGAGCAGCGCCGTCATCCAGCCGGCAGTGCCCCCGCCGACGATCGTGACCTCGCGGATCGGCTCGCCCATGTCCGCCCCCTTGTTGCTGCCGGCTCAAGGCTAACCCGACCCGGCGCACTGGCTCAACCTCGGCGCTACTTGATCACCTTGGTCTGGCTCGGTGGCGGCTTGTGCGGCGTCTGCCGCTGCTGGATCGCATGGGCCATCTCGTGCCCCATCAGTGCGGGCTTGCCCTCGGCCTTCACGTCCATGCCAAAGGCCAGCGGGTTGCCGGTGGCAAAGGCCCGCGCACCGATCAGGCCTTTGGCCGATCCCGCCTCGCTCCCCACGCTATGCACCTGAACGCCCCTGAACCCGGCATCCCTCAGCGTCTCGGCGATCTTCACCTTCTTGCCGCCCTTGGGCGGAATAGTCCCGATGTTGGGGTAGGGGATCGGCACAGGCGAGGGCGCCGCGGGTGTCTTGCACACGTCGGGAAAGGCGATCAGCAGCTTGCCCTGCCAGCCGGGCTTGATCCCGGCCTGGCTCAGCACGCCCGCGATGTTCCGCTCGCTCACGGGCCGCCCGCCCTGCTTTCCGTGGGTGACGAGAATGGTGTCTGTCCGGCCCTTGGCCGCATCTTCGAGATTTGCAGGGCTGACCTGCATGTCGTCGTCCGGCATCGAAATCACTCCATTCAAATAATGGAGAACTATGCCACCGAATCGGCCCGTTAACACGCTGCGCCGCAGCAATCCCGCTGCAGGTGCGATATGCATGGGTTGTGCATGGGTTGTGTATCGGTTGTGCATGTGGTGCCCGGATACCTCCGGGCCCCGTTAACCGCCCCGGACGGTGTCGATCATCAGCTGCACGTTGGCCGGGTCGGCGTCGGGGGTGATGCCATGCCCGAGGTTGAAGATATGGGGCCCATGCGAGAAGGCCTCGACGATCCGCCGGGTCTCGTCGATCAGCGTCTGCCCGCCCGTAACCATATGGGAAGACTTGAGATTTCCCTGCACGCAACCGTCGGGCTGCACGTGTTCGGCGGCCCATTCCGGGCTCACGCCATCGTCGAGCGCCACGCAATCCGCACCGGTCGCCGCGTGAAAGCCCCGGTAACGCTCACCGGCCCCGCGCGGAAAGGCGATGACCGGCGTATCGGGGTGTTCGGCCTTCACCCCTGCAATGATTTTCCTAATCGGATCAACGCAGTAATTGTCAAAATCCTCGGCGCTCAGGCTGCCCGCCCAGCTGTCGAAGATCTTCACCACCTCCGCCCCGGCCTCGATCTGGCGGTTCAGATACTCGATCGTGGCCCAGGTCACCCGGTCGATGATGGCCTTGAACAGCGCCACATCCTTGGTTTTCAAGTCATGCGCCGGCCCCTGGTCGGGCGTGCCACGGCCCGCGATCATGTAGGTGGCCACCGTCCAGGGCGCGCCTGCAAAGCCGATTAACGTCGTCTCTTCAGGCAGTTGAGTGCTGAGGTTGCCCACTGTCCGGTAGATCGGCGCGAGGTGGTCATGCACCTCGTCCCCGTTCTTCAGGGCTTCGTAATCCTTTCGCAGTCCAATGGGCTCCAGCCGGGGGCCTTCCCCGGTGACGAACCACAGCTTCTGCCCCAGCGCCTCGGGGATCAGCAGGATGTCGGCAAAAAGGATCGCCGCATCGAACCCGTAGCGCCGGATCGGTTGCAGCGTCACCTCGGTGGCCAGCTCGGAATTGTAGCACAGGCTCAAGAAGTCCCCCGCCTGCGCGCGGGTTTCGCGGTACTCGGGCAGGTAGCGGCCCGCCTGCCGCATCATCCAGATCGGCGGCGGGGCAACTGTCTCTCCTGCCAACACCTTGAGAATGCTCTTGTTTTCGGCCATGCGCTGTCTCCTCGCTGGCCGTATGGGTCGCCGCGCCGCGCCCGAGTGTCAAGTGCCGCATTGTCACGCCGAGGTGCCCGCGCTATCCCGCGAGCATGACCAGCACGCTCAAGATCGGCACCCGTGGCAGCCCGCTCGCCCTCGCCCAGGCCCACGAAACCCGCGCCCGCCTCATGGCCGCCCATGGCATGAGCGAAGAAAGCATTGAAATCGTGGTGATTTCCACGACCGGCGACAGGGTGCAAAACCGCGCCCTGCGCGAGATCGGCGGCAAGGGCCTGTTCACCCGCGAGATCGAGGAGGCGATGCTGGCAGGCGAGATCGACATCGCCGTGCATTCCTCCAAGGACATGCCCACGCTCCAGCCGCAAGGCCTTGTTCTCGATTGCTTTCTTGAGCGCGAAGACCCGCGCGACGCCTTCATCACGCTGGACGGAACCGCCCTCGCCGACCTCCGCGAAGGCGCCGTCGTCGGCACCTCCTCGCTGCGCCGCAAGGCTCAGCTCCTGCACAAGCGCCCCGACCTCCAGGTGGTCGAATTCCGCGGCAACGTGCAGACCCGGATGAAAAAGCTGGCCGACGGCGTGGCCGAGGCCACCTTTCTCGCGCTCGCCGGACTCAACCGACTGAACGCGCAGCATATTTCGCGCCAGCCGGTCGAGCCTTCAGAGATGCTGCCCGCCATCGCCCAGGGCGCCATCGGCATCGAGCGCCGCGTCGACGACACGGCGACGGATGCGCTCCTCGCCCCCCTCCGCCACGCCGAAACCCACCACCGCGTCGCCGCCGAACGGGCCTTCCTCGCGGGCCTCGACGGCTCCTGCGAGACTCCCATCGCCGGGCTTGCCACGCTGGACGGCAACACCCTGACGCTGAAGGGAGAAATCCTGCGCACCGACGGCTCCGAAGTGCTCACCGGCAGCCGCACCGGCCCGACCGAACAGGCCGCCGAGATGGGCGCCAGCCTCGCTGTCGAACTGCTTGCCCAGACGACCGACGACTTCTTCGACTGGACGTAGCCGCTACTCGACCCGCTCGATCAGCTCCAGCACACGAGGCCCGATGTCTTGGACGATCAGCCGCACCCCCTCCGCCGAGGGGTGAATCCCGTCCCCCTGCATCAGCTCCCGCCGTGCCGCCGCCTGGTCTTCCCGGCCGGTCAGAACGGCAAAGAAATCGGGGTAGAGCAGGGTGCCATAGGTCTCCGCCAGCTCCGGGTACATCGCGTCGAAGGCGGCCTTGTAGTCGGGCCCGAAGTTGCCCGAGGCCGCCAGCCCCACCAGCAGCACCGGCAGGTCGCGCGCCTCCGCCGCCTTCAGGATTCCATCGAGATTTCCGCGGCTTGCCGCCGGATCCACCCCGCGCAGCATGTCGTTGCCGCCCAGTTCGACGATCAGCGCATCCACGTCCTCGGTCAGCGTCCATTCGACGCGGCTCAACCCGCCCGCCGTCGTGTCGCCGCTGACGCCCGCGTTGCGCAGCTCCACCTCAGCGCCCTGCTCTGAGAGCCAACCCTGCAACACAGGCACGAAGCCCTCCTCCTGCGGCAGCCCGTAGCCGGCCGTCAGGCTGTCTCCCAGCGCGGCCACCACGACAGGCTGGGCCGTGGCGACGGAAACCACAAAGAATGTCGTTAAAGCCTTGAGCGCCAGCAACCTGGCCCCATATCGGAATGAAACAAAAGGCGCCCGCATGACCGATCCGATCCTGTCCCTCCAAGATGTCACCTTCACGCTCGACGGCAACGCCGGCAAGGTCAACATCCTCAAGGGCATAAGCCTCGACGTTGCAAAGGGCGAAACGCTGGGGCTGATCGGGCCTTCGGGCTCTGGCAAAAGCTCTCTCCTCATGCTCATGGGCGGGCTCGACACCGCGACCTCCGGCACCGTCCGGGCGCTCGGCCACGATCTGACGGCGATGGGAGAAGACGCGCTGGCCCGCTTCCGCCTGTCTCATATGGGGGTGGTCTTCCAGTCCTTCCACCTTATCGGCACGATGACGGCGCTCGAAAACGTCGCCACCCCACTGGAACTCGCGGGATTGCCCGATGCCTACGACCGCGCCGAGGCCGAGCTCGATGCCGTGGGCCTGCATGACCGGGCGCACCATTACCCCTCGCAAATGTCCGGCGGCGAGCAGCAGCGCGTGGCGCTCGCCCGTGCTCTTGCCCCCCGGCCCGATATCCTTTTGGCCGACGAGCCCACCGGCAACCTCGATGCCGCCACCGGCGCCGCGGTGACCGACCTGCTCTTCGACCTCTCCGAGATGCACGGCGCCACGCTGGTGCTGGTCACCCACTCCCGCGCGCTCGCCGCCCGCTGCGGCCGGGTGGTGCGCCTCGCCGACGGGCTGATCTCGCCTGAAAAGCAAGCCGAGGCCGCCGAATGAGCCTTGCACAATCTGCCCGGATCGCCCGCCGCGAGCTGCGGGGCGGGCTGCGCGGCTTTCGCGTCTTCCTCGCCTGCCTCGCGCTCGGCGTGGCCGCCATCGCCGCCGTCGGTCTGGTGCGCGAGAGCCTCTCCGGCGGGCTGATGCGCGAGGGCGCCACCATGCTCGGCGGCGATGCCGAGCTGCGCTTCACCTACCGCGCGGCGGGCGAGGCGGAGCAGGCCTGGATGGCCGCCGAGGCCACCCGCGTGTCGGAGATCGTCGACTTCCGCTCCATGGCCCGCGCGGGAGAGAACACCGCGTTAACCCAGGTGAAGGGGGTGGATGATATCTATCCGCTCTATGGCGAGGTCCGGCTGGAGCCCGCCATGCCGCTCGATACGGCGCTCGCAGGCGCAAACGGGCTGCCCGGCGCGGTGATGGACCCCTCGCTGATGGCGCAGCTCGATCTCTCGGTGGGCGACACGTTTCAGCTCGGCACCGCGAGCTACCACCTCGCCGCCGCGCTCACGCTCGAGCCCGATGCCGCCGGCGCCGGGTTTTCGCTGGGGCCGCGCACGCTGCTTTACCGGGCCGATCTCGAGGGGTCGGGCCTGCTCGCCCCCGGCACGCTCTTTGAAACCAACTATCGCCTCGCCCTGCCGCAAGGCACCGACCTCGCCGCGATGCGCGAGGAGGCGCTGTCGCAGTTCTCCGATGCAGGCGTGCGCTGGCGCGACAGTCGCAACGGCGCGCCCGGCCTCAACCGCTTCGTCGACCGCATCAGCGCCTTCCTCGTGCTGGTCGGCCTTGCCGGTCTCGCCGTGGGCGGCGTCGGCGTGTCGGCGGCAGTCCGCGCCTACCTCGAGCGCAAGACAGCGGTGATCGCCACGCTGAAGACCCTGGGCGCCTCGCGCCGCACGATCCTCTGGGCCTACCTGCTCCAGATCGGCGTGCTCTCGGCGCTGGGCATCGCCATCGGCCTCGCGCTGGGGGCCGCCGCCGTGCTGGCGCTGGCGCCGGTGCTGGAGGCCCGCCTGCCGCTGCCCACCGAGTTCACCGTCTACCCCGGCCCGCTCGCCGAGGCCGCGCTCTACGGCGCGCTGACGGCGCTGATCTTCACCCTCTGGCCGGTCTCCCGCGCCGAGGAGATCCGCCCCGCCCAGCTCTTCCGCGCCCTGTCGGACACCCGCCGCCACCTGCCGCGCTGGCCGGTCATCGCCCTGACGCTGGCGCTGGCCGCGCTGCTCGTCGGCGCGGCGGCCTTCTTTTCGGGCCTCTGGGAGCTGACGATCTGGGCCGCGCTCGGAGTCTGTTTCGCGCTCCTCCTCCTCCTCGCCGCCGCCTGGGCCATCCGCCGCCTCGCCCGGCGGCTCTCCCGCGCCCGCCGGGTGCGCGGCTGGCCGGCGCTGCGGCTGGCCTTCGGCTCGGTCGGCGGGCCGGGGCAGGAGGCCTCCGCCGTGGTGCTCTCGCTCGGGCTCGGCCTCTCGGTGCTGGCGGCGGTCGGACAGGTCAGCTCCAACATGCGCGCCGCGATTCAGGGCGACTTGCCCGAGGTCGCGCCGTCCTTCTTCTTCATCGACATCCAGCCCGACCAGATCGACCCGCTCCTGGCCCGGCTGAACGGCGATCCCGCGGTGACAAAGATCGACACCGCGCCGATGCTGCGCGGCGTGATCACCCGCATCAACGACCGACCCGCCACCGAGGTCGCGCCCGACCACTGGGTGGTGCGCGGCGACCGTGGCCTGACCTATGCCGCCGCCCAGCCCGAGCGGGTGACGGTTTCGGAGGGCGCATGGTGGCCCGAGGATTACGCCGGCCCGCCCCTGATGAGCTTCGCGGCCGAGGAGGCCGCCGAGATCGGCCTGAAGATCGGCGATGCGGTCACCGTCAACGTGCTGGGCCGCGAGATCACCGCCACCATCGCCAGTTTCCGCGAGGTCGATTTCTCGACCATGGGCATCAACTTCGTGATGACCTTCAATGCCGCAGCCCTGCAAGGCGCCCCCCACAGCCACATCGCCACGGTCTATGCCGAAGCCGAGGCCGAGCCCGCGATCCTGCGCGACGTGTCGCAGACATGGCCCAACGTCACGGGTATCGGCGTGCGCGAGGCCATCGGCCGTGTGGCCGGGCTGCTGGAGGGCATCGCCGCGGCCATCACCTACGGCGCCCTGGCCTCGCTGGTCACCGGCGGCGTGGTGCTGATCGGCGCGGCGGCGGCCGGCCAGCCCGCCCGCGAGTTCGAGGCGGCGGTGCTCAAGACGCTTGGCGCCGTGCGGGGCAGGGTGCTCTCCTATCTGGTGCTCCGCGCGGCCCTGCTGGGCTTCGCCGCGGGGGCCGTGGCCATCCTTGCCGGCGGTCTCGCCGGATGGGCGGTGACCACCTTCGTGATGGAGGGCGACTACACCTTCGAGCCGGTCTCGGCGCTGGCCATCGTCACCGGCGGCGTGCTGGCCACCCTCGTGGCCGGCCTGGGCTTCGCCCTGCGCCCGCTCTCGCTTCCACCCGCACGTGTGCTGCGCAGCGCCGAATAGCGTCGCATGACATGCCGAGTTGCACCTAAGTGATTGGGAATGCAGGTCTAACGGCATTTGTCACCAAATACCTCCTTCCCTTGCGTCGCGGCATTTGCCACTGTCTGCACATGATTTCGGCTCCCGCCACCCTGGCGGGGCCGCCCATGTGAAGGGAAGGACGAAAGGCAATGATGACCAAATTCAAGACCCTCAGCGCCGTGCTTGCAACCACGGCCGTGGTGGCCCTCGGCAGCTCCGCCTGGGCGCAGGACCAGGAAGGCCCCAACGCCGCCGATGGTGCGGGTGACGGCGAGGCTGGTGCCGTCGCGCAGATGGCCATGGCGCAGGACCTCTACGCTTACGGCTCGGCCAACAAGGACGCGCTCGCCATCGCCACCGCCGCCAAGATCGCCATGTCGATCGAGGCCGAGGACGTGGAGCGCGAGAAGGAAACCTCCGACATCGAGGGCTTCGAGGGCGCCGAAGAGGGCGAGGGCGTCGATGCGCCCGTGACCCCCGAGATGATGCTGGCCGAGGCCGAGGAACTGGCCGGCGAGGACGAGGCGCTGAAGAGCATGATCGCCGACATCAAGGCCGAGGGCTCCCGCGGCCGCATCGGCGGGGCCTCCCGCACCCTGTCGCGGCTGCCCGCCGGCAAGACCGACGTGTTCAAGGTGCCGTTCTATGGCGGACGCCTGGCCGAGCTGGCCATCGTCGGTGACGGCGACGCCAACCTCGACCTCGTGGTGACCGACGAGGGCGGCAACGTGATCTGCCTCGACCGCAGCTACTCCGACAAGCTCTACTGCTCCTGGACCCCGCGCTGGGACGGCTACTTCTTCGTCGGCGTCCGCAACCAGGGCCGGATCCGCAACAGCTACTACATCCTGACCAACTGATCCCCCGGGACCAGTCTCCACACCACCGACGCCGCCGGCACCCCCGGCGGCGTTTTCTTGTTCGGCTCCGGTCAGCGGGCCGCGCCCGCCTGGGCATGTGCCCCGTCCTGCGCCTCCAATGCCCCAGCCGCTTCCTCCCGCCTCGGCCCGGGCCTCGAGCTCCCGCCGCGCTGCCGAACAGGCGCACCTGTCCCGTGGTCCCCTTTGGCGGGCGCGACAGGTGCGAGCGGCAGTGGGGGTCCAACCCCGAGGCTGCCCCGGCGGACCCGGGCAGCGCCCCACCGTCGGACCCGAGAGCCTCGGTTCCAAAGGGCGTACCCCGCCGCCGGGACGGTCCAGGACCAGCGGCAGCGGGGCATCTCCTTGGGCGGTCATCGGCTCCTCAGCCTGTACCGCACCCCCATCCTGCCCTGACCAGGGTTAACAAAGCCCTTCTGCCTCATCTTCTTGGCGCAAATACCTCACGGGGGGTGTGGGGGGCGTGAAGCCCCCCACCGGCCGGAGGGTGCAGCACGGCCGGACGGCATGAAAAAGGGCGGCGCGGGTTGCCCCGGCCGCCCTTCGATGCGGTGCCGCAGCCCTTACGGGTTGGCGGAGATGATGCCGTTCAGCCAGTCCACGTAGTTGGCGGTGCGGGTATAGGCCGAGAACTTGGCCTGCTCGTTGCAGCTCTTGCCGCCTTCGCCCGAGAGACCCCAGCTCACCACGCCGGCCTGGATGTAGAGGCCCTCGTCATTGACCTTCACCACCAGCGGGCCGCCCGAGTCGCCCGAACAGGCCGTCTTGCCGCCCTCGTAGGTGCCCGAGCAGATCATGTTCTCCGAGATCGGGATCGGCGCGCGGCTCACCAGCTCCTCCCAGGCACCCTGGGCATCTTCAGCCGTCAGGCCGAAGGTCTGGGCGGCAAAGACGAAGCCCTTGGCCGCCACCTCGGCGCGGGCCTCCATCAGCGCCTGGTTGCAGGCGTCGCGGGGCAGCATCTGGATATCGGCCTGGCGCATGTCCTCGGGGTGCTCGCCGCCGTCAATCAGGCCCCAGCCGGTGACCGTGGTGGTCACGCCCGGCTCCTCCAGCAGGTCGCCCAGCTCGGCATCGGGGATCTTCACCGTCTGGTAGGGCACCTGCGGCGCGCGGGCGAGCTTAAGCAGCGCGATGTCATTGTCGAAGACGCCGCCCACGTAGCCCGGAAAGCGGTAGAGCGCCGCCACGTCGATCAGGTCGCCCTGGCCTTCGGCAATCTGGTTGGTGCCCGCCAGCACCTGGATCGCCTGCGGGTTGATATCGCGATACTGGCCCTGCGGGTCCTGCATGTGCACGCAATGGGCCGCGGTCAGCACCCACTGGTCCAGCACCAGCGAGCCGCCGCAGAAATGGGCATCGGGGGTCACGCCCTTGCCCTTGATCATCAGCGCCACCTGCCAGGGCCAGGCCCCGTCTTCGGCCACTTCGCCGCCGATCACCCGGCCGGCGCTGTCGCCCTTGGCCATTTCTTCCATATGCGCCGCCTTCTCGCCGCTCTCGGCCCAGGCGAAGGGCGAGGCGGAGGGGGCATCTCCAAAATCCTGTGCCGTGGCCGTGCCGAGCCCGAGCCCGGCGAGCGCCACGCATACTGCTGCAAGTCTCATGTCCGTTGTCCTTCCTTCAGTCGTCCTTGGGTGTAATGCGCACCGGGATCCGGGTCACCGTAAGAGGGGCCGGTGCGGTCGAAAAGCTGAAATTCCGCGAGGATTCGCCCGGCGGCGCGGCGGCCGCGGTCAGGAATTCCTCCATGGGGTTGCCCGCGCCCCGGCTCTGCCCGTCATTGGCGAGCCCGGTGAGCGCGCTGCGCGGCGCGCCGTCTTCGGCCGGGGTGGAGAGCACGATCACCTCCTCCAGCGCCACGCCTTCGCCCTCGTTCAGCATCAGCATCCCCACCGGCACCGTCTCGTTGAAGTTGAGCCGGTTCGAGGTGCCGGATCCGGGGAAGATCGCGCTGATGGTGAAGCTCTTGTCGCGGTAGAGCACGGTCACGTCCTGCGCCTTGCTCGAGGTGTTGCGGATGTGGAGCCAGAGCTGGGCGCAATGCGGCACGGACTCCGGCGCAGGGCGGATGCCCGCCTGCGTGGTGCCGTCGCAATCCGCCGGGATCATCTCGGCCTCCACCTTCACCGGCGGGCCGGAGATGGAAAAGCCGCCCTTCGCCGCGCTCTCGGCCTGGGTCAGCGCGCCTTCGAGCCGCACCACCTGCCCGAGCCGTGGCAAGGCCTCCGCCAGGTCGGCGGCGCCAAAACGGGGCGAAGAGCCGGGCCCGTCCGGGTCGAGCACCCCGTCGGGGCCGGTCACGGCGAGCCTGCCGCCCGTCAGAACCAGGGCGCGGTCGGGCTGCTCCGCGTTCCACGCGACGCCATCGACAAGCCCCTCGGCCTGAAGCCGGGCCAGCTCTTCGGTAATCGCGGAGTAATCCGCGCCATCGGCAACCACCGGCGCGGAGAGCCTGAGCGGGGTCGCCTCGGCCGGCGCCAGCGATGTCACCTCGGCATACCGCGCGCCCTCGGGCAGGGCCGAAAGTGTGGCGTCCAGGGCGGTCAGCCCTGTGATGGTCGCCGTTCCGAGTGCCGCGCCGCCCACCGCTGCGGAATAGAAGGTCACCTCGCTGCCGAGCGTCAGCCCGGCCAGCAACCCGGCCTTCAGCCCGCCGTCGACCCGCAGCCTTGCCCCGGCCTCGGCTCCGCCAAACACCGGCGCGGCCATCAGGGTGCCTTCGCCGTCGGGCGTTTGGGTGGCGGTCGCCGTCTCCTTGCGCATCCCGTCCATCGTGGCGGCCAGCAGGCCCTCCCAGGTCAGGTCGGGCGTGGCGGCCATCACGCCGGTCAGCACGCGGGTGAACTCGCCGTACCAGCTTGCCGGGTCTTCCGGGTCGCCGTGTGGATATTCGAAACTGCGCTGGTCGGATTGCGACGAGTAGAGAAACGCGAAATCGCCTGCGAGGGCCGGGGCAGGGCGGCTCTCCGCGGCCTCCATCGCCTCCGGTATGCCCAGCATCACCGGCTCCACGTAACGCGCCACGCCCTTGCCCGGCATGGCCCGGAAGCCCGTGGCCGCGTGGCAGGCATCGAGCACCGCCACCAGCGCCGCGCCATCGGCCATGATCGACTCCGCCGCCGCGCGCAGCTCGTCATCGAGAATCGCGTTCTCGACCGCGCCGATCGCGCCCTTCCAGTCCTTCGCATCCGAGGGCAGCAGGATCTCGTCGTAGCCGCCCTGGTCGTCGCCATCTAGGTCGGGGGCCTGGCTGCCGTGGCCGGAGAAATAGAAGAACACCGTGTCGCCTTCGCCGGTCGCCTCCGCCGCCTCGGCCAGCCCGGCGAGGATCGCCTCGCGTCGGGGCACGCCCACGACCACGCCCTCAGGCAACAGGTCGGGCGCCGTGGTGAGCACGGTGATCGCCTCGGGGGCCACGCCACGCCCGATCAGCGTGCGGGCCACCAGCGCCACGTCGTTCACCGGGCCGCGCAGGTCTGCGTCGAGATACTCGTAATCGCCCACGCCGATCAGCAGAGCGCGGGTTTCAGCCGCCAGGGGCTGTGTCGTGGCCAGCGCGGCAAGCGCGGCCAGGGGGAGGTGTCGCAGCGTCATGGCCGCGATATTATTGGTCAATCGGCCCGTCGCAAGGCCGGTGACCCTCCATGACGGCAATTGACACACTTCCAACCTCGTCCCGCCTGCGCTACCCCGGCGCATGGCCTACACCCTGCCCGATCCGCTCTCCGGCACGCCGCTCCCGTTCGACACGGTGATCGACGTGCGCTCGCCCTCGGAATACGCCGAAGATCACCTGCCCGGCGCGATCTCGCTGCCGGTGTTCTCCGACGAGGAGCGGGCGCAAGTTGGCACCATCTACGTGCAGCAATCGCCCTTCCTCGCCCGCAAGGTCGGCGCGGCGATCCTGGCGCGCAACGCGGCGGCGCATCTGGAGGGGCCGCTGGCCGACAAGGACGGCAGCTGGAAGCCGCTGGTCTACTGCTGGCGCGGCGGGCAACGAAGCGGCGGCTTCGCCACCATCCTCGGCCAGATCGGCTGGCGGGTCGACAAGGTGGAGGGCGGCTACCAGAGCTATCGCCGCGCGGTGGTCAAGGCGCTCTACGAGAGCGACCTGCCGCACCGCGTCGTCCTGCTCGACGGCAACACCGGCACCGCCAAGACCGAGCTCTTGCACCTGGTCGCCGAGCGGGGCGGGCAGGTGCTCGATCTCGAGGGCCTCGCCAACCATCGCGGCTCGCTCCTGGGCAACCTCGGCCCGCAACCCGCGCAGAAGGGCTTCGAGACCGCGTTGTTGCAGGCGCTGGCGCGGCTCGATCCGGCCAGGCCCGTGCTGGTGGAGGCCGAAAGCTCCAAGGTCGGCGAGCTGCTGGTGCCGCCCGCGCTCTGGAAGCGGATGATCGCCGCGCCGCGCATCACCCTGGCCGCAACGCTCGAGGAGCGCGCCCGCTACCTTGCCCGGATCTACGCCGAGCTGGCCGCCGATGTGCCTTCCCTCACCGCGCTTCTGGCCCAGCTCACCCGCCTGCACGGGCGCGAGCGCATCGCCCGGTGGCAGGCCCTTGCCGGCGCGGGCGAGGTAGAGACCCTCGCCGCCGAACTCTGTGAGCACCACTACGATCCGCGCTACGCCAAGTCGCGCCGCTCCGAAACGCCGGAAACCCGGCTGGAGATCACGCTGGACGCGGCGGGCCTGAACCGCGCCGCCGACCGGATCGCCGCGCAGCTCACTGCACTCTGACAAACACCTCGCCCGCCATCACCTGCCCGATCCGAGCGGCGGTGAAGCCCGCAGCCTCCAGCTCCGCCAGCAGTTTCGAGGCCCGGCCCGGCGGCACGGCGGCCAGCAGGCCCCCGGCGGTCTGCGGGTCGAAGAGCAGGTCGGCCGCCGCCGGGGCCGGAGCGGGCAGGGCGATCCGGTCGGCCACGGCAAGCCGGTTCTCCTCCCAGAGCGTCGATCGCACGCCCTTTTCCGCCAGTTCGGCCGCCCCCGGCAGCAGCGGGATCGACGCCAGCTTCACCGAGGCCCCCAGCCCGCTCGCCTCGCAGATCGCCAGCAGGTGCCCCGCAAGGCCAAATCCGGTCACATCGGTCATGGCGTGGGAGGTCGACAGCAGCCGCGCCGCATCGCCCTGCGCCCGCGCCATCGAGGCCAGGGCAGCGGCAACCCACTCGGCCCGCGCCTGCCCGCGCATGTCTCCCGCCAGCACCGTGCCGGTGCCCAGCGGCTTGGTCAGGATCAGCGCATCGCCCACCTGCGCGCCGTCCAGCCCCACCGGAAACTCGGTGCGGAGCCCGGTCACGGTAAAGCCCAGCTGCACCTCGGCCCCCATCGACGAATGCCCGCCCACCAGCTCGGCCCCTTCGGCACGGAACACCGCGCTGGCGGCGGCCAGAACCTCGCGCATCGAGCGGGCCTGCATCGGCGGGGCCATGCGCGGCAGGGTGACCGAGGCCAGCGCCGCCTGTGGCCGCGCGCCCATGGCCCAGACATCGCCCAGGGCATGCACGGCCGCGATCCGCGTCATCAGCGCAAGGTCCTCGGTGAAGCCGCGCAGGTGATCGGTGGTGATCACCTGCCAGTCGCCCTCCATCGCCAGAATCGCGGCGTCGTCGCCGGGCAGGCTCACCACGTCGTCGCGGTCCGGTGTGGGCAGCTCGGCCAAGGCGGCCTTCAGCGCGCCGGGGGCGATCTTGGCCCCGCAGCCGGCGCAAAGCACCGGCTCGTCGTGCACGCCCTCCGCCGCCATCGCGGGATAGTCGGTGAACTTGCGCATGAACGCCCGGTCGATCCTGTCTTTCACCCGCCAGACCCAGTCGCCCGAGGCCACCAGCCCGAGTTTCTCGCCCAGGGCGGCCTTCTCGCCCAGCGAGATGAGCTTGAGGTAGTCGCGCTGCGGGCGGAACGGCTGCAACGGCGTCGTGCCGGCCACCTCCCGCCGCAGGTTCTCCTCCAGCACCGGCGCGGCCCGCACGGCATAAACCCCGGCCTTGGGTCGCGGGTCCGGCTCGAAATGCGCGCAATCGCCCACCGCAAAGATCGCCGGATCGCTCACGCTGCGCAGGTCCGCCCCCACCCGCACGAAACCGTCGTTCAGGGCCAGCCCGGTTGCGGCGAGCCAGTCCTGCGCCCGTGCCCCGCCCGCGCCGATGACGAAATCGGCAGCCAGGCTGCGGCCGTCGGCCAGCACCACCGCATCGGCCTCGACCCGCTCCACCCGCGCCTGCTCCACCAGCGCGATGCCCGACTTGCGCAGCTCTTCGAAGAGCCGCGCCCGCGCCGCGCCACCAAGCGCCGTCAGGGCGGCGCCCGCATCGACCAGCGTCACCCGAGGCGCCGCGCCACCAGCGGCCAGCCGGTGCCGGGCCGCCATCGCCAGCTCCACCCCCGCCACGCCTGCGCCGATCACCACCACCCGTGCCGCGCCCGGATCGGTGGCAAAGGCCTCCCAGCGGGCGGCAAAGGCGTCGAGCGGCTTGGCCGGGCTGGCGTGCTCGGAAAACCCGGGCAGGGCGGGCATGTCTGAGGTCACGCCCACGTCGAGCGACAGGATGTCATAGCCCAGCCGAAGCAGGCCCGCGCCGGTCTCCACCACCAGTTCCCGCGCCTCCCGGTCGATCGCGGTTGCCCGGCCGTCGATCAACCGCGCGCCGGCAAAGCGGCACAGGCGGTGCAAGTCGATCAGCAGCGTGTCGCGCTCGTAATGTCCGGCGATGTGCCCCGGCAGCATGCCCGAGTAGGGCGCCGTGGTGCCGGGGTTGACGAGGGTGAGCCGCGCACCTGCCAGCGGGGCCATCCCGAGCCGGCGCAGCACCAGCGCATGGGCATGGCCGCCACCGACCAGCACGATGTCTTTGCTCAGGCTGGGCAGGGCTTGCACGCGGGCGGTCTCCAGAGGCTTCGGCTCACGATACCGCCCCCGGACGCCGGGGCAAATGCCTCTCCGTCACCCTGCGGTTTCCATTGCCGCATCAAGCCCCGCCGAATGCGTCGATTGGCGGGGAAACAGCAACAATGCCCTGCGCCTTTTCCCTCTTGACGCCCCGACCCCCGCCCACTACATCGGCCCACGCTTCTGGCGGAGTAGCTCAGTTGGTTAGAGCAGCGGAATCATAATCCGCGTGTCGGGGGTTCAAGTCCCTCCTCCGCTACCAAGCCTTTCCTGACAGTTCGTGATGGTGCGCCCCGAGCAGGGTGCGCCGTTTGGGCGTTCATTTGGGAGAACCTGTTCCGGTTTCGTGCTCTTCGCGCTTGCGGATCGCGTTCAGAGCGAGCTTTGCGTCGCGGCTCAAGTAGTGTGCGTCAAGGATTGTCTCGACCTGCTTGAGACTGTGGCCGGTAATCGTGGCGATCTCCGGCGTGGTGCATCCGGCGAGGGCGAGGCGGGTGACTGCGGTGCCGCGAAGGTCATGAAAGGTGAGCCCTTCAACCTCTGCTGCCTTGCAAGCCGTCCGCCATGATGCCCGGAAGCCCGACTCTGTCCACGCGGTGTTGCGCAGGGTGGTGAGGATCGTAACCGCTGTCTTCTCGGTGGCATTCAGTGCCTCAAGGAGCGGCTTCCCGACCGGGATGGTGACCCTCACGCCGGTCTTGCTCTGTTTGAGGCGGATACACGCGCCATCGAAAGCGGACCACGTGAGACGCAGCAGATCGCCTTGGCGCTGCCCTGTCCAAAGCGCGAGCAGGAAGGCGAGACGAAGGTGGGGTGGAGCAACCTGCATGAAGCGCGCTTCATCTTCTTGTTGCCACACGCTCTCTACGCGACGCGAGCGATACGTGCGCCCCGGGCGCTCACACGGGTTGCTTGGCACGAGCCCACGGTCCTGTGCCCAAGAGAGAACCAGGGCGAGCACGGAGTAGGCATAGTCGGCCTGGCGGCGCGACTTGGTAGCCAGAGCGTCTCGCCACGTGAGGAACTCTCCCCTGGTCCGCCGGTCGGTCAGTGCGGCGATCGGAAAGGCCCCGTAGTCGGCCTCAATGCGACGAAGGTGCTTCTCGTAGTCGCGCCTTGTCCGCGGGGCGAGTTCTTCGAACCGTCGAGATCCGCGGTAGGCGGTCAACACGAACGCCAAAGTCTCGGACGGGGTCTCTAGTTTGGCCTCGACCGCCTTCTGATAGGCAGCCATGAACTCCGGGTCGCCGGGAGCGCCCGGCAGACGAGGCCCACCCTTCCATGCTTAGTAGTAGGTTCGATAGGTTCCGTCGGCGAGCTTGGACTTGACGGTGTTGAGCCCCTTCAGCCGGACGCGCATCAGTGTTTCTCGCGCGAGCTTCGCTGAGAATTCCACGTGTCGAACGCGTCCTCGGGGCCCGCAAGCGGCCCCTGAGCGGGGCGCTGTGCCGTGTCCACGGAGATGAAGCCTTGGGGCGTGATCGTCACGCCGAACACGGTCAATCCTGCGTTCATCGTCGCCTTGATGGCGCGCTGCACGTCGCTCTGCGTAAATTTGGTCTTTGCCCGAGGCATCTCAGTCTCCTGATTATGCGTCGGGTTATAGCGACGGGCCTGTAGGCTTGCGTGTAACAAAGATCACATGAGCGTGATGGGGCGGATATGGCGTGGTTGCGGTGCTCTAGCGAACAGTGCGCACGGATAGCCGGTTGGCCAAACCATTCCCGGCCTGGTCACATCCGAGATCTGCAGCTGTGCGAACTTTGACACGGCCGGGAGGATCAAGCCATGATGGCCGCGTGCATCTGCTCGCCCGGGCCCAAACCGTGTTTCACTTTCTCCACCATAAGATACACGTTCCCGGTCGTCTGAGCCCACAGTTTCCCGAGGATGTTCTTCTCGCGCGCCTCTGCGGCCGTGACCAAATGCTTCCCCTTGTATTCCACCACAAAGATACGCCCATCCCTTAGGCGCGCAATAAAGTCTGGGTAGTAGCGGTGGTTAAGTCGAGGGAGCCAGAATGAGGCAGGGTGCCGGGACACGTTGCGCACCCAGACCTCGACCTCAGAGAGGGCATTCAACTCGACCGCGCAGGTAAACTCGTCACCGCCGACATCGCTATCAAGTAGCGGCACGCGATCGGGGCCGAGGAGATGCTTGTCAAGCCTGACAGCACCGGTGGAGCGGGTGGGGACCGCGGAGTAGATCGAGGCATCAAAGCGGACCGCCTGCGAGGGGTCGCTGCGTGGGGCTGCGTCCTCGCTGAACAACGCGGTCTGTCGAGCTTGCACACGCTCCAGCGTAAGGATCTCGTCGAGCTTCCAGCGCAGTCGCGCTGCAATCTGGTGCTGCCACTCTATGAGGGTGCGGATATGGATGTCGCGGCGTGTCAACAGGTCGGCTACAACGGCGGAGATCCATGGGCGTAACTCGTCGGGCGTCACATGCTGAGTTCGGCATTCCCGTTCCAGCCACGCCACCAGATGTGCCTCCTGTTCGGCGTCGGGTGGCGCATCAAGACCCCTCAGGATGGGCTGCTCGCGCGAGGTCTGGGTGTAGACCAGCTTGTCGCCTTGAAGATCGATCTCGACCACGTTTTCGTCGCGGCGGAAGCTCAGCTCCTCCTCGGTCAGCCGGGCCGCATGCTTCGTTAGCGACCAGTCGATGCGTTCCATGATCCGGTCGGTCTCGGCCTCAAAAGTTTCTCCCTCCATCTCGACCAGGAGCAGAGGCACCTCGATCACCGCCCCGCGGTCGGCGGCGCTGCGTGTGGCCTCGACGCGGGCGCGGTGCTTCTCGACAGCCAACTTCAGCCCTGGCCGCGCCTCCTCCGGCACCAGGGCTTCAGCTGCAGCCAAGACGACAGGGGTCAACTCGCCCCTCACGCCCACCTTCAGGGTGCCGTCGTCCTGCGCTATGTAGTCGGCACCTTCGTCCTGAAATTGGTTGAGGGCTGCACGGGCCTCTGGTGTGTCCGGCACAGTGAACTGAAGCACTGGCTTGGGAGCCACCTCGTCAGGATCGAAGAGGTTGCCCTGCGCATCCTCGGCCACGCCGCGCGGCTTGAGGCTGGCGCGAACTTCCTCGTCAGTGAAGCCCATATCGATCAGTTTGTCGCGCAGCCGGTCTGCTGCTTCGTGGAAGCTGGGCTCCGACACATGGGCGTAGGCGACGTTGAGCGCGGCATCCTTGCGCCGTTCGGCATATGGCATCCGCAGCACACGGCCAAGAAGCTGCTCCACAGCAGTGGCGGCGGAGAGCCGCTGGGTCGCGCAGAGCACGTAGGCCGACGGGCAGTCCCATCCCTCCTTGAGCGCCTGCACGGTGATCACGTGCCGGGTCTGCTCGGCCGGGTCGCGCAGGTTGACCCCGTCCAGCTCGCGCTGCTCTCCGGTCGCGACCTTGATCCAGGCTTCCGGCGCCAACGCGTTCTCCACGAGGTAGGCCTTCAGCTCCTGCACCGTGGGATGGCCGTTCCTGGCTTGCGCCTGGTAGAGCGCGATAGGGCGGATGTGATCCTTGTCCGCCTTGGCCTTCTCCTCGAGCATGTTCCGGGTGGCGCAGGTGGCATTTACCGCCTCGCGCCAATCGCTGTGCGGACGAACCCGGATGGGCAGCTTGATCATCTCCTCGTCCTTCAACGCCGTGGCGGTGACGGAGTGGAGAATATTCTGCATGCCTCGAGGGGTCGCCGTGTAGATGCACTTCACCTGACCGGCGTAGAAGGGCAGCAGCGCCTTCAGGGCCTCCAGGTTGTCGCCCTGCACCAGCAGCCCCTCGGTGCCACCGGGCCGCGACAGCTCCGGCACCTCGTCGAGCAGCCGGTAGGGCACCCGGTCCGCCGCCCTCAAGTCGTCCTCACGCGTCAGCCAGTTGAGCAGCGGCATGCCCGTCCCCCTTGCACCTCTCCGGCTGTTTCGCCGGTTGGGGGCACCTTAGGGCGCGGGGCAGGGGAGGGGAAGGCGCCGGTGGTTCTGTCGCGGATTCCACCCTGAAAGGGTCAAAGCCGGCTTCCCCCAGTGCCCTTCGAGTCCACATAGGCAGATTTGCCCCGCCCAGCAGTCGCGGCGCCGAGACGCATCTGGATGGCAGCTCTCGGGAACTTCTAGGACTTCCAAGGGATCCACCGGGCGACCGAGGGAGCTAGATCCTTTCCTTGACCAGAACCAGACTGCTTGCGGATTGACAGTGAATGATTGGTGGCTGTCATTGTGCGGAGCAAGGCACCACTACATGTTGATGCAGCCCAGCATTCCGTGAGCTTTTACAGGAGTGTTTGCGGCCATAATTCGTGACGAAAGCGAGCACCGGAGCTCGACAATTTTGCCTGTGTGGTTGGTGGTGTCCTTCGCTGCGTGCGTCAGCAGTGAATTATTAAGAAATAAGGCGCGTAGGCACGCTGAGCTGGAAGCAGAGAGGTTGCCGATGTTTACCTAATGGGTCGAAAAAGTTTCCCACTAAAATGCTCAGGTAAACATAAATGTATCCCTCGATGTTTACCTCTCAGGCCTCGCGCAACCCCGAAAGTTGCCCTCGGAAACCCGCCACAGGCACTTCGCCTCGATCCACGCCGGGAGCACGGCAATCTACATCTTGTGTGCCCCAATAACGTCGCCGCGCGCCGGTCACCCGGCGCGCAGCCGTCACGTCACTCGACTTCGAGCTCGGTCACAGTGAGCTTGCCGTTCACCCGATCCGCCAGGAAGCGGATCTTCGTGCCCTCGCCCAAGCCCTGCAGCATCGCTGCATCGGCGACGACGAAGACCATCTTCATGGCGGGCATGTCGAGGTTCTCCAGCGGGCCGTGGTCGATGGTCAGCTTGTTCCACTGGCTGTCGACCTTGGTGACGGTGCCGGTGGCCATCGGGTGATCACCCTCGGCGAAGGCGGTGGTGGCGGCGAGCACGATTGCTGCGGTGATGGATGCGAGTTTCATGTGAGGTTTCTCCGTCAGAATCAGTTGATGGTCAGGGGGCCGTGCATCCCGGCCTCGTAGTGGCCGGGCAGGAGGCAGGCGAACTCGAAGGTGCCGGCCTCGCCGAAGGTCCAGATGATCTCTGCTTCCTCGCCGGGCTCGAGCCGGACGGCGTTGGGATCGTCGTGTTCCATCTCGGGGAACTTCTCCATGAGCGCCTTGTGCTCGGCATTGGCCTCGGCGGTGTCCATGACGAACTCGTGCACTTCCTCGCCTTCGTTGACGATGACGAGGCGGACGGTCTCGCCGGCCGAGAAGTTCAACTCTTTCTGGTCGAAAATGTAGACATTCTCGGCGTCGTAATCCTCCGTCATGACCACCTTGACGGTGCGCGTGGCCTGGCCGTGGCCTGGCTCTCCGAGCATCATCTTGTGGCCGCCTCCGTGGGTGCCGTCGGCCATGGCCGAGAGGGGCGCCAGGGCGCTGGCCAGAACGAGGGCGAGGATTGGTCGTATGGTCTTCATGAGCATATCTCCTTGTTGCTGCTCTTGGGGTCAGCCCCGGCGGACGTGGCTGCGCGGGGGGATTTGGGTTTCAGGTCCAGTCTTGCTGGCGTGGTCCGGCAGGCCGCCAGTCCATTCCCAGGCCTGGGTGCCGGGCGGGTTCTCGAACCAGCCGGGATCGGAATAGTCGCCGGGTGCGATGCCCTCGCGGACCTTCACCACGGAGAACATGCCGCCCATCTCGAGCGGCCCGTGCGGCCCCCAGCCGGCCATCATCGGAACGGTGTTGTCGGGGATCTCCATCGACATCTCGCCCATGTCGGCCATGCCGGCAGTGCCCATCGGCATGTAGGCGGGCTGCTGGCGCCGGATCATGCTGGTGAGGCGCCGTTTGTCGGCGCCGATGAATGTGGGGATCTCGTGGCCCATCGCGTTCATCGTGTGGTGCGACTTGTGGCAGTGAATTGCCCAGTCGCCCTCATGCACGGCGTCGAACTCATAGGCGCGCATCGCGCCCACCGGAATGTCGATGCTGACCTCCGGCCAGCGCGCGCTTTCCGGCACCCACCCGCCATCGGTGCAGGTGACCTGGAAGTCGTAACCATGCATGTGGATCGGATGGTTGGTCATCGTGAGGTTGCCGCAGCGCACGCGCACCCTGTCGCCCTTGGACACCACCAGAGGGTCGATGTCGGGGAAGATCCGGCTGTTCCAAGTCCAGAGATTGAAGTCTGTCATCTCCATAATCCGCGGCACGGCTGTGCCCGGGTCGATGTCGTAGGCGGCGAGGAGGAAGGCGAAGTCGCGGTCGACCGGCATAAAGGCCGGATCACGCGGATGGACGATGAACAGGCCCATCATGCCCATTGCCATCTGCACCATCTCGTCGGCGTGCGGGTGATACATGAAGGTGCCTGACTTCGTCAGATCGAACTCGTAGACGAAGGTCTTGCCGGGAGGGATGCCGGGGTGGGAAAGGCCGCCGACGCCGTCCATCCCGGACGGCAGGATCAGCCCGTGCCAGTGCACGCTGGTGTGCTCGGGCAGGCGGTTGGTGACGTAGATCCGCACACGCTCACCTTCGACCGCCTCGATGGTGGGTCCGGTGGACTGGCCGTTGTAGCCCCATAGCCTGGCAATCATGCCATCTGCCATGATCCGCTCGACGGGCTCCGCGACGAGGTGAAACTCCTTCACGTCACCGTTCATCCGCCACGGCAGCGACCAGCCGTTAAGGGTGACAACCGGGTTGTAGTCAAACCGATCCGTCGGCCGTGGCGGGACCTGGGTGTAGGGGCTGTCGGTGAAGGCGGCCTCAGGAAGGTCGCGGAAGCGCGTTTCGGCGTTTCCCGCCTTGGCAAGGATGGCGCCTGCGCCTGCGGTCAGGCCCGCCCCGAGAAGCTGTCTGCGGTTCATTCTTCTTCTCCTTCTTCATCACCACCTGCGCCGGGGGCGCTGCCCCAGATCGCGGCGGTCACTTCGGTTTCGGCGAGCCAGTAGTCGCGCTTCGCCTCTGCGGCGCCGAGCTGCGCCTCAAGTCCGTCTCGCGCGTCTTCCAGAAGCTCAAAGGTGGAGGAGATCATGCCGTTGTAGGCCTTGAGTGCCTCCGTATCGATGGTGCGGCGGAGCGGCAGGACAGCATCGCGCCAGTGCCGTGCCACGGCGTGCTTGCCGGTGACCGCCATATGAGCCATTCGTGCGTCGGCCCGGGCATCTGTGGCGGTCTGGGCGAGGCTGTTGGCTGCCTTGAGATAGGTCAGCGCGCCGCGCCGCGAGGTAAGCTTGGAGGTGTCGTAGAGCGGGATCTCGAATTCGACTTCGAGCACCGGGCTCACCTCGGTCTCGCCGCCGCCACGCTCCACTTCGGCGCCTGCCATGATGGCCACATCCGACACCGCCTTGGTCTGGCCCTTCAGGCGGTAATCTGCGGCGATGGCCTCCAGCTCGAGGCGGCCGGAGGCCAGGTCGAGCCGGTTCTGCAGAGCGAGGCGCTCGATGTCGTTGCGCGAGCGCGGGCTGCCCGGCAGGCCGGGAAGGGCGTCAGGGACGTAGAAGGTGACCTGCCCAAGCGACACACCCATCAGTCGCGCGAGGCGCTCCTTGGCGAGTTGCGCCTCGAGCCGCGCGTCGGCCAGTTCGGCGGCGATCTCGGCGGTGAACGCATGTTCGCGCGCCTGATCGGCGGCACCGAGCGCGCCGGTGCGCCCAAGTTCCGAGGCCAGCTCGGAGGCGGCATTGGCCGCGTTCTGGGTGCGGGCCGTCAGACTGGCGGCCTCGAAGGCTGCGACTGCCTCGATCCAGGCGCGCCGGGTTTCGACGGCGAGGGCGATGGTCTCGCCGGCGGCCGCGAGCTGGGCTTGCCGAAAGTGCAACCCGGCGACCTTGGTGCGCGGCTTTGCCGTCACGGCATCGAGCACTGCGGTGAGCAGGGCGGCCTCAAGTGTCCGGGTCACGTCTCCAGCCAGGCCGGATACGGAAACGCCCACGCTCGGGACCGGCCCGAGAGCAGTTTCCCATACATCAGCAGCCGCGAGCCCCAGCTCGGCGTAGGAAGCCTGAAGCCCCCGATTGTTCAACAGCGCCACCTTGACGGCCGTTTCCGCGCTGATGGTCTTGCCGGACAGGAGGCCCTTGCTCTGCGCCTCGGCAGCGGCGATCTCGGCAGCGCTCAGCTGCCAGGCCGGGGTGCCGATGTTGGCCTTCCCCGCCTGGGCCTGCACGGCGGCAAACCCTGCCCTGGGCGCGCTGACGCGCCCGATGGTGGCCGTGTCGGCGCAGGCCGCTAGCAGCCCGAGCACCGCAACGGGTGCAATCACTCTCACTTTCATGTTCAGTTCCCCGTCTGTGCGTCGTTGACGCCGCGCCAGTCTTCAGGCGGGCGGACCCGGTAGCCTGCCCAGCCGACTGTGGGGCCGGAAGGAGCGGGGGTGGTGACAGCGGTCGAGCCTGTCAGCTCGGCGCCTGCGGGTAGGGGCTCAAGCGGCGCACAGGCCGCAAGAGCGAGCGGCACGAGGGCCGCGAAGGACTTTTTCATGGATGGTATTTCCGCGCTTGTTTGTGATCATTCGGGCCGCTTCCTTGAGCCGGCCCATGACAGGGAATGATCAGGTGCGCGGTGGCCTGCGGAGCCCTTCTGGTGCGGATTGATCCACCAGTGAACCGGTAGGCACTGCCTGCTCGGTGCCGAGGAGGGTTAGCGATGCGGTCGCGCTGTGCTGAACGACGGACACGCCCACCACGCAGGAGTGGCTGGCGCAATGCCCCTCGGGGTGCGTGTGCGTGCTGCCGGAAGTGTCCGCGGCTTCTGTGTGGGCGGTATCACCGCGGGACGCGCCATGGCCGTGCGCCTCCGCGCTCACCTGGATAGAGGCATCCGGCGTATCACAGGCGATCATCACAGTGGCATTGGCCGGTGTCAGGAGGACTGACATCGCGACAAGAGCCACGAGGCAAGCTGCCAGAAATGTCCGCGCCAAATCGTTCATACCCATGCCATACCTTCGCACCCTATTACCGACAACTCTCAATCCCGTGAGCGGCCACAACAGGCCGCAAAGGTGCAAAAAAAAGCGACAAATTTCATCGACGCAGTTGCGCGGCCACAGGGAACCACCGCTCACTCTCTGTAGACCTCGTGGCACCCGCTGCAGGCTGCCGAGACGGCCTTCATCGCAGGTCGAAGGTCCGCAGGAGCAGAGATGCTACCTGACAGCTCGGCTGTGCTCCGTTCCAGCCCCAGAGCCTGCTGCTCGAAATCATCGAACTCTTCCCAGACCAACGGCAATGTCTCCGACTTCGGATCCTGCGCTTCGGTCTCGAAGAGCGCAGGAATCGACTCCGCTTCATCCGAGATGGCCTGGAGTGCGGCATTTGCGGCCGCTGCGTCGAACGCGGCCTCGCCCTTCATCATCCGGCCGATGACCTTCACTTGATCGGCGAGAGCGGTCATCCCCTCCATCCGGGCAAGCACGTCCTTGTTCTTCACCCCGCCGTGGGCCAGCGCGGTGGTTCCAATGGCGATCAGGGCGATCGCGATCTTGTATGTCTGCATCCTGTTGTCCTTCTGCTTGATTGCGTGTGGGTTGCGATCTCAGACGACCTCGATCCAGGTGGTCATCCCCGAGGCGGCGTGATCGAGCATGTGGCAGTGGAACAGCCACTTGCCGGGGTTGTCGGCGGTGAAGGCAATGTCGAGCGGTTGGTCGGGCAGGCTGAGCACCGTATCCCGCATCGGACCGAAGCCGCCGCCCTGCCGCACCTCGCGAAAGTGCATGCCATGCAGGTGCATCGCATGCGGGAAAGCGGTGTCGTTGGTGATCTTCATCCGCACCGTCGCGCCGCGCGACAGGCTGGCGAAGGGGCGTTCGGCCATGCCGACCTGACCGGCGAGTGACCAGAACTGACCGCGCCGCACGAGGTCGCGAAACCCGAGGTCGGCGCCTTCGAAGCGCGCACTGCGAAGCCCGCCCATGGCCCCGCCCGCCATGGGCATGTCGAGCACTTGCGCTTCTGCCAGGTTGGGCAGCTCCATTCCGGGGTTGGGTGGAAGCGCGGACGGAGCAGGACGCCGGGTGGTAGCGGAAGCGCCAACGACGGGGAAGAACGCCTGAGCGCGCCAGCTCTCGTCATCGTCAATCCGGAGAAGAATCGCCGTCTCCCCGACGCCCGCTGTGACATCGACGATGAGGTCGATCCGTTGCGCCGGGGCGAGGACAAGCTCACCGGTGACCGGCTCGGGTTCAGTCAAGGGCATGCCGTCCAGCGCAACGGTCCAGCCGGTCAACCCCTCGAGCCGCAACCCGAATATGCGCGCCGTGGCGCCGTTGATGAGACGCAGGCGGATCCGTTCGTTCTGTCGCACTTCGGCGGAAAAATCGAAGCGCCCGTTGGTGCCGATCAGGTTGCCGAACCGGCCGCCATGGCTGCGCAGCATCGGATGGTCGAACGGCTCCTGGAAGGCCCCTGTCTCGGGGTTCAGTAGCCAGTCCGCGAGCAGCAGCACCTCATCGCGGTCGATGTCGGGAGGCGTCGCCTCGTCCACGATCAAAGCGCCAGCGAGGCCGCGGGTGACCTGTTCGCTGGAGTTGGTGTGAGCGTGATACCAGTAGGTGCCCGCATCTGGCAGGTCGAAGGCGTAATCGAACTGTCCACCGGGTGGCACCGCCTCCTGCGTGAGCCCGGCGACGCCGTCCATCGTGTTGTCGATTCTGATGCCGTGCCAATGGATCGATGTCGGCACAGGAAGGCGGTTTTCGAGCCGCCGCACAAGGCGGCTCCCCTGGGGCTGTCGCAGCACCGGACCCGGAAGCTGGCCATCGTAGGTCCAGGCCTGGGTTGGGCCATAGCCCTCCGGCGCGAGTTGCAGCTCAGTGACCTCGGTGCTGAGCACCTCCGGCCCGGCAGCACGTGCCGGAGTGGCCACGGCCATGCCTGCGCCTGCGATCGCGGCGCAGAAGCTGCGGCGGGTCATCTTGTGCTTGCGCATGTCACTCGATCCCGTTGGCACGTTGCAGCTCGCGCACATAGGCCACGATCGAGAGCACATCAGCCCGGGTCAGCCCCTGCTGCATCGGCATGTCACCGAACGGCCAATGGTGGGCCCGGACGCCCTGCTGCACCGCGATGACGAAGGCCATGTCGCCATGGTGAGACGGCTCGTAGATCTTGTGCACAAGAGGCGGCCCAGAGCCCATCTTCCCAGACGCATTTTCACCATGGCAGGCCGCGCACGTCGCATCGAAGGCCCGTTTGCCCTGTGCGGCCTTGGGCGACAACTCGGCGGGCACTGCAACTTCGACGATGGCAGCGCCTGACGCGGGCTCGGCACGGTAGGCGGTGTCGTCCTCGCCCAACGCGAGCAGATACCACAGGCTACCTGCAACTACGGCGGCTGCAGCCGCAACCGGGAGGAGTTTGTTCATATTTGATATCCTGAAGGGCGCGATTTTTCATCGCGCAGTAACGCTGTGCAGGTCGAAATGGCCTGCTTTGCAGTTTTGTCAGGATTGGAGGCGGGGTGGCGGGAGATCCGTCTGAGGCGCGTGCGAAGGTGCCGTGACGCTGTCGGTCACTCGACCGGTCGACCCGGCGAGCTGCATGGGGGTCGGCGCTGCTGTCGAGCCCGTCAGATTGGCGGTGACTCCGTGGCTGCCATGATGGCATTGATGCTCGCCGCTGCCTTTGACGTCGGCCGACAGCCAAGCGCAGTCAGCGCACTCAACCCCATGTGCCATGTCGTGCGCATCGGCCGGGCTCGGCAGAGCCACGAGGCCCACCACCATCAGTGCCAACGCGATCAGGAAATGCCGCACGAAGTTGCCTCCTTCAGGGCTGGTATCATGCGGGCCGTGCACGCTCGGGTCAACCTTTGCTGAGGTATGAGCGCAGACGAGGTCGGGTAGACGGTGAACCGATCCATTCGAGTCGACGTTAGGCTGTCGATGTATCGCAGCAACGCCGCCAACATCGCGACTTTCGCCGGAGCGGCGAGCGTCTTTGCGCTGTCGCTCTGGCTGGTCCGGTCGCAGACGACCGTCGACGATGTCAGCTTCATGCGTGCAATGATCCCGCACCACTCGATTGCCATCATGACCTCCGGCCGCGCCAATCTCTTCGATCCGCGTGTTCGAGAGCTGGCCGACGGCATCATCGAGGCGCAGGAGCGGGAGATCGCAGAGATGAAGGCGATGCAAGAGGATCTGGAGGGCGAGCAGGCGGGGGAGTGACCGCCGCCTGCCGCAGGGCTTGTCAGAGGCGCGTCGCACGAAGGCGCAGCGCGTTGCCGATGACCGAGACGGAGGAAAGGCTCATCGCTGCCGCCGCCACGATGGGCGATAGCAGCACGCCCATCAGCGGGTAGAGCACCCCGGCCGCGAGCGGCACGCCGGCGGTGTTGTAGACAAAGGCGAAGAACAGGTTCTGGCGGATATTGCGCATAGTGGCCTCAGCCAGCCGCCGGGCGCGCACGATGCCGCCCAGGTCTCCCTTGACCAGCGTGATACCTGCGCTCTCCACCGCCACGTCAGCGCCGGTGCCCATGGCGATGCCCACATCGGCCTCGGCCAGGGCAGGCGCGTCGTTCACACCGTCGCCGGCCATGGCCACGGAGAAGCCCTCTTCCTTGAGGCGACGCACCAGGGCGTTCTTGTCCTCGGGGCTCACCTCGGCATGAACCTCGTCGATGCCGAGCTTGCCTGCCACGGCCTGGGCGGTTGCCTCGGCATCGCCGGTCGCCATGATGATCCGCAGCCCGAGGTCGTGGAGCGCCGCGATGGCCTCGGGCGTGGTCTCCTTGATCCGGTCGGCCACCGCCACCAGGCCTGCGAGCCTGTCATCGATGACCACGAACATCGCGGTCTTGCCTTCGCGTTGAAGGGCTTTGGCCCTGTCATCCAGCGGGCCGGGCTCGGCGCCGAGATCGGCCAGCATTGCTGCATTGCCCAAGGCGACCCGGCGGCCTTCGACCGTGCCGGTCACGCCCTTGCCGGTGATCGCCTCAAAGTCGCTGCTGCCGAGGCGTTCGGCCCCGCGCTCCTCGGCCCCGGTCACGATCGCCTCAGCCAGCGGGTGCTCGGAGCCGCGCTCCAGCGCCGCCGCCAGCGCGAGGATCTCGCCCTCTGACGCACCCTCGGCCACTTCCACGTCGGTCAGGGTCGGCTTGCCCTCGGTCAGCGTGCCGGTCTTGTCGACGATCAGCGCGGTGACCTTGGCAAAGCGTTCCAGCGCCTCGGCGTCACGGATGAGCACGCCGGCATTCGCCCCCCGCCCGGTGGCCACCATGATCGACATGGGCGTGGCCAGACCCAGCGCACAGGGACAAGCGATGATGAGCACCGAGACGGCGGCCACGAAGGCATAGGAAAGGGCCGGCGAGGGGCCGAGCACCCACCAGGCCAGAAAGGCCAGAACGGCGGCCGCCACGACGGCGGGCACGAACCAGGCCGAGACCCGGTCAGCCATCGCCTGGATCGGTGCACGCGAGCGCTGCGCGGAGGCGACCATGCGCACGATCCGCGCCAGCGTGGTGTCCTCGCCCACGCCCTGTGCCTCCATCAGGAAGCTTCCGGTCTTGTTCAGCGTGCCGCCCGTCACCTCTTCGCCCTCGACCTTCTCCACAGGCACCGGTTCTCCGGTGATCATGCTCTCATCGACGGACGAGCGGCCCTCGGTCACCACCCCATCCACCGGCACGGCCTCGCCGGGGCGGACCCGCAGGATGTCGCCGGTCGTCAGCGCGTCGAGTGGCACATCTTCCTCGGTGTCGCCGTTCACCCGGCGCGCAGTCTTGGGCGCGAGATCCATCAGGGCGCGGATCGCATCGCCGGTGCGTTCGCGGGCCGCAAGTTCCATGACCTGGCCGACCAGCACCAGCACCAGGATCACCGCGGTTGCTTCGAAATAGACCGGCGCCATACCCATGCCGTCGCGCACCTGCTCGGGAAGCAGGCCGGGAGCCAGCAGGGAGACGATGGAAAAAACGTAGGCCGCTCCGGTGCCGAGGGCAATCAGAGTCCACATGTTGGGCGAGCGGTTGACGATCGAGGCCCAGCCTCGCTTGAAGAACGGGCGACAGATCCAGACCACGGGCGTTGCGAGTGCGAACTGCACCCAGCCGAAGGCGCCATGGCCGATCCAGTCGGCGAAGGGCAGGCCGAGATGCGCGCCCATCTCCAACACGAAGACAGCCAGCGCCAGCGGTCCGGCGATCCACAGCCTGTGCTTGAAGTCCACGAACTCGGGGTTGGGGCCGGAGTCGGCGTTCGGTGTCATCGGCTCCAGGGCCATGCCGCATTTGGGGCAGTCGCCCGGATGATCCTGCACGATCTCGGGGTGCATGGGGCAGGTGTATTGCGTGCCCTCCGGCATGGCCGCAGGCGTCGGACGATCTCCGAGATAGGACTCCGGCTCCGCCTCGAACTTCTCCTGACAGCGCACCGAGCAGAAGTAGAACCGCTGCCCCTCGTGTTTTGCCATGTGCGCGGCACTCGCGCGCTCCACCGTCATGCCGCAGACAGGGTCCGTGGCTGTGCGGTAGGCCTCAGGGTCGGCGACGAACTTGGCGCGGCAGCCCTCGGAGCAGAAATGGTAGGTGTGGCCGTCGTGCTCCGTCGTGGGCTTCTCGGCTGCGGGGTCGACGGTCATGCCACAGACCGGATCGCGGGTAACGGCCTCGCGGTCTTGGTCATGGGCGTGAGCGTGTGTGTGAGAGCTGTCCATGGTGAGTCCCTTCCGGTGGACTTGCTGATGAACAGGACATGTAGTCCTTCCAGTGACTGGAAGGTCAAGAGGGAGCTTCGCTGCCCTTTTTTCGCTCGTTTAGAGCCAACCACACGACACCGCGCGCCGGGCGCTCGACCTTTCCTGAGGCCTCCAATGAACTGACCGCGCGGTATGTCGCTTCGGGGCTCGCGCCGATCTCGCGGGCGATGTCGACCATTCGCAGATCAGCGGGTAAATGCCCGTGGGGATCCGCCAGTTCGCTCAAACGAGCCAGCAGCCGTTCCGTCAGCGGCGTGATCGAGCGCAGTTCCACAAGGCGCCGTGCATCGCGAAGAGCCATCGAGAGATGCCGGACCAGGATCATGGCGAGGTCCGGCGTTCCTTGGCAGGCGGCGCGAACCGCGCCCAGGTCAAAGGCAATTGCCTGCAGGGGCTGGGTAGCGACCGCGTCACAGTGATAGGCCTCCGAGAAGAGCGAAGCCTCGGCAACCACCTCTCCTGCTAGAGCCGAGTGGAGCCGCACTGCGCTGCCCGCAGCGGTCCACCGCATCAGGTCCACCTGACCGGACTCGATCGCGTAGAGCCAGCTCGGGCGGTCGCCTTGTCGAAAGAGCAAGGCGCCGTCCTTCAGAGCCACCATCCGAGCGGCTGAGTCGGGGATCGAAGCGCGAAGGCTCTCAAGAAAAGACGACATGATCCCGATCATATCCCGGTGCCGCGACCGGAGATAGCCTGGGCATCCATGATGACAGGGAGATCCGCCATGAGGCTGCCAGCCACCGTTCTCGTTCTTCTACTTGCCAGCGCTCCGACTACGGCACAGATGAGCCATGACCACGCCATGCCATCCGCACCTTCGCTGCCCGGAGATGCGCCCCGTTTGGAGAAATTGTGCAGTGGTTTCATGAGGCAGAGCGGAATCATAATCCGCGTGTCGGGGGATCAAGTCCCTCCTCCGCTACCAAGCCTTTCCTGACAGGTCGTGATGTTGGGCTCCGAGCAGGCGCCGCCGGGCTGTAAGTGCGGCGACTGGAAAGGTTCCATACCCGGCTTCGATGCGGTTCAGGTGTCACTCGTAGTCGCGCCTCGTTCGGCTTGCGAGTCCTTCGAAGCGCTGGGACTCTCGATATGCGTTCAGGACGTGCGCCAAGGGTTTCCGGGCTGTTGGTGTCGGCCTGGGGCTCGCAGTCACGGGGCTGCTCGAGTGTGCAAATTTTGCACATACTCCCCATCAACTTCCTGATTGCAGGCCTCTACCAACCGATGCATGCACATTTTGCACAGGAGGAGACCATGAAGACACTCGCCACCCTCACAGCCGCTGTCGCCCTGACAGCCAGCCCCTTGCTGGCACAGGAGACGCTGAAATTCGCCCACGTCTACGAGGCGAACACCCTCTACAACGAAGCCGCCGAGTGGATCGCGGACGAGATCGAGAAGCGCACCGACGGCGCCTATGTCGTCGACGTGTTCCCCAGCTCGCAACTCGGCAACGAGGAAACCATCACCGAAGGCCTCCAGATCGGTTCGATCCAGATGGCCTACACTGGCCCCACCTTCCTCGGCCAGTTCCACAAGCCGATGGCGATCTCGGAAGCGCCCTTCATCTGGAAGGACTACGACCACTGGAAGTCCTACCAGGGCAGCGACATCTTCGAGGAGGTCAGCCAGGGCTACTTCGACAAGACCGGCAACAAGGTGACTTCGATCCTCTACTTCGGCTCGCGTCAGACCAGCTCGCAGGAAAAGATCGAGACGCCCGCCGACATGGAGGGCATGAAGATCTGCGTGGCGAACGCGCCGCTCTGGAAGATCTTCCCGACCGCCGTGGGTGCCAACCCGACGCCCATCTCCTTTGCCGAAGTCTATCTTGCGCTTCAGCAAGGCGTGGTGGAGGGGCAGGAAAACCCGATCACCATCATCGAGTCGAACAAGTTCTACGAGGTTCAGAACTACGTCGCCCGGACCAGCCACATCACCTCCTCGGTGGTGTCGGTCTTCGGCGGCCCGCTTTGGAGCCGGCTCTCCGACGAGGAAAAGGCGCTCTTCACCGAGATCACCCGCGAAGCCTCTGCCATGTTCAGCGACAAGATCGTGGCGCGTGAGGAAGAGCTCTTCGACAAGTTCCGCGCCGGTGATGACGTGGAGATCGTCGATGTCGACCGCGCGCCGTTCGCCGAGCTCGTGATCCCCGCCGTCAAGGCCGAGTGGGGTGAGGAGCTGGTCGACCGCGTGACCGCACTGGCCGACTGACCGGCCCGAGGGCGGGGTGTGTGCTCCGCCATGACAGACTGCCGGGCGGGCGAGCCTTCTCGCCGCCCGGTTCATCCGGGGGAGGACACCATGCTTGGCATCGCACGCAAGCTCACCAGCCTGATCGAGGAAAGCTGCCTGCTCGCCGCCTTCTGGGCGCTCGGAATCGCCGTCTTCGCCCAGTTCTTCTTTCGCTACTTCCTCAACATGCCCCTGGGCTGGACCGAGGAACTGGCGCGCTACCTGATGATCTCCGTGGCTTTCCTCGGGCTGCCGGTCGTGACCCGCCGGGGCGAGCACATTGCCATCGACATGTTTGTCGAGATGCTCCCCGAGCCGGCGCGGCCGTGGCTGGAAAGCATCGCGGAGCTGATCCAGTTGGCGATCATCGGCACGCTGGCCTGGCAGGCCTGGGCGCTGGCGCAGCTCTCTGGCCAGCAGATGAGCGCGATCCCGCTGCCCAAGTCGGTGATCTACTACATCGTGCTCACAGGCCTACTGCTCAACCTGGCAGCAACGCTGCTGCGCCTGTCCGACCGCCTGCGCGGCGTGTCGCAGGAGGCCCGCCCGTGACCATCCTCTTTGTCACCCTTGCCGTCCTGCTGGTGCTGCGCATCCCCGTGGGCCTCGCACTTGTTGGCGCCTCCATGGCCTACCTGCTGCTCACCGAGGGCCTCGGGACGCCGCAGGTGCTCTTTCGCATGATCAACGGGGTCGACAGCTTCACCCTGCTGGCCATTCCCTTCTTCGTCTTTGCCGGTGCAGTGATGAACGTGGGCGGGGTGACCGAGCGGATCTTCGGCTTCGCAAATGCCGTGGTCGGCTGGATGAAGGGCGGGCTGGGCCATGTGAACGTGGCCGCCAGCGTGCTCTTCTCGGGCATGTCCGGCTCGGCGGTGGCTGATGTCGGCGGGCTGGGCGCGATCGAAGTGAAGGCGATGCGCGAGGCAGGCTACGACGACGACTTCTCGATCGGCATCACCGGTGCCAGCTCGATCATCGGGCCGCTGATCCCGCCGTCTCTGCCGCTAATCATCTATGGCGTGGTGGCCTCGGAATCCATCGGCAGCCTGTTCCTTGCGGGCATCCTGCCAGGTGTCGTCCTCGCCCTTCTGATGAGCCTGATGATCTTCCTCATCTCCTGGCGTCGCGGCTACGAGCCGAGCTTGCCCTTCAGCATTCCAACCGTGGTGGACCGCGCCCGCCAGGCGATCTTTCCACTGCTGACTCCGGTGCTCATCATCGGCGGTATCATGACCGGCGTCTTCACCCCCACGGAGGCGGCCGTGGCGGCCTCCGCCTATGCGCTGCTGCTCAGCACGCTGGTGTTCCGCTCGCTGAGCCTGCGCGACTTCACCCGGATCAGCCGGGAGACGGCCACCACAAGCTGTTCGATCCTGATCATCGTGGCGGGCTCAGCGATCTTTTCCTGGCTGCTCACCGCCAACAACGTAGGCCGCCTCGTGCAGGACATGGTCACGGGAGTCACGGAGAACCCCTGGCTCTTCCTGCTGATCGTGGCCGCGGTAACCCTCGTTGTCGGCTGCTTCCTCGACATGATCGCCGCCATCACCATCCTGGTGCCAATCCTGCTGCCCACGGCCACCGCGTTGGGCATCGACCCGATCCATTTTGGCATCTTCTTCATGTTCAACCTGATGCTGGGTCTGCTCACCCCGCCCGTCGGCATGGTCATCTTCGTCCTGGCCAAGGTGGCCGACGTGACGCCGGGCTTTGTCAGCCGAAGCCTGCTGCTCTTCGCGGCACCGCTGCTGCTGACACTCCTGGCCTTGCTCTTCATCCCGGGGCTGAGCACAGCCCTGCCCAACATCCTGAATGGAGGCGCCCAGTGACCTCATCCGCGCCACTCGGGGCCGTGCTGCACGGCCCCAAGGACCTTCGGCTTCAGCCGGTCCCCGTCGAACCCCTCGGCCCGCGCGATGTGCGCGTGACCCTCGGCGCCGCAGGGATCTGCGGCTCCGACCAGCACTACTATCACAACGCCCGCATGGGAAACTTCGTGCTCAGGACACCCTTCGCCCTCGGTCACGAAATGAGCGGAGACATCTCCGAATGCGGTGCAGAGGTGGAGGGACTCGCCCCGGGTGATCGCGTGGTGGTCGATCCGGCGCTTACCTGCGGCCGGTGCCCGGCCTGTCGCGCCGGTCGCAACAACCTGTGCCACAACGTTCAGTTCATGGGATCCGCCAGCCATGACCCACATCTCGATGGCGGCTACCGCGAGAGCTTCGTGGTCGATGCGCGGCGCTGCGTCAAGGTGCCTGGCGACACGCCGCACTCGCTACTCTGCGTCACCGAGCCGCTCTCCGTCGCCGTGCACGCAGTCGAGCGTGCAGGGCCGGTGCTGGGCCGCGACGTCGTAGTTGCAGGGGCAGGCACCATCGGCTCACTCATAGCGGCAGTCGTGCGCGCGGCAGGGGCAGCGCGTGTCTGCGTCTCCGACCCAAGCGCCTTCCGCCGCGAGACCGCCCTCAGGATGGGGGCGACCGACGTGATGAATCCTGGCGTGGGCGATCTCGTGCCTGTAATCGACGCGCGGGGAGGCGCCTTCGACATCTCCTTCGAGGCCTCCGGGCACCCGTCAGCGTTTGTCGACATGGTGCGCATGACGCGGCGGGGTGGCCGGGCCGTGCTCGTGGGCATGATCCCCTCGCAGAGCTGCGAGGTGCCCTTCAACCAGATGACAGCCCGCGAGATCGACCTGATCTCGACCTTTCGTCAGAACAACGTGTTCGAACGCTCGGCGCGGATGCTGGTGGACGGCACGATCGACCCCGCGCCCATCGTGACAGGGCAGTTCCCGCTCGCCGAGGTGCTGGAGGCCTTCAGGGCCTCCTTCCGGGCCGAGCAGCACATCAAGGTGCTGCTCAGCGGCGCACAGGACTGACGGAGGCTTGGCGTGACGCAGAAGGTGACAGCCCTCGACATCGCCACCCGGCTGGATGTGTCGCGCTCCACCGTGTCGCGCGCCTTCGACCCGATGTCGCGGATCTCGCCCGATGTGCGCCGGCGCGTGCTGAAACTGGCCCACGAGCTTGGCTACCGCCCGACCACGGCAGCCCGGCTGATGATGCGGGAATACCCGCATGTGATCGCGGTGATCGTGCGGGATGTGACCAACCCGATGCGCGCAGGCATCATGACGCGGCTGATCCGGGAGCTCGAACGCGGTGGCAACCTGCCGCTGGTGTTCCAGGTGCCCAACGCACGCAGTGCGAGCGCGCGGATCGAGGCGATCCTGAGCCACCTGCCCTCGGCGGTGGTGATGACCGGTTTCATGCCCACCTCGAGCATGCTGACACTCTGCTCGCAACGCGGCACGCCCACGCTGATCCTCAACCGGGGCGGCATCAAGGGGTTGGCGGCCAACTACGTGACCAGCGATCACTTCGCCGGCGGGCGCATGGCCGCGGCAGAGCTTGTGGCGCGCGGGTGCCGCAACATCGGTTTTGTCTCCGGTCACGGCGGCAACGACCCCGATGCGAGCGCCGAGCGGCTGCGCGGCTTTCTTGCCGGGCTCGAGCAGGCCGGCGCGGTGGCGATGGCGGCCCATGACGGCGACCACACCTACGAGTCAGGCCGCCAGGCCGCGCGGGAGTTCTTCACCGCCCGCACCCGGCCCGACGGCGTGTTCTGCGGCAACGACCTGATGGCCATGGGCTTCAAGGACACGGCGGAGGAGGAGTTCCGCCTCACCGCGCCCGCCGACTTCCAGCTCATCGGCTACGACAACATCGAGACCGCCGGCTACCGGCCCTATCGGCTCAGCACCGTGGCGCAGGACATGGCCGCGGTGATCGCCGCCGCCGTTCGCGGCATCAACGAGCTGGTGGAGAGGCCGGACAAGTCGATCCGCGTCACGGTCCCGGTCGAATTCATCGCACGCAACACCACGGCAGAAAGAGGCCCAGAATGACCAACCCGAAGAGCCAGCTGCGGTTCATCGTCATTGGCCGGGCCGGCATGGATCTCTATCCCGAGCCCGCCGGCACGAAGACGGCCGAGGCCACGCGCTTCTCGGCCATGCTTGGCGGGTCCGCGGCCAATATCGCGGCAGGCCTGGCGCGTCTGGGGGCGCAGGTGGAGCTGATGACCGCACTTTCGGATGATCCGGTCGGGCGCTTTTGTGCCGCCCAGCTCGAGGCCTTCGGGATAGGGCAGGGGCTCGTCTCCACCTCCGGCCCCGACACGCGCACCTCCCTGGCCCTCTCCGAAAACCGCCTGGAAGACCATGAGACGGTGATCTACCGCAACGGTGCCGCCGACTTCGACCTCGCGGTTGATCTGCCGGACCGGATGGAGCTGGATGGCCTCGCCGCGCTGGTCGTGACCGGCACGGCGCTGGCCCGCGAGCCGTCGAGGGCCGTCACCCTGCACGCCATCGCCCGTGCGCAGGAGGCCCGGGTGCCGGTGGTGCTCGATCTCGACTATCGGCCCTACTCCTGGGCCAGCGCCCGGGACGCCAGTGAGGTTTACGCGGCCACGGCGCGCCGCAGCGACATCGTGGTGGGCAACGATCTCGAGTTCGCCATTCTGCAAGGCACGTCCGACCCAAGTCCCGACTACGCCCGTCAGCTCAGCAACGACGGGCCGGAAACCTGCATCTACAAGATGGGGCAGGACGGGGCGATCACCTTCCATGCCGGAGCGGAGAGCGCCAGCGGCATTTACCCGGTCACGGCACTCAAGCCCGTCGGCGCAGGCGATGCCTTTCTTGCATCCTTTCTCGCGGCGCGATTTTCCGGCGGCGAGATGTCCGAGGCGGTGCGGCGTGGCTCGGCGGCGGCCGCGCTGGTGGTGTCGCGTCCGGGCTGCTCCAATGCCATGCCCCTGGCCGAAGAGGTCACCGCGTTCATGTTGGCCAACATCATGACCGCGCCCGGCGCGGTGGAGGGCTGAGACATGCCGCTGGTGACCCTGAAAGACGCGATGGAGTGCCTCCCCGGCCACCGCGGCGCCCTTGCGGGCCTCGTCGTGCTCGGCTGGGAGGATGCACAGGCCTACATCGCTGCGGCCGAGCGCGTCGGCTGCCCGGCCATCCTTCAAGCTGGGCCGGGATGCCGGGCCCACACGCCCCTGACCGTGCTGGCCGAGATGTTTCGTGTTCTTGCGGCGCGTGCGCGCGTGCCTGTCGTGGCGCATCTCGACCACGGCAAGAGCCCGGAAGAGTGCCTGGCGGCCATCGAGGCAGGCTTCTCCTCGGTCATGTATGATGGCTCTGCCCTGCCGCTCGCGGAAAACATCGAGAACACGGGCAGGGTGCTGGAGGCCGCACGCCGCGCAGGAGTCAGTGTCGAGGCCGAGCTTGGCGTCGTCGGCTATGTGGGCGCGGCCCCCTCTGTTGGCACCGACCCGGAAGAGGCCCGCCGCTTCATCGCGGAGGTGCCAGTGGACGCCCTGGCCATCTCGGCCGGAAACACCCACCTGAGCACGTCCGACAGCGTGCCGGTGGACATTGCGGCCATCCGGGCGGTGGAGGCCGTCGTGCCGACGCCGCTGGTGCTCCACGGCGGCAGCGGCATTCCCCGCGCCCAGCGGCGGCAGTTGGCGCTCGAGACGCGGGTCATGAAGTTCAACATCGGCACCGAGTTGCGGCAGGCCTTCGGAGGTGCCCTGCGCGCCTTCCTCGAAGTGAACCCGACCATCTTCGACCGCAACGCCATTCTGGGCAGCATCATCGAACCTGTGGCCGATGCGACTGAAGAGACGCTGAAACACCTCCAGGCCTGAGCCCGGCTGTCCGGTAATCCTGGCTCTCTTCTTGATAGCAGTCTGTCCCCCGTCAGCACTTGGTCAAAACGGAGCCGGGCTCCGACACCTAGATTGCCCCACGTGCAAAGGTGATCAGTGCACAGACCAGCACAACCACACCGACCGCTCCCACGATCTCCGGCCACCAGCCGAACTCGTAGACCTCGTGATCTTCGTCGTTCGTATCCATAATGGCGTCCTTTCTATAGTCCGGGCAGCCAGAGCGCGATCTGCGGGAAGATCATGACGAGCGCCAGGCCAATGATCTGCAGGCCGATGAAGGGCATCACGGCGAGGAAGATCTCTTGTAGCGTCACATCCTTGGGTGCCACGCTCTTGAGGTAGAAGCAGGCCGGCCCAAAGGGGGGTGAGAGCATGTAGATCTGGATGTTCATGGCAAAGAGGATACCAAACCAGACCGGATCATAGCCCAGCTGCACCACCACGGGCGCAAAGACCGGCACAGTGATGAAGACGATGGCGATCCACTCCAGGAAAGTTCCCAGGAAGAAGATAATCAGCATCATCACGATGATTACCATGATCGGCGCCATGTCGAGGCCAGTGAGGATACCACTCAGAAAGCGGGTGCCGCCCATCAGGTTGTAAATCCCCACGAGGCTCACGGCTCCGATGATCAGCCACAGGATGGAGCCGGTCGTTAGAGTTGTGGCCCAAAGTGCTTCACGCACGCCCTTTGTGGTCAGCTCCCGCCGTGCGGCCGCCACAATGAGAGAGCCGACTGCGCCAATCGCGGCGGATTCCGTGACTGTCGCGATGCCGCCGTAGATCGAGCCGAGCACGCCGAAGATCAGCAGGAAGGGCAGGATCAACCCCTTGAGATATGCGAGCCGCTGAATCAGCGGCAGCTGGGTTTCGGGGCTGTCGTAGATGGGGCCGATGGCGGGGTTCAACCTCACCCGGAAGAGGACGTAGCCGATGTAGAGTCCGGCCAGTAGCATCCCGGGAACGACGCCGGCGGTAAAGAGGTCGCGCACCGAGACACCGGCTTCGGCGCCGTAGACGATCAGCACCACGCTAGGCGGTATCAACGTGGCCAGCGAGCCTGAGGCGCAGAGCACGCCGATGGAGAGTTTGCGGTCATACCCGAGCCGAAACATCTGCGGCAAGGCGATCAGTCCCAGCAGCACGATCTCGCCGCCGACAATACCCGACATGGCCGCCAGCACCACTGCCACAAGGCATGTCTGCACAGCCACGCCGCCACGCATGCGCCCACCTAAGATCGCCATGGAGTTGAACAGTTCCTTCGCAACTCCGGATCGCTCCATGATATTGGCCATGAAGACGAAGAAAGGCACCGCCACGAGGGTTTGCTTGTCCATCACCTTGGTGACGGCGGAGGTGACGAGGATAAAGCCGTTGCTGCCATAGGCTAGATAGGCGGTGGCGACTGAGATCAGCAAAGTGGAGGCGCCGAGCGGCACCCCGATTGCCATCAGGATGAAGAGCGCCGAAACGATATAGAGCGTGACGAGTTCAATGCCCATTATTCCACTCCCAGCCCTGCGGGCGTGTGGCGCTTGGTCGAGGGAGTAAGCAGGTTCGCCAGTAGCTGCAGGAAGTAGAGCACCGCTGAGCCGACAAGCATGGTCTTGACATAGGTTGGCGTATAGGGGTCGAAGGCGCTGCCCGTGGTCTGCGGCGCCTTGAGCACCTTCACCATCGGTTCCCAAAGCATGACGGTGAGCCCGGCCACGCCGACCATCGACAACAGGATCGCGAGCTTTTTCATCCGGCCCCACAGCTTTTCTCCGAGAAGGAGTTCCATGGTGGTCACGGTGATGTGGCGGCGCTGCTGGGTCACGGCACCCACGCAGAGCATCCATGCAGTGGCGACCAGCACCATGATTGTCTCGGAAGTCCATGAGGTCGGAGCGCCAAGCACGTAGCGCATGAAGACCTCGTAGAGCGATAGCGCAATGGCCGCGAGGTAGAATACCCCGCAGACCTTGCCGAGGAAGACCGACACCTTCCCCATGATCGTCACATATGCCTGCATTTTCCCCTCCCCGGTGGCCAGGAGGGGCGAGCGCCTTGGCCCTCCCCTCCCTGTTCCGCTACGGCTTCAGAAGGCCGATTTTCTTCATGAAGTCATAGTGGGCGTCGAGCGCCTTGCGGGCCTCAGGCGACTTTGCCGCCGTTTCTTCCCATGCTTCGGTGGCGAGCACGCGGAACTTGTCGCGCTCTTCCTGGCTCCAGTCGACCACGGTGATGTCCCCGGCGGCCTGATCGGCCTGCACCTGCTGCTTGTCCTGCAGGTCGAGCTGGCGGCGCAGGTCGTCATAGGCAGCATAGAACCACGTTTCCACCGCGAGCTTCTGGTCGTCCGACATGCCCTCCCAGACGCCCTTGTTCAGGACGAACTGGCGCACTGCCATGGAGTGGATGCCTGGGTAGAGCGGATACTTTGCAACCTGGTGGAAGCCGCTGGTGGAGTTGTTGATGTAGGCAGATGCGTCGGCCGCGTCGATCACTCCCTTCTCTAGCGAAGTGAAGACATCGCTGATCGACATCGACACCGGCGCGGCTCCGGCCTTCTGGAACACCGTGGCTGCGAGACCCGAGGGCGAGCGGATCTTGACCCCTTCGAGGTCGGCGACACCACGGATTTCGACGGTCGAGACCAGCGCCTCCTTGGAGACCGCGCCGCAGCCGACAACATGCATCGCGTCTGGCAGCACCGAGTCCCACAACTCCTGAAGCGCTTCGCGCCCGCCGCCGTGGCGGCAGAAAGTTTGCACCTGTTCAGGAGAATCATAGCCGGCGATCAGGTCGCCCATGATCGCGAAGGCCGGGTTGCGGCCAGTGAAATAGGCGACCGAGTTCAAGTCGCCGCTAAGCACACCGGCCATGACCGCCTCGGGGGTTTCGTTGCGATCGACGATGGCATTGATCGGGAAAAACTCCACGGTCACTTCACCCCCCGTCATCGCCGAGAGGCGCTTGCCCCATTCGTCTTCCAGGTAACTGTATTCATAGGCGCCGCTCTGCGCTGACGACTGGATCTTGAGAACTGTTTCCGAACTGGCCACCGTGGCAGCTAGCGACACTGCCGCTGCCGTCAGAATCATCCGTTTCATCTTTCCTCCTCACACCCACCGGATGGGCGGTTTCTAGGCCGGCGCACCGGCAAGTTCGCATACTAAGGCATTTTGCTTTGCATCCGTCAATGTATGCATTAATTTATTTGACGGCTTGGACGTGAGGTGCAATTGTGGCCGAAACAAAAGGGATCAGGCCGGATGGCAGAGGCTGCCAAGTCAACACGTGTCGAAGCCGCTTATGAGCGGTTGAAGGACGAGATCCGGACCAACCGGATGCCGCCCGGCTTTCAGGCGCCTGAGCCCGAGATCGCGCTTCGACTTGGTATGAGCCGCACACCTGTGCGCGAGGCCCTGATCCGCCTTGAAGCGGAGGGGTTGGTCGAGTTGATCCCCCGCCGGGGTGTGCGGGTCCTGCCAATCCGTGCCGAGGATATGCGCGAGATCTACCAGATTCTGACCTCGCTGGAGCCTGACGCCGCCGCCCGCTACGCCGAAACGCATCCCAGTGATCAAGAACTCGCCCCATTGGAGCGCGCTACCGCCGACATGGAGGCCGCGCTGGAAAGCGAGGATCTCGACACCTGGGCCGAAGCCGATGATCGCTTTCATCAGATCTTGCTCGACCTGCAAGGGAACCGGCGCCTGAAGGAATTTGTCCGCGCGCTCTACGATCAGGCCCATCGGGCGCGGGTCGTGACCATGCGGATGCGCGGCCCTCCCCACCGCTCCACTCAAGAGCACCGCGATATCCTGAACTACCTGAGAGCCGGCGACGGGGACTCCGTGCGGCGCCTGTTCAAACAGCACCGCACAAGGTCCGCCGAAGAACTGCTGGCCATTCTGGAAAAATACAAGTTGGGCCAGCTCTAGGCCGGAAGGAAGCATCATGTCAGAGAAGCTGAGCATCGCCCTCATTCGGGGCGACGGGATAGGTGTGGACGTAGCGAATGCGGCGCTTGCAGTGGTCGATGCCGCCGTGGCCAAGGTCGGGCTGCCTGCATTGTCCTACGAGGAGATCACCGCAGGCGCGGCCTACTACAAGGAAACCGGGCGCGACATCGAGCCTGGTGGTGAGAAACGGGCAGGCGAACTGGATGCGATCTTTCTTGGCGCCATCGGACTGCCTTCGGTGCGCCACGACGATGGCACCGAGATTGCCCCGCACCTGCGCTTGCGTGACCGCTATGGCCTCTATGCCGGCGTTCGCCCAGTCAAGGCTTATCCGAATGCTCCACAACGGTTGGCTGACCCACGCGCCGCGGAGATCGACATGGTCATCCTGCGCGAATCCACCGAAGGCCTGTTCTTCTCCGCCGCAACCCACGGCCGCCCGAACTTTGCCAGCGATCACGAAGTGCGCGACACGCTCCGCATCACGCGTCCGACCACCGAAAAGCTATTTCACTTCGGCTTCCGCCTCGCCGAGAAGCGGAAGGCCCGTGGTCGACCCGGCAAACTCACCTGCGTCGACAAGGCCAATGTGTTCAACTCCATGGCCTTCTTCCGAAAGATCTTCGATGAGATCTCGCCGCAATACCCGGAGGTCGAGGCCACGCACAATTACGTCGACGCCCAGGCGCTGGACCTGATCCGCAAGCCTTGGGAATTCGACGTGATGGTGATGGAGAACATGTTCGGCGACATCCTCTCCGACCTCGGCGGTGGCCTTGTCGGGGGCATGGGCATGGCGGCCTGCGCCGAGATCGGCGACGAGGTCGGCCTCTTCCAACCCGCCCACGGCTCAGCGCCGGACATCATGGGGCAAGACAAGGCCAATCCGCTGGCGGCTGTGCTCTCGGGTTCCCTGATGCTCGACTACTTGGCGGAACGCACCGGCAATCACCGCTGGACCGAAGCGGCTGAACTGGTCGAAACCGCGGTACAAAGCGGCTTCGAGGCCAACCGCCTCCGCCCGATGGAATTTGGCGGCGACATGGGGACCCTCGCGGTCACGAAAGAGCTGCTGGAGCTTCTGGGCTGAGCCATGGCCATCACGATTGGTGCGCCCTCCGTTTCCGGCCGCCCCCTCGCCTCGGCCATCGGTGCAAGTAAGGAACTCGAGCCAACGGCACGGGTCTTCGTCACGCCTCTGTCACTGTCCATCTGCGCGTTGGACGCAGAGCAGGCTACCAGTTTCGTTCAACGATTTCCGAACGCCGTGAGAAAGGAATAGGCATGTATGTCGTCACAGTCGTTTTCGAACCCCATGTCGGCCAGTTGGAGGCCTTCTTGCCGCTCATGCTGGAGAATGCCCGCCGCTCCCTGGAGGACGAGCCCGGGTGCCACAGATTTGACGTTTGCCTCTCCGCGGACCGCAGGAGCGTCTTCCTATACGAGATCTACGAAGATGAGACCGCCTTCGCGGCACATGTCGAGACCGCGCATTTTAAGTCCTTTGATGACGCGATAGTTGACTTGGTGCGGCAGAAAACCGTCAAGACCTACGCGTTGCTTGAGGCAGATGTTCGTCCGTCCTGATCTCGGGTTGGCACTTGGCGGTGCCGACAAGGATAAAGGCACGTCAAGCGGCACAAGTGTCACCAGATCGAAAGAGCCACAGAGGTCTGGTCTCAGCGAGCGCCTGGACCAGCAGGGGACGGGACTGCGGCCCTTCGTCGATCTGCGGCCCACCCTATCGCCCTCCCGGCAGAAGGCCTGCGGCCCCTGCAAGAAAGGCTGAAGGCTGGCACGGCCTTCCTTGCGTCTCCAGCCACCCGGACCTTGATCATGGCCGTTTCGATCCGCGACCTCACTCGGAGTCGGGCGCGAGGCCAAGCTTCAAACCAACTCTTGAACGAAACACAAAGCCAACCACGACGATGCCTGTCAGCGTCAGAAAAGCAATCACTGCAGGGATTGGCCCAACCATGAGCATAAGGATCGAAACAGGGATCACGGCGGCCCCAGGCAAATAGATCGCGACCAGCTGATAGAGATGAAAGAGAGATGTCCGAACAGCGCTCATTACAGCCGATCCTGATAGAAGGTCATGAACGCATCCAACGCGTAGGCCCCGAACAGCCGGTCGCCCTCCTTCAGCTGCGGGCGCTTGCGGTTGTCCTCATCCTCCGCCGCCGGGTTCGGCCCCGCCAGCGCCCGCCATTCTGCCTCGGGAATCGGGATCGAGGCCACGATCACCGTGCTGCCCTCGGAGAGCAGCGGCTCGTCCACGCAGAGGGTCAGATGGCTCCGCAACATGGCGTCCCGCCTCTCGGTGTCGGCCCGGTAAGCGTGCAGGATTGAAAGACATGGACCGCAAGGATCACGGCGCCGATCACGCCGACGGCGGCCGAAATGATCTGGATGATGCGTATCAACTGAGCTTGATCCCTTGTGGCTCGAAGTGGCTCGTTGCGCGCTGCTCCACCTGGCCGGGTTCCATCGCGCGCACGGGCCACAGGGCATGGAGCTTCCGGCTCGGCCGGGCGCGTAGGTGGGGACAACATCCTGGCTCCGGCGCAGGAAACCGCCGCGTGCATCGCGGTTCGTGTGCATGCTGTTCCAGGCCGACACGCTCGAGGGGTCTTGTCCGGTTTCCTCCAGCACATCGACCTGCGCCCCGGCCACGGTTGCGTAGTCGAGGCACCAGTGCACATCGATGCCAGAACCAAACCTGTCCTGCGCGAAATCGACCTCCGCCGCCGAGGAGGCCATTACAATCCTGCGGTCGCCGCGCAGCTGATGGAGTGCCGAACCGATCCGGCGGTGGGTCGCCAGCATGAGCACGTTCTGCGCACTGTCCACCAGCAGGGCCTCCGCGTTGGTAAAGCCGTCACCCACCATCCGGAAGGCAAAGCTCAGCTTCTCTTCGTCCCGGTCGATCTCGAGATGAAGGCTGCAGGTCACATCCAGACCGGGCACGACCGCGTCATACCCACCCTTGAACGTCTGCACGAAGGGCATTGCGAAGTTCTGGCCGGTGTAGCCCACCATGGCTTGCAACCCCTGGTCGCCATCCTCGCGGTATGCGTCGATCTGGGCGCCATCCGAGGTGGCATGCGGGCGCGTGTTGGCGGCAGAATAGTCCTGCTCCATCCCGAAAGGGTGCGAACTGACGTCCGATGCGACAACCGACGGCGTGGCACTCGCGGCGGCCAGGTCGAAGGTCTTGCGCAACCGGATGCGCGACGTCACCGAGAGCGATTGGCTGAAGCCACGGTTATCCCCGTGAAAAAGCAACCCGCTCGGTCCGAAGTTGGCAAGCGGATGGAACGACCGGACATGGAGCGTCAGGGTGCTCATGGCTTGGCGCCGCCCTCCATCACGCTGGACGTGTCGCAGATCTGCAGGTTTGCGTGCTCCACACAGCTGTAGGCAGACCTGTCGTGCAGGTTGACGAGCGCGGATATGCGGCGGCTGTCCGAGACCGTCCAGCCGGATTGCGCATCGACGTGATGCTCGAGCACCTCGGCGTCGGGCTTGCCCTCTCCCTGTCGGAAGCTGCCAACCGCAAATCTGTCCGTGGTGATGCCGGACTTGCTCTTGGTGCGGAAACGGTAGGCCATTTCGGCGCCTTTCGGCAGGTCCACGATGACAAGGTTGGATCTGGCAGCGAGGTGAATGTCCACCTCGGTCTCATCGTTCTCGGAGGCCTCGCCGGGCCGGAACACGAGCGTCACCAGGCCGCCCTTGTCCTGCAACTCGCCTTCGATGACAAACGTAATATCCAAGGTATCCTCTTTCATTGGCGTTTCTGCCCGCATTCCGGGGGCAAGGACGAACGCGACCGCGCCGACAGCCGCAGCGGCGATGGCCGTCACAAGAATTCTGGTTGCTCTTGGCACTGCCACTCTCCGTCAGTTGAGGTCGATCCGGCCAGACTTCATCTTGATCGTCGACGCGGCGTCCACGTCGAAATCGAGACACCGGATCTTGACCAGGCCGTCCGGCGTGAGCCGGATTTCCGATTTGCCGCAGCGCAGGACGAGTTCCTTGTGGGCGTCGATCACCTTGCGCCCGCTCACGGCTTCCTTGAAGTCCTGGCCCACCGAAATCCGGAACGACTGGCCCACGTTGGTCGCCTTGTTCTTGCCGATACGCTCGTGCGCATGGGCCTCGGCGTCCACGGAAAAGGACCCGCCCGCATCGAGGGTCACATTGCGTTCGGCCTGGAGCGAGAAACTGCCCTGCCCCCCCGCCGAGCCCCGGCTGAGCCTGTGACCGGCAGGCCTGAGGCCGAACGGGTCCATCCGCTCTTCGCCCCCGATCAGGGCTCCGCCCGCCCCTCCGCCAACGCTGATCGAAAAGCTCTTCCCGACGGTATCAGTGCGCGACAGCTCGACCTCGGTGAGCGCATGGCCCCCGACCGAGCGCACATCGTTCTCGTCGATCCGGGCCGTCGCGTGTTGGTCGACCTTCACGGTGACATCGCGCTGGGCCCGCAGAAAGACCTCTTCCCGGCCCTTTTCGTCCTCGAAACTCAACTCGTTGAAGTCATGTGCCCCGCCGGTCTGATGGCTGTCGCTCCGGAAGACCGACTTGGTCTTGTTCGCCGGCAGCTCATAGGGCACCTCGTTCTTGCCGTTGTAGACGCAGCCGGTGACCAGCGGCTTGTCGGGGTCGCCCTCCAGGAACTCGACCACCACCTCCATGCCGATCCGCGGGATCACCATGCCGCCCCAGCCATTGCAGACTATTCCCACAACCATTCGTAGTTGCGCGGCGAAGGGATCGGAAGGTGATCCTGGATGTTCCGGAGCAGGTTGCCGGTCGCCGCTCGACCCAGATGGGCCCGGTTCAGGGCTACGCGGCTCATTTCGCCCTCGGCCACCTCGGTGGTGCTGAACGACATGTAGTCGAAGACGGCGTTGGCGGTGAGGTTGCTGCCAAGGGTATCCTGCGCTGTCCAGTCCACATCGGACAGCTGGGTCATGCACATCCGGATCGCGCGGCCACCCGGAAGCTGGGTTATGGCGGTGCCGGTCCGGATATGGGTCGCCAAGCCGAGCGTATCGCCTCCAGCGATAATGAAGCTCTCCGCGTTCGGGAAGCCATCTCCGGTCATGGTCATCTGAACCTGTGCCTTTCCGTTCGCACGGTCGAGATGGAGGAAGAGTTGATTGGTCACGTCGAGATCGGGCACCACGCCATTGTAGGGGATCCAGCCGTCGTCGGCGCTGCCGACATCGTCGCGCGCTTCGTTGGAGTTCGGGCCGCCGAGGATATCATGCCCGATGTCGGTATCGGCGAAGTAGAAGGCAAAGTTCTTGCCGGCGTATTTGATAGTGATGTTGGCTGTCTGGTCGCCGTCCTCGGTGTAGGCGGTGATCGAATAGTGCTCCTCATGGCGCGGCTTCTTGCGCGGCTCGGAGTAATCGTTCGCCATGGGAGGAGCATCGGGCACAGTAATGTCTGGAAGAGGCGTGTTCTGAGTGATCACCTCGACAGCGTCGCCCGGGGCGTTCAGGACCCGATGTGCGATTGCATTGGCAGAAGGGTAGGAGTCGCAGTCCAGCCCGACGACCTGGCCAGCCTGAAGATCGATTTCCACCCAGTGAAATATCCGCGAAGAATCGCCGGTTGCGAAGGAGAAGTCTCGGTCGTCTCCCTCGAACCCCAAGCCGCCGGCACCGAAGTTGGCATCTGGATGAAACGACCGGGTATGAAAGAAGATATTACTCACTGTACTCTCCAGATGTAGCCTCCAGTACTTGCGCCATTGTCGGCTCGTAGACGGTGACCCCTTCGTACCGCGTGACGCTGCTGGCCTGCTTTTTCACTTCACGTCCATACACCCTGATCAAGCGCGCGTTGTCGCTGCTCGCTTTCGGCCCGCGCACGACAAGAGTCGAGGCGTCGTAGGAGACCCACTCCCCGCTTTCGGGATCCAGCGATTTGCCCGAGCCCACTCCAATGCGTTCGCTCTCGAGCGGCTTTGCCTTGCTCAGGCGTGGGTCGGACACCAGGTCGAACCCGTACGTGCCGCCCTCGGGGTAATACATCTCGACGAAATTGACCCGCCCGTTCAGATAGGCGCCGAACAGCCGGTCGCCTTCCTTCAACTGTGGGCGCTTGCGGTTGTCTTCATCCTCCGCCGCAGGGTTTGGCCCCTCCAGCGCCCGCCATTCCTCCTCGGGGATCGGGATCGACGCCACGATCACCGTGCCACCCTCGGTGAGCAGCGGCTCCCCGATATAAAGCGTCAGATGGCTCCTCAGCATATTCGCCCTTCTCTCTGAATTCTCCATGGAAAACTTCACGATCTGAAAGATGTAGATCGCAAGGATCACGGCCCCGACAACGCCGATGGCGGCCGAAATGATCTGGATGATGCGTATCAATTCAAATCGATCCTCTGTCCCTTGAGCCCTATCTTGCCGCCCGAGGTGACCGAGGTGTCTCCACTCAGCATTGCCGTAAGGTCCTTTCCGTTGATGATGATCGTGCCATCCGCCTTGAGCCGGATTTCTGCCGCACCGGACCTCAGGTGTATCTCCTCATGGGCATCGAGCCGGTACTTGGCGCCGACCACATGCGAATGATCCTTGCCGGTATTCTCCCGCACATTGTCGCGCACGGTCTGCGACAGGTTCCGGCCATAAGTCATGCTGGCTTGCCCATCGACATTCTGCGACCAGTTCGCCCCTGCCGAAAGCGCGATCGTAGATGTCGCATTCACGGTGAAATTGCCCTTGCCCGACAGGTCGGGAAAGGACTTTTCGAAATTGTAGGCGGCAACACGAATGCCCTGCGAATTTCCCGTGAGCGGCGCGCGCACAAAGCTTCCATGTGGTCCGGTGCCGACATTGAAAGTCATGTCCATGCCGACATTGTGCACATCCACAAGCCGCACCTCTCGCAGGCTGGCGGCACCGATGGATTCTACCTTTGTACGATCCACACGGGTGGTCTGGTGATTGAGCACCTTGGTGTTGTGATCAAGCTGCGCATGAACGAAGATCTCCTCCCGCCCCTTCTCATCCTCGAACCGTAGCTCGTTGAACCCGCGGCCCTGGTGGGTGTCGCTCTTGAACGTGCTCCGCGTCTTGTGCTTGGGCAGCTCGTAGGGCACCTCGTTCTTCCCGTTATACACGCAGCCGGTGACCAGCGGCTTGTCGGGGTCGCCCTCCAGGAACTCCACCACCACCTCCATGCCGATCCGCGGGATCACCATGCCGCCCCAGCCCTTGCCGGCCCAGCTCTGGCTTACCCTGCAGCGCATCGAGTAGGCGTCGGCGAGGTCCCAGTGGAAGCGCACCAGGATGCGGCCATATTCGTCGCAGTCGATCTCGCCCTCCCGGCAGAAGGCCTGCGGCCCCTGCAAGAAAGGCTGAAGGCTGGCACGGTCTTGCTTGCGGCTCCAGCCGCCCGGACCTTGATCATGGCCGTCTCGATCCAGGACCTCACTCGGAGTCGGGCGCGAGGCCAAGCTTCAACGCAACTCTTGAACGAAACACAAAGCCAACCACGACGATGCCTGTCAGCGTCAGAAAAGCAATCACTGCAGGGATTGGCCCAACCATGAGCATAAGGATCGAAACAGGGATCACGGCGGCCCCAGGCAAATAGATCGCGACCAGCTGATAGAGATGAAAGAGAGATGTCCGAACAGCGCTCATTACAGCCGATCCTGATAAAAGGTCATAAACGCATCCAACGAGTAGGCAAACGCGTCAACTTCGGCTTGAAGGTCATCTGGAAGAGTCTCGCACGCATCGGCAATTCGCTGCAAATCGCGGATCTCTTCACTCGTGACAGAAAGCGCACGTCGGTCCCCGAAAATCGCGGCGCTGTAAAGCTCCAGGGGCGAGGGTGGGCGCCCCATTTGCCATGATGTGGCATATTGGGTTCGGGTTTCGCGAATCTCGGTCATGTTGATGTAGGTGCGAAGCATGCCGCCCCATCCCGCCAGGATAAAGTTCATCGTCATCTTTGCAGCAAACTCGCTGCCAATCGCAGACCAACGAACCGGAGCCGGTGTGCCGGTGAGATACTTTCTGGGAATGCGCACTCGACGCAGGGAAAACCCCACGAAGGCGCCTCCCGCCACCCTCTGCCCCATCGTTTGCACCGCGTTCCCGAACTGATGGTCAATCAGCTGGTTCAACTCACGGAACCGCGCAAGCTCGTCCGGGTCCGAACTGAGGCATTCTTCGATTTCGGCTTCGTGCTCATCTAACCCCAGAGCAATCCGCGCCATTTGACGAAGCAACAGGTAGGCCGCTCGCTTGTTTTGCCATAGCAGCGAGAAACCCTCATGGATCGCGTCGCCAGCCTCGGTCACGTTGCGTCTGGCGACCGACCCGAGCAGCCCCATTCGTGCGGGCCTGTAAAGAATTCCGAGCCACCAATCTTTCCCGTAGTTGGCAAAAAGCGCCTCATCAAAGTCGAAACGCTCGTACCAATGCTCTTCAAGGAATTCGATCGGCTGGACCTCTGCGCAGTTGATGATGTCACCGTTCCGATCCATTCCGCAAATGATCTGGTCGGCAAGGTCGTCCTCTCTGTTGCCCATGACGACATATCGTCCATCCGCGGTCAGACCCTCGTCGGGCAACCCGTCCTGTGGCATTCGTGTTCTCCGTCAGTTCAGGTCAATTCTTTTCGCGACGAACTTGATGAAGTTCTTCACCAACCCGCGCAGCGTTCCTGCGCGTAGTTCCATCGCCTCACTCCCGTGGATCGCCACCTTTGTGCCGCGCAACACGATCTCGCCGCTTTTCTTCAGTGAAAAACTGCTCCGCCCGCAGACAAAGTGAATAGCATCTGCAGCGCGGACAAATTTCTTGCCACCCACCGCTTCCGAAAAGCTGTCCGTGGTTGATATCTCGAGGCCGTCGGACACGTTGATCGACATATCCTCATCACTATTGATGGTGATCGACTTTTCCGAAGAAACAACGATGTTGTTCTTTGCCTCAAAGAACTGGTTCCCTTCGGTCCTTACAGAATAGTTGCCCTTCGGCTTCATTCGGCTGCCGCGTTCCCCGATCCGATAACCGTAAACGCCAATGCCTTGATCGTTCCACCTCAAGCCCGGCGACACGGGGCCATCACTGTCTTCAGAGCCAATCCGAATAGAGTAATTGCCTCCGACGAACGTCTGTTTTGCATACTCGACTTCCTGAACAAACACGTGCCCGACCGACAGTACCTGGTTGTTATCAGTCCGTGTGGTGTGGTTGTGCAGCGTCTTTTCGTTCACGTCCTTTTCGGCATGGATGAAGATCTCTTCCTCGGCGTCTTTGTCCTCGAACCGGACCTCGTTGTAGCCCTTGCCCTGATGCGTATCCGTCCTGAACGTGCTCCGCGTCTTGTGCTTGGGCAGCTCATATGGCACCTCGTTCTTGCCGTTATACACGCAGCCGGTGACCAGCGGCTTGTCGGGGTCGCCCTCCAGGAACTCCACCACCACCTCCATGCCGATCCGCGGGATCACCATGCCGCCCCAGCCCTTGCCGGCCCAGCTCTGGCTTACCCGGCAGCGCATCGAGTAGGCGTCGGCGAGGTCCCAGTGGAAGCGCACCAGGATGCGGCCGTATTCGTCGCAGTCGATCTCGCCCTCTCCCACCACCCGGGCGGTCTGCGGGCCGTGGATCCGCGGCTGCGCGGTCTTGCGCGGCGGCGCCCAGGGCGCGGAGACCGGGGTCAGCAGGTAGCTGCCCTTGTACTCGGCCTGCGCGCTGTCCGCGCCCGCGCCCGCCGAGCGGTAGAGCTCGCTGGTGTAGCTGTGCCGCGCCTCCAGGCAGAGGTGCGCCTCGCCCTCGGTGAAGGCGGCGTTCGGCCCGTCGGCCACGCAGCGCATGCCCGCCTTCAGGCTCTTCACGTCGCCCGCGGCATGGGTGCGAAGGTCGCCCGCCCGCTCCTGCGTTGTGCGCAGCCCGACCACGCCGCGCCCCGCCTCGGCATCGGGGTAGACGCCGGGGTAGTCGTAGCTCTCGATCTCGCCATGGGCATGGGCCGCGTCGCCGACCTGCTCGGTCAGCAGGTTCGCCACCGGGGTCTTGAAGTTGTAGTCGGTCAGCCTGACCTTGCCGGTGGTCATGCCGCGCGCCTCGCGCCACTCCCAGAAGTGCTCCGCGTCCTTGCGGATGAAGGTGCCGGTGTCGCGGTACTCGCGGCTGCGGCCGGGCAGCTCGTCCATCGCCTCGTGGCTGTCGGTGAGCACCATGCAGTGGTTGCCGGCCTCGTGGCGGAAGTGAAAGCTGATCCCGAAGCGCTCCATCATCCGGCAGGCGAAGGCGAGGTCGCTCTCGCCGTATTGCACGGTGTATTCCAGTTTGGGGTAGCTCTGGGCCAGGTCCAGCCGATGGGTCTGCGCGCCCGCGCCCGACCAGGCGCCCAGCACCTCCTCGAGGATCTCGTCGACCGACTGTTCGTGAAAGATCCGCTGCTGCCGCCGCAGCCCGGCAAGCCAGAACCAGGGACGCAGGGTCAGCGCGTATTCGTCGCCGGCATCGCCCAGCCGCTTCCACTCGATCTCGGTCACCACCCCGTCGAAGGCGACCTCGTCATGCCCCAGCGTGGCCAGCATCACCGTTGCATGGGTGCCCATCAGCGCATCGGTCTCCAGCCCCCGCGGCGCCCGCACCGCGACCGAATAGCAGAACAGATCGCTGACCCGTTCGGTCCCCTCCAGAGACACCAGAAGCAGATGATCCTTGCCCAGCACGGTCTCGATCCGACCGACGTTGTGATCTTGGGTGAGCGCACCGTCCATGAAACAAACCTTTGAAACGCGTGGCGAAAATTGCCGGATAAAGGACGGTAATCAGGTTAAAGAATACACACCCGAAGATGCACGTTTCCCATGAGGGTGCAACCCCGGGGCGGCCAGTTTCTTGGCGCACTGGTCCATAGGTGCACCGGGGCCCGCCGCCTGCCTCAACCCACCAGTTGCGCCTCCCACCGGCCCGAGGCGACCGCCTCGCGCACGTGCGCGAGCAGCAGCGCGCGGATCGCCTCGGAGGCGAAGGTCGCCGGTCGGGAGGCGAGCCGGGTGAGGTGAAGGGTGCGCGACAGCTCCGGCGCCACGATCGGGCGGGCGGTGATGGTGCCGCGCTCCAGTTCGTCCTGCATGAACAGCCGGGTGCCGATGGCGCAGCCGAGCCCGGCCACCAGCGAGCCGGCAATCGCCTGCACCGAGTTCATCTGCAGCCGGGCGCGCGCTTCCAGCTTCTTCAGCAGCGCCGTGTCATCGAGGATCGCGCGGGCCGAGATGCCCTGCCGCAGCAGGATGATTGGCAGGTCGAGCAGCGCATTGAACTGGATCGGGGCCGTGGTGTCGCCGATGATCTCGGGCCGCCCGACACAGACCAGCGGCTCCTCAAGCACCGGCTCGGAGCTGAACATCGGGTCGTCGGGCGTGTTGTAGATCAGCGCCATGTCCACCTCGGAGGCCATGAGCGTGGGCAGCGCCACCCCCGAGAGGCTCTCGGTGAGGGCAAGCTGCACCGCCGGAAAGTCGCGCACCACCTGCGCGATGAAGGGCACGCCGATCGCCTTCACCGCCGAATAGCTCATGCCCACCGAGACCGGCCCCGAGACCTTGCCCTCGTGGTCCATCATGTCGGTTTCCGCCGAGGCCATGGCCCGCAGGATCCCGCGCGCGTGCTCGTGCAGCCGCCGCCCGGCCGCCGTGGGCTCCATCCCCCGCGGCTTGCGCTCGAACAACGGCTGGCCGAAGCGCGCCTCCAGCTGGGCGAGGTGATGGCTCAGCGCCGAGGCCGCCACGTTGAGATGCGCCGAGGCCCGCGCAAGCGAGCCATGCTCGACGATGGCGACGAAGTACTGGAGCTGGCGTGTGTCGAGCATTCTGGTTTCCAGAAAGGAGGGGTCGAAACACTATAGTATTCCGTTCGCAGCACCTTGGCTATCCTTCCGCTCGGGAGGACTGCCATGACCGAAGACCTGAGGCCGCTCGCCGGGCTGCGCGTTGTCGAGATGACCCACATGATCATGGGGCCATCCTGCGGCATGTTCCTCGGGCTGCTCGGCGCCGAGGTGATCAAGGTCGAGCCGCCCGAGGGCGACAAGACCCGCGCCCTCACCGGCATGGGACGGGGCTTCTACCCCACCTTCAACCGCGGCAAGAAGAGCATCACGCTCGATCTGAAGTCGGAGGCCGGCGTCGCTGCGCTGCACCGGCTGCTGGCGGATGCCGATGTCTTCGTCGAGAACTTCCGCGACCAGTCGCTGGCCAGGATGGGCCTCGCGCCCGAGGTGTTGCGCGAGAAATACCCCGAGCTCATCGTCTCCTCCCTGAAGGGCTTCCTGAACGGCCCCTACGAGAATCGCACCGCGATGGACGAGGTGGTGCAGATGATGACCGGAATGGCCTACATGACCGGCCCCACCGGCCGCCCGCTGCGCATCGGCTCTTCGGCCAATGACATCATGGGCGGCCTCTTCGGTGCCTTCGCGGTGCTCGCGGCGCTCCTCCAGCGCGGAAAAGACGGCAAGGGCCGCACCCTGCGCACCGGGCTCTTCGAGAACTGCCTCTTTCTCGTCGCCCAGCACATGGTGCAATTCGACATCGAGGGCCGCGAGGCCCCGCCGATGCCCGAGCGCGAGTTCTCCTGGCCGGTCTACGACATCTTCGAGACCGCTGACGCCCGCCAGATCTTCATCGGCGCGGTGACCGAGGGCCAGTGGGTCACCCTGTGCAATCTCCTCGGGCTCGAGAGCCTGCGCAACGACCCCCGCCTGCAAAAGCGGATGGACCAGATCGAGGCGCGCGACTGGACCATCCCGATCGTGGCCGAGGCCGTGCGCACCCGTCGCTTCTCCGAGCTGCTGGAGGCCTTCGAGCCCGCCGGCATTCCCTTCTCGCCCATCCACCGGCCCGCGGAAATGTATGACGATCCCCACGTCACCCGCCCCGGCGGTCTCTTCACTTCGCGGCTGCCCGAGGGCCAGACCTACCGCGCGCCGATCATGCCCTTCGAGATCGACGGCATGCCGCTGCATGGGCCCTCGCTCGACATTGCCGCCATCGGGGCGGATACCCGCGCGGTCCTGAGGGACGCGGGCCTCTCCGACGAAGAGATTACCCGTGCCAGCGGCATGGAGGCCACGGCATGAGCCTCGAGGCCATCTATCCCGCCGACCGTGTGACCCTGCGCGAGGTCGGCCTGCGCGACGGGCTGCAACTGGCCAAGGCCGTGCCTTCGACCGAGGCCAAGCGCGCCTGGCTGAAGGCCGAGGCCGCCGCCGGGGTGCGGCACTACGAGGTTGGCTCCTTTCTCCCCGCTGCCCGCTTTCCGCAGTTCGCCGATATCCACGAGATCATCTCGGCCAGCGGGGCGCTGGGGCTCCACTCCGCCGGGCTCACGCTCAACGAGCGCGGGGCAGAGGCCGCCATCGCCACGGCCATCCGCGAGATGGTTTGCGTTGTCTCCGCCACCGAGGCGCACAGCGAGGCCAACGCCCGCCGCTCCCGCGCCGCTGCCGTCGAGCTGGTCGGCAAGGTGGCCGCACTGCGCAACGAGCGGGCGCCGGACAAGCTGGTGAACGCCGGCATCGCCATGGCCTTCGGCTGCTCCCTCTCGGGCAACGTCGACCCGGCCGAGGTGCTCCGCCTCGCCGAGGCCTGCCTCGCGGCCGGGGCCGACATCGTCGGCCTTGCCGATACCGTGGGCTATGCCGGGCCAAGGGCCGTGGGCGCGCTTTGCGCCCAGATGCACCGGCTCTGCGGCAACCGGCCCTTCATCATCCACCTGCACGACACGCGCGGCCTGGGGCTGGCCAATGCCGCCGCAGCGCTGGACAACGGCGCGCGGGTGGTGGACGCTTCGCTCGGCGGGCTCGGGGGCTGTCCCTTCGCGCCTGGTGCCACCGGCAATGTCGTGTTCGAAGACGTGGTCTTCCTGGCCGAATCCATGGGCTTTCCCACGGGTATCGACCTGGAGGCCCTCACGCCCGCCCGGGCCATCGCGGAGGAGGCGCTGCCGGGCGAGTCCTTTCATGGCGCCCTGCACCGCGCAGGCCCGCCGACAAATGCAAATTGGCAGGCCACGGCCTGACCGCACCACAGGGAGGAAACCCAATGAAACACATCGCAACCGCCACGCTCGGCGCAGCCCTGCTCGCCGCGCCCGCCGCCCAGGCCGCCACCGAGATGCGCTGCAGCCACCAGCTGCCGCCCGCGCACCACATCGCCAAGGTCGTCGACCGCTGGGCCGAAGAGGTCGAAACCCTCTCGAACGGCGAGATCGACGTGCAGGTCTTCGGTGCCGACAGCCTCGTGGGCGCGAATGACAACATCGTCGCCACCGCCAAGGGCGACATCGAATGTGCCTTCTCGCTGAACTTCCAGTGGGGCAAGACCCTCCCGATGATGAACGTCACCGTCGCGCCCTTCGCCTTCGGTGACATCGCGATCTGGGAAAAATGGCCCGAATCCGAGGCCGCGGCCTTCCTCGAGGAGAAGCTGCTGGAGAAGGGCGTCAAGAACGTCGTCTGGATGTTCCAGACCAACAGCTCGGTCTTCACCACCAACGGCGAGCCGCTGGTCGCGCCCGAGGATTTCGCAGGCCTCAAGTTCCGCGGCCTGACCCCGCCCTTCGATGCCGGCCTCGCCGCGCTGGGCGCCACGCCCACCGCCATGCCCGGCTCCGAGGTCTACCAGGCGCTGGCGACCGGCGTGATCGACGGCGCGGTGACCGACGTGGCCGCCGCCGTGTCGCGCAAGTACTACGAGGTGCAGGATGCCTTCACCGTTGTGCCGGTGCTCTCGGCCTACCTCCACGGCTACCTGAACCCCGAGTTCTACGACGGCCTCTCCGACGCCTCCAAGGCCGCCCTTGCCGAGGCCGGAGCCAAGGCGTCCGCCTGGGCCATCGAGGCCTCGGTCGAGGCCGGCGCCGCCGGGCCGGACCAGCTCAAGGAGAAGGGCGTGAAGGTGCATATCGCCACCCAGGAGGAGATCGACGCGCTGGAAGCGGTCATGCGCCCGGCCTTCGACAAGGCCTTCGGCGAGGGCGATGCCGACAGCGCCAAGCTGATCGAACTCCTCGGCAAGATGTGACCTGACAGGCCGATGCACGAGCAATCGAGGGAGGAGGCGCAACCCGCCTTCTCCCGCCTTCCCCTCTTTCCCGACCGGATCGTTACCGGCCTCGTCCGGCTCTGCGGCGCCGTCTCGACGCTGCTGATCCTCTATATCTTCGGCCAGATCTGCGTGGCCGTGGTGCGCCGCTACGTCTTCGACGCGCCGCTGCAATGGAACGACCAGATGGCCGGATACCTTCTGGTGGCCGTGGTCATGCTGGGCGCCGCCGAGGCGCTGCGCCGGGGCGATCACATCGGGATCGACCTGCTGGCCTCCCGCCTGTCGCCCGCGCGCGCCCGTGTGCAGGCCGCCGTGGCCAACCTCGCCGTCATGGGCTTCGCCGCCGTGGTCGGCCTCTCGATCTGGGAAAGTATCGCCTTTGCCCGCCGCTTCGGCTCCTACTCCATCGGTTACATCGAAGTTCAAACCTGGATCCCGCAGGTGCCGGTGGTGCTCGGCGCAGGGCTGCTCTTTCTCGCCGCCGCGCTCCGGCTCTGGCGCACGCTGAGGCCGCTGCCATGACCCTCGCCCTCGTCTTTCTCGGGCTGATCCTGCTGCTGCTCGCGGGCATCCCGATCTTCGCAGCACTCGGCCTCACCGCCACCGCGATCCTCGTTCTCGTCGAGGGTGACATCGACGGGCTGGGCGACGCCGTCTTCGCGCATCTCAACAAGCCGGTGCTGGCCACCATCCCGCTCTTCGTCTTCATGGCCCAGGTGATGATCCGCGCCAAGGTGATCGACGATCTCTATTCCTTCGCCCACACGTTGATCGGCCATATCAAGGGCGGGCTCGGCGTGGCCACGGTCATGGCCTGCACCATCTTCGCCGCCATTTCCGGCTCTTCCGTCGCCACAGCCCTCTCCATCGGTTCCAGCGCCATCCCCCAGATGAAGCGCTACGGCTATGCCGAGCGCGACGCGCTGGGCGTGGTCGCGGCGGGCGGCACGCTGGGCATCCTGATCCCGCCGTCCGGGCCGATGATCCTCTATGCCATCGTGTCGGAGGCCTCCATCGGCGGGCTCTTTCTCGCCGGCATCATCCCCGGCCTGCTGCTGGCACTGATGTTCTCCGGCTGGTGCATGGTCCAGGCCCGCAGCCGCCGCGGTGTGGATGCCCCCGACTGGGCGGGCTGGCGCAAGGCCACCGCCGCGCTGCGCCGCTCGGTCTGGGCGCTGCTGGCCCCGCCGGTGGTGATGGGCGGCATCTACTTCGGCATCTTCACCGCCTCCGAGGCCGCCGCCGCCGGCTCGCTCTACGCCCTGCTGGTCGCGGTGCTGGTCTACCGCAATTTCGGCCTGCGCGACCTCTGGCACTGCGCCTATGCCACCATGCGCACCTCGATGATGGTCTTCATGATCATCGCGGGCGCCGCCATGTTCGCCCATGCCATCACCCTGGTGCGCCTGCCCGTGGGCGTGACCGAAAGCGTCACCGCCATGGGCCTCGGCCCGATCGGCTTCATCCTCGTGGTCATGGCGCTGATCTTCGTGCTGGGCATGTTCCTCGAGAGCATCGCCATCATCCTCATCACCACCCCGATCCTGCTGCCCACCATGATCGCGCTCCAGATCGACCCGATCTGGTATGGCGTGCTGCTGATGATCAACCTCGAGCTGGCGATGATCACCCCGCCCGTGGGGATGAACCTCTTCGTCATCAAGGGCATCACCGACGCCCCGCTCGGCACCATCGTGCGCGGCGCGGCACCCTATGTCGCGCTGATGGTTGTGGGGCTGGCGCTGCTGGTGCTCTTCCCCGGCCTGGCCACATGGCTGCCGACGGCGGCGGGCTTCGGGCGCTGAGGCCGGGGGGCGCTCAGCCCTCCGCCAGAAGCCGCGCCACGGCCTGGCGGGCGCGCTGCAGCACCGCGCCCGCGCCTTCGCGTGCCGTCAGCCCGTCCATCGGCACCTCCACCCCCAGCGGGATCCCGGCCGGAAGCGCGGCGACAAAGGCCGCGAGGTCGATCTCGCCCTCCCCCGGCGGCAGCCGCTCGGCCCGCGCGGCGTGCAGCAACTGCTCGGTCGTATAGGGCGGATGCACCTTCGCATCGGCCAGGTGCGCAAACCGCAGCCGCTCCTCCGGCGCGTTCCGCAGGTCGTCGAGCCGGCTGCCCGAGCGGTCGAAGTGCAGGCTGTCGGCCAGCACGCCCACCTTTGGCCCGGCCTGCGCGGCCAGCGCCAGCGCCCCGGCCAGGTCGGGCACCACCGCCCAGGGAAAGAACTCCAGCGACACGCCGATCCCGCGTGCCCCGGCCAGCTCGGACAGCGCGCCCAGCCTGTCGGCAAGGCGGCCCGGCTCGGGGTCGTAGGGCGCGGCGATCAGCTCCCGCGCGCCCAGCTCCGCCCCCGCGTCGAGGAGCCCCGCCAGCCGCGCCACCTCCAGCCCCGGCTCGATCATGACGAACTCGATGTCATGCACCACGAGCCCCGTCTCCGCCAGCGCCGCCCGGGTTTCGGCCATCGCCGCGGCGTCCTCCATCAGCGGGTAGGCCGGCGAGGTCGGCGTCACCCGCCGCAGCCGCAGCCCCACCGCATCGAAGCCCGCCTCCGCCGCGGCCCGGATGAACGCCGGCGGCGCAAGGTGGATGGCGGTCAGGTGGGCCACCGAGATCATCCGGCTCATCTCTGTTCTCCTTCTGCGGCATGGCGCCCGGCGATGAACCCGAAGGTCAGCGCCGGGCCAAGGTTGATCCCGCCCGCCGGGTAGGTGCCCCCCATGACCGAGGCCATGTCGGTGCCCGCCGCGTAGAGCCCCGGCACCGGCGCGCCATCCTCTCCCAGCACCCGCGCCGCGCCATCGGTGACCAGCCCGGCAAAGGTGCCGAAGCTGCCGGGGATGACCCGCACGGCATGGAAGGGCGCGTGGGCAAGCGGGGCGACGCAGGGGTTGGGCCGCTGGTCCGGGTCGCCCTGCACCCGCATGTAGGCCGTGCTGCCGCGCCCGAAGGCCGGGTCTTCCCCGCGCTCCGCACCGGCGTTGTAGGCGGCGATGGTCCGCGCAAGCCCTGCCGGGTCGATCCCGCAGGCCCGCGCCAGAGCCTCCGGCGTCTCGCCGCGCTTCAGGTAGCCCGACCGCAGCCAGGGCCGCAGCGGCAGCGGGGCAGGGCGCACGATCCCGAGCCCGTAGCGCCGGATGAACCTGTGGTCACAGACCAGCCAACTCTCCGGCTCCGCGCCCTCGGGCACCGCACCGAGCAGGGCGGTGACGTAGTCGTGGTATCCGAGCCCCTCGTTGCAAAAGCGCTCGCCACTCGCCAGCACCCCGATCACCCCCGGCTGGCCCCGGTCGATGATATGCGGAAACACCCCGCGCTTGCCGTCGGGCCAGCGCAGCTCCGACACCGGGCAGAGCGCGGCCGGACCGGCCAGCGCCGTGGTCTGACGTCCGCCCACGGCCTCGCCGGCCCGCAGCCCGTCGCCGGTTGCCTCCGGCACGGCCAGCGGTGCATGGGTCTCGGGCCTGGCAAAGGTCGCCGCCCGGCGCGCCGCGTCATGCGGGTATCCCCCGCAGGCCAGCACCACCCCGCGCCGCGCACGCAACCGCACCTCGCCCTCGGGGCCGGAAAGCCGCGCGCCCACCACCGCCTCGCCCTCCCGCACCAGCTCCGCCAGCCCGTGCCCGACCCGCAGCTCCACGCCCCGATCCAGCGCCGAGCGCATCAGCCGCGCCACCAGCGCGTTGCCGTTGCGCAGCTGCATCCCCCGGCCATGACGCGCCAGATCCCACAGGTGCCGCGCCATCCGCCGCGCTACGTGAAGCGCCGCGCCCGGCGAGCGCAGCATGGTCATGAAGGCCCGCAGGTCGGGCCCGGCCTGAATGGTCATCCCCATGAAGCTCGTCTCGCGCATGGGCCGCCGCAGCAGCGCCACCGCCGCGCCAAGGCCCTTGGCCTCGTAGGGCCGCGCGATCACCGAACGCCCGCCCGGCCCCGCGCCGGGCAGCTGGCTGTAGGTATCGGGGATCGTCAGCCCGGGCTCGAACTTCAGGGCCGTTTCGCGCGCGAAGAAGTCCACCATCTCCGGCGCGGCCTCCAGGAAGGCATCCACCAGCTCGGCGTTGAAGGCATTGCCCTGCACCGCTTCGAGGTAGACCCGCGCCGCGCCCGGCTCTTCCCTCGTGCCAGCCGCCGCGCACACCGGGTTGCCCGGCGCCCAGATCCATCCGCCGGACCATGCGGTGGTGCCGCCGATCATCTCCGCCTTCTCGGCCACCACCACCCGCAACCCGCGATCCGCCGCAACCACGGCCGCCGCCAGCCCCGCCGCGCCGGAGCCTGCCACCAGCAGGTCGCAGATGATCTCTTCGGCCAAGGTCTCCTCCCTCTCGTCCTGCCCGATCCATCGCCGCTGGCATCCCTAACGTCAAATGCTTGCTTGTCGCTCTGCGTAACATCAGGTTAATCGGGCAGACGGAGGAGGAGCCGCCATGCCCGAAATGACCCTGCGCCAGATCGAGGTGATCCGCGCGGTGATGATGACTGGCACGATCTCTGCCGCCGCCGAGATGCTGGGCGTCTCCGCGCCGGGCATCTCCCGGTTGGTCAAGCACACCGAAGAGACGCTCGACATCCGCCTGTTCGAGCGCAAGGCCGGCCTCTTCGTGCCCTCGGTCGAGGCGGGCGCCGTGTTCGACCACGTCCGCGAGGTCTACAAGGGCGTCGCCAACCTGCAAGACGCGGTGGGCTCGCTCAAGCGCGGGGAAAACGTGGCGCTTGCCTTCGCCTCCGCCCCCTCCGTCGCCCAGGTCATCGCCGCCCGCGTGCTCAAACGGGTGCGCGACCGGTATCAGAGCCTCTTCATCGACCTGAACATCCTCAAGATCGAGGAGACCGTCGATTACCTGCTGCTGGAGCGCGGCGAGTTCGTCATCATGTCGTCGCCGGTGCAGAACGCCTCGGTCGAGAACGAGAAGATCGCCGAGGCCCGGCTGCTGGTCATCCTGCCCGAAGGGCACCGCCTGGCCAGCCGGCCCGAGATCTCGGTGCACGACCTCGCGGGCGAACAGCTCATCGGCGTCGAGCCGTCCGACCCCTACGGCGCACTCACCGCCTCTCCGTTCCGCGCCGCCGGGCTGGAGCCGCAGCACGCCCTGCGCGGCCGTTTTGCCCAGACCGTCGTGAGCCTCGTGCGCCAGGGGCTCGGCGTGGCGGTGATCGACGAGTATTCGGTGGCCGAGGCCGAGTTGCCCGGCCTCCACCGCCGCCCGCTGGCAGAGCGCAGCAGCATCGACATCTATGTGTCACGCAAGAAGGGCCGGGTGCTCTCGGGCTTCGCCGAACACGCCATCCTCCATTTTCGCCGCGAGCTGGCACGGGCCACCGAGGAGGGGCCGGGGCATTGGAGCCGGACATAACATCAGGTTAATGAAGGCGACGAAAAGGTATTTGACGTTACCCTTGCCCGCTTGCTACTCCGCCAGCCATCGGAGCGGTCCCACCGGGCCGCCGCAATCCGAAACGTCTGGGAGGACATCATGAACAAGTTCATTCTGGGCGCGCTCTCCGCGCTGACCCTTTCCGCTGGCGCCGCGCTGGCCGAGTACCCCGAAAAAGAGATCCAGGGCATCATCCAGTGGGGGGCCGGCGGCTCCACCGACACGGTGATGCGCTCGGTCACCCCCCACGCCGAGGCGGCGCTGGGCGGCACCATCGTGATGCAGAACATGACCGGCGGCGTGGGCGCCATCGCACTCAACCACGTGGCCGACGCCGAGGCCGATGGCTACACCCTGCTGATGGGCGCCGAAAACCCGCTGCTCTACAAGGTGATGGGCCTGGGCGACAAGGACTACTCCGACTTCACCCCGATCAGCATCCTCGCCCGCGGCACGCCGATGCTGGTGGCCAATGTCGACGCGCCCTTCAACGACTACGCGGAGATGATGGCCTACATCAAGGAGAACCCCGGCGAAGTCCGCTTCGGCGCCACCGGCCCCGGCGGCCTGCCCTCCGTCATCACCGGGATGATCGGCGCGGTCGAAGGCGGCCTCGACGTGATCTCCGTGCCCTACGACGGTGACGGCCCGGCGCTGACCGCCCTCCAGGGTGGCGCGGTCGACGTCATGCCCGCCGTGCTCGGCGCCGCCATCGAGGGCATCCGCGCCGGCAACATGAAGCCGCTCGCCATCTTCGACGTGGAAACCAACGCCAAGCTGCCCGACGTTCCGGTGGTGACCGAGTTCAACGACGCCTACGCCACCTACCTCCCCTGGGGCCCGTTCTTTGGCGTCTTCGTCGCCAACGGCACCCCGGATGACGTGGTCGCCAAGCTCGCCGCAGCCTATGCCGAGGGCGCGAAGAACGAGGAGTTCGTCAAGCTGATGGACGACCGCGGCTTCACCATGATGGGCATCTCCGGCCAGGAGGCGCAGGACTTCCTGACCAAATGGCAGCAGGGCACCACCTGGCTCCTGCAGGACGCGGGCCTCACCAAGGCCTCGCCCGAAGAGTTCGGCATCGCCCGCCCGTAAACCGCACCAGGGCTGGCGCGGGCTCCGCGCCGCCCTCTCAGCACAGAGCAGCGGGCGCCGCATCTCACCCGAGCGCGGCGCCCGTCTTGTCCCGAACGGCAGCCTGCGGAGAAGGCCATGGAACATCTGGATCCGGACCATCACGACGGCACATCCGACGCCACCCCCGGCGGGGTCGCGGCCGAGCGCCGCCCCGGTGAGCTGGCCTTCGCCGCCTTCCTCCTGCTGGCCTCCCTCGGCCTGCTCTGGAGCGCCTGGGGCATCTCCGGCTTCCAGGCCCTCTCCGCGCCCGGCTCGGTGCCCATGGCCACCACGGCGGTCATGGTGGTGACGGCGCTGATCGTGGTGCTGAAAACCGCCCGCCTCCCCCGGATTACCGGCGAGACCTTCTCGCGCGATATCCTGCCTCCCGTGGTGCTGATCTTCGCGGCCTTCCTCGTGGCCTTCGGCGTGGCGCTCAAGCCGCTGGGCTTCCTGCCCACCGCAGCCCTGTTCCTGATCGCCGCGATCAAGATCCTCTCGCGCCGCTCCTGGCCCTGGGTGCTGGTCGTCTCGCTCGGCTCGCTGGTGCTGATCTGGCTCATCTTCCGCATCGTCTTCACCGTGCTGATGCCCGCAGGCATCGTGCCCGAAGCCGAGGTCATCCAGCTCTTCCGCAACCTGCTCGCGGGGGCAGGGGAATGAGCGCGCTCTGGGATTTCCTCACCGTCGTCACCCAGCCCCAGCTCCTGCTGCTGGTGGGGGTGGGCACCTTCGCCGGCATCTACGTAGGCGCGATCCCGGGGCTGTCGGTCACCATGGCGGTGTCGATCCTGATCTCCTTCACCTTCTCCTGGGATGTCTACCCGGCAATCTCGCTGATGATCGGCATCTACATGGGCGGGGTCTACGGCGGCTCCCGCACGGCGATCCTGCTCAACATCCCCGGCGCCCCCTCGGCAATCGCCACCGCGCTCGACGGCTACCCCATGGCCAGGCGCGGCGAGGCCGGGCAGGCCATCGGCGTGACCACGGTGATGAGCTTCATCGGCGGCTTCGTCGGCATCGGCGTGCTGGCGCTGGCCGCGCCGCTGGTGTCCGACTTCGCCCTGCGCTTCCAGCCGCGCGACTACATGCTGCTGGCGGTGCTCGGCATCCTGCTGGTCGGCTCGCTCTCGCAGGGCAGCCTCGTCAAGGGCATCTTTGCCGGCGCGCTGGGCATCGCCATCGGCGCGGTGGGCCGCGACCCGCTCACCTTCACCGAGCGCTTCACTTTCGACCTCAAGATCATGGAAGGCGGCATCAGCTTCATCGCCGTGATGATCGGCATGTTCGGCGTGTCCGAGGCCCTGCTGCAACTCCACCACGTCGACAAGGACGCAGTGCGCCAGAAGATCACCCGCATCGTCCCCTCGCTCGCGACCGTCCGCAAGCACCTGCCGCTGTCGCTCCAGACCTCCACCATCGGCGTGGTCATCGGCGCGCTGCCCGGCACCGGCGGCGACATCGCCGCGCTCATGGCCTACGACCACGCCAAGCGGGTGACGAAGTCCCCCGAGCGCCCCTTCGGCGATGGCGCGATGGAGGGCCTCGTCGCGCCCGAAACCGCCAACAACGCCGCCGTCGGCGGGGCCTTCATCCCGATGATGACGCTGGGCATCCCCGGCGACGCGGTCACCGCCATCATGATCGGCGCGCTCTTCATCCACGGCCTCAATCCGGGGCCGATGCTGATGATCGACCAGCCCGACATGTTCTGGTTCATCGTCGGTGCGCTGGTCACGGCCAACGTCTTCATGCTGATCTTCGGCCTCACCGGCATCCGGCTCTTCACCCGGATCGTCGAGATGCCCCGCTCGGTGCTGATCCCGCTGATCATGCTGCTCTCCATCGTCGGCGCCTACGCGGTGAACAACTCGCTGACCGACGTGTACTGGATGCTCGGCTTCGGGGTCTTCGGCTACTTCATGCGCCACTACGGCTACCCGCTCGGCCCGGTGATCCTGGGCGTGATCCTGTCGCGCCTGCTCGACGACAACTGGCGCCGGGCGATCATTTCCGAGCGCGAGGACTTCTGGCGCTTCATGGGCGGCGTGGTGACCTCGCCGCTCTCGCTCACGCTCTTCCTCGCCGTCATCCTCATCTTCGTCTCCCAAACCCCGGCCTGGACATGGGCCAAGGCTCGCCTCTTCGGGCGCAAGCAAGGACAGCAGCAGTGACCGCCCTCAAGCTCGGCCTCATCGGCGACAATATCGCCAAGTCCAGCGCGCCCCGACTGCATCGCCTTGCAGGGGCCCAGAACGGCGTCGAGGTCACCTACGACAGGCTCGTGCCCGCGCAGATCGGCGAGCCCTTCGATGCGCTCTTCGCCAATTGCGCCCCGCGCGGCTACCGCGGCATCAACGTGACCTATCCCTACAAGGAGCGCGCCGCCGAGAAGGTTTCCATCGCCGATCCGCTGGTCCGGGCGATGGGCGCGGTCAACACGGTGCTCTTCGAGCCGGAGGGTCCGCAGGGGCACAACACCGATTACACCGGCTTCATCGCCGCCTACCGGGTGGCGCGTGGTGCCGAGGGGCCGGGCCTTGCCTGCCTCGTCGGAGCCGGGGGCGTGGGTCGGGCGCTGGCCTTCGCGCTGGTGACGCTGGGCGCCGAGGAGATCCGCCTCTGCGACCGCGACACCGCCAAGGCCGAGGCGCTGGCCGCCGACCTGGGCGCGCTTCCCGGCGCCCCCCGTCTCGTGGTCGAGCCCGACGCCCGCCGCGCCAGCGCCGGGGCCACCGGCCTGCTCAACGGCACGCCGCTGGGGATGGACGGCATCGGCGGCAACGCCTTTCCCGAAGGGGCGACCGGGGGTGCGAAATGGGTGTTCGACGCGGTCTATACCCCGGTCGAGACCCCGTTCATCACCGAGGCCCGCGCCGGCGGCCTGCAGGTGATCTCGGGCTACGAGCTGTTCTTCTGGCAGGGCGTTCACGCCTGGGGCCATTTCTCCGGCACCCCGCTCGACGAACCCGCCCTCCGCCGCGCCCTGGCCGCGGGCTAACCAATAACCACACCTTATCGCGGCCTTCGTGATTTCGAATTTTTCCTGATAGCGTCCGACTGGTAGGGTCCACCGATATTGGGAGGAATCGCCGCGCCCTTGGGCACCGGCTCTCTTCCCTACGCCACATCCAGCTACAGGAGCGCCCGATGGACGGAGCCGAACTCTCAAACATCAGCAAATGCCCGGTGATGCACACCCTCGCCGCACGCGGCAACAAGGACTGGTGGCCGAACCAGCTCAATCTGAAGATCCTCAACCAGAACGCCCCCGGCACCTCGCCGCTGAAGGGCTTCGACTATGCCGAGGCCTTCAAGAAGCTGGACCTCGCCGCCGTCAAGGCCGACCTCCACGCGCTGATGACCGACAGCCAGGAGTGGTGGCCCGCCGACTTCGGGCACTACGGCCCGTTCTTCATCCGCATGGCCTGGCACTCCGCCGGCACCTACCGCACCGCCGATGGCCGTGGCGGCGCCCGCTCCGGCTCGCAGCGCTTTGCCCCGCTCAACTCCTGGCCTGACAACGCCAACCTCGACAAGGCCCGCCGCCTGCTCTGGCCGATCAAGCAGAAATACGGCAACGCCATCTCCTGGGCCGACCTGCTGGTGCTCACCGGCAACGTCGCCCTCGAGTCGATGGGCTTCAAGACCTTCGGCTTCGCTGGCGGCCGGGCCGATGTGTTCGAGCCCGAGGAGGATATCTACTGGGGTTCCGAGGACGAGTGGCTCGCCCAGTCCGACGCGCCCAACAGCCGCTACTCCGGTGACCGCGACCTGGAGAACCCCCTGGCCGCCGTGCAGATGGGCCTGATCTACGTCAACCCCGAAGGCCCCGACGGCAACCCCGACCCGCTGGCCTCTGCCAAGGACATCCGCGAAACCTTCGGCCGGATGGCAATGAACGACGAGGAGACCGTTGCGCTCATCGCCGGCGGCCACACCTTCGGCAAGACCCACGGCGCGGCCGATGCCGCCAACGTCGGCGTCGAGCCCGAGCAGGCCGGCATGGCCGAGCAGGGCTTCGGCTGGACCAACAGCCACGGCACCGGCATGGGCGCGGATACCATCACCTCGGGCCTCGAGGTGACCTGGACCTCCACGCCCACCAAGTGGTCCAACGGCTACTTCAACAACCTTTTCGGCTTCGAATGGGAGCTCACCAAGTCGCCCGCCGGCGCACACCAGTGGTCCCCGAAAGCCTGGAACGGCGAGCACGCGGTGCCCGACGCGCACCACGAGGGCAAGACCCATCCGCCCACCATGCTCACCACCGACCTGGCGCTGCGCTTCGATCCGATCTACGGGCCGATCTCCAAGCGCTTCCACGAGAACCCCGACCAGTTCGCCGATGCTTTCGCCCGCGCCTGGTTCAAGCTGACCCACCGCGACATGGGCCCCAAGCCGCTCTACCTCGGCCCGGAAGTCCCCGCCGAAGAGCTGATCTGGCAAGACCCGATCCCCGAAGTGGATCACCCGCTTGTCGAGGCCGCCGACATCGCGGCGCTGAAGCAGAAGCTCCTCGCCGCGCTACCGGTGTCGGACCTGGTGAAAACCGCCTGGGCCTCCGCCTCCACCTTCCGCGGCTCCGACCTGCGCGGCGGCGCCAACGGTGCCCGCATCCGGCTCGCCCCGCAGAAGGACTGGGAGGCCAACGAGCCTGCCGAGCTGGCCCGTGTCCTGGGCGTGCTCGAGGGGATCAAGGCCGAGTTCGACGGGCAGGGCGCCAAAAAGGTCTCGCTCGCCGACCTGATCGTGCTCGGTGGCTCCGCCGCCGTCGAGAAGGCCGCGGCCGATGCCGGCTCTCCCATCGAGGTGCCCTTCACCCCGGGCCGGATGGACGCCAGCGCCGAACAGACCGACGCCGAGGCCTTCGAGCCGCTCGAACCCCGCGCCGACGGCTTCCGCAACTACATGGGCGGCAACTTCTCGGTCTCTGCCGAGGAGATGCTGGTGGACCGTGCCCAGCTGCTGACCCTCACCGCGCCCGAGATGACGGTGCTCGTGGGCGGCCTGCGGGTGCTCGGCGCCAACCACGGTGGCAGCAAGGCGGGCGTGTTCACCGACCGCGAGGGCCAGCTCACCAACGACTTCTTCGTGAACCTGCTCAGCATGGACACCAAGTGGGAAGACGCGGGCGACGAGAAAGCCTTCGTCGGCAAGGACCGCAAGACCGGCGCCAAGAAATATGACGCCACCCGCGTCGATCTCGTCTTCGGCTCCAACAGCCAGCTGCGCGCCATCGCCGAGATCTACGCCCAGTCCGACGCGACCCACGCCTTCGTCGAGGATTTCGTCGCCGCCTGGGTCAAGGTGATGAACGCCGACCGTTTCGACGTCTGATCTAAAGAACCCACCACGGAAGAAGGGCGCGGGGGCAACCTCGCGCCCTTTTTCATGACACCTCGCGTGCCCCGGCAATCGCTCGGTCAGCGACCTGCCGAAAACGGGCACTGGAAAAATCGGTCGGCAGGCTGTCAAATCAGTTCGATAATGGAATGAGAATAATATTGCCTATATAGGCAATATAGTGCACAAAACTTGCGACGCCCGGCGCGAACCGGGGCGCGACACCAGGGAGGAACAACATGAACAAGCTACTCACGGCGGCCCTCGCGGCCAGCCTGACTGCCACTGCCGCCCATGCCGAGAGCGTGAAGGTCGGCTTCGTCACCACGCTCACCACGCCCGCCGCGGTGATCGGCAAGGACATGGAGAACGCGGTCAACCTCGCCGTCGAGCACCTCGGCGGCAAGGCCGGCCCGCTCGATCTCGAGGTGATCTTCGGCGACGACCAGTTCGCCCCCGAAGCCGGCAAGCAGGCCACCGACAAGCTGGTGAAGCAGGACAACGTCGACTTCGTCGCAGGCTACATCTGGAGCCACGTGCTGCTGGCCTCGCGCAAGTCTGTCGTGGATGCCGACAAGATCCTGATCTCCGCCAACGCGGGCCCCTCCGAGATGGCCGGCAAGCTCTGCAACAAGAACTACTTCTCGACCTCCTGGCAGAACGACCAGACCCCGATGGCGATGGGCGAGGTGCTCAACGCGTCGGGCGTCAAGTCGCTCTACCTGATGGCCCCCAACTACGCCGCCGGCAAGGACATGACCGCCGGCGTGGAGCGCACCTTCGCGGGCGAGATCGTCGGCAAGGACCTCACCAAGTGGGGCGCCGACGCCCAGCTCGACTTCTCCGCCGAGCTGGCCAAGGCCAAGGCCTCGGGCGCCGACGGCCTCTTCGTCTTCTACCCCGGCGCCGCCGCCGGAGCCTTCGTGAAGCAGTACCAGCAGGCCGGCCTCAAGGACACACTGCCGCTCTACTCGGTCTTCACCATCGACGGCATCTCGCTTCCCAAGCTCCAGCAAGCCGGGTTCTCCGACATCCTCGGCTCCAAGATCACCCAGGAGTGGGATCCCTCGCTCGACAACGAGGCCAACAAGAAGTTCGTCACCGACTTCAAGGCCAGGTTCGGCACCTACCCCAGCTTCTACGCCGCCCAGAGCTATGACGCGATCATGCTGATCGCCTCCGCCGTGGCCGCCGTGGACGGCAACCTCGAAGACAAGGACGCGCTCCGCGCCGCCGTCAAGGCCGCCGACTTCGCCTCCGTGCGCGGCAACTTCAAGTTCGGCACCAACAACATGCCGGTGCAGAACTTCTATCTCCGCGAAGTGGTTGAAGATGCCGACGGCACCTGGACGACCAGGGTGGTCCAGACGGTCTACACCGACCACGTCGACAGCTTCGCCGCCGAATGCAACATGAAATGACCTGAAACACCGGTCGGGCAGGGGCCTCTCCTGCCCGCCCGCTCACGAGACGCGCACACACCCCGTGGATACTTCCCTCCTCGTCATCCAAACGCTGAACGGCCTGCAACTCGGGCTGCTGCTGTTTCTCGTCGCCTCCGGGCTGACGCTGGTCTTCGGCATCCTCGATTTCGTCAACCTCGCCCACGCCTCGCTCTACATGCTGGGCGCCTTCATCTGCGCCTCGCTGACCTACCTCGTCGGCAACTTCTTTCTCGCCGTGCTCATCGCCCTGCCGCTCACCGCCGCGCTGGGCTGGGCGGTAGAGCGCTTCGTCGCTCGCCCGCTCTACGCCCGCGACCACCTCGACCACGTGCTCGCCACCTTCGGCCTGATCCTCGTGCTCGATACCGCGGCCCACCTGATCTGGGGCCCCGAAGGCATCGCCGTGCCGCTGCCTCCCGCCTTCCAAGGCCAGGTCACCCTGTCGGAAACCCTGGTGATCCCCACCTACCGCCTCGTCATCATCGCCGCGGGCCTCGCTGCGGCGGGCGGGCTCTACTGGATGGTCACCCACACCCGCCTCGGCATGCTGATCCGCGCCGGCGCCTCCAACCGCACCATGGTGGCCGCGCTCGGCATCAACATCGAGCTGCTCTTCGGCCTCGTCTTCGCCCTCGGCGCGGCCCTCGCGGGCCTTGCCGGCATGCTGATCGCACCGATCACCGAGGCCTCCATCGGCATGGGCAACCAGGTCATCATCACCGCCTTCGTCGTCATCATCGTCGGCGGCATCGGCTCGATGAAGGGCGCCTTCATCGCCGCCCTGCTGATCGGCCTGATCGACACGCTGGGGCGCTCGTTTCTCGATGATATCTTCAAGCTGGTGATGAGCCCGGTGGCGGCCGAAAACTCCGCCCCCGCGATCTCCGCCATGCTGATCTACATCATCATGGCCTGCGTGCTCGCCCTGAAACCGCAGGGCCTGTTCCCGCCGAAGGTGCGGTGAGGCACATGGCGCACCAGAAGGGATTTCGATTGGATTTTCTCAGCAAGAAAATCGGCAGTTCGATTCAAACTGCTCCCAGTTTTCTGCATTGTCTTGCTCCAACCCTCCATCCGCAACGCCAGCCAATGGCGGGCCGCCTTCAATGAGCGCCCGCGCCCTGATCACCCTCGCCGCCATGGCCCTGCTCGCGGTGCTGCCTCCGGTGTTCTACTTCACCGGCAACGCCTTCTGGCTCGACCTCGCCACCCGGCTCACCATCCTCGCCATTGCCGCCACCTCGCTGAACCTCATCCTCGGCTACGGCGGGCTGGTCAGCTTCGGGCACGCCGCCTATGTCGGGCTGGGGGCCTATGCCGTGGGCATCCCGGCCTATCACTGGCTCTACGGCGGGCTCGAGTCGGTGGGGCTCGACACCACCTCCGGCCTCGTCCAGATCCCGCTCGCCATGGTGGTCTGCGCGCTCTTCGCCCTCGTCACCGGGGCAATCTGCCTGCGCACCAGGGGCGTCTACTTCATCATGATCACCATGGCCTTCGCCCAGATGATCTACTACGCCATCGTCTCGATCGAGACCTACGGCGGCGACGACGGGCTGGTGATCGACACCCGCTCCGAACTCCCCGGCCTCGACCTCGACGAGCCGCTCCAGCTCTTCGGCCTCGCCTATGTGTCGCTCCTCGCGGCCTTGCTGATCGTCCGCATGATCACCCGCTCGCGCTTCGGCATGGTGCTGCGCGGCGCCAAGGGCAACGCCGAGCGGGTGCAAATGATGGGCCTCAACCCCTACGCCTACCGCCTCACCGCCTATGTGATCTCCGGCGCCATGGCCGGCTACGCGGGCGCGCTCCTGGGCAACTTCACCACCTTCATCTCCCCCGAGATGATGGACTGGACCCGCTCGGGCGAGCTGATGTTCATGGTCATCCTCGGCGGTGCAGCCACCACCGGCGGCCCGGTGCTGGGCGCGGCGGCCTTCATCATCCTCGAAGAGCTGCTGAGCCACTTCACCATCTACTGGCACCTGCCCTTCGGCCTGCTGCTCATCGCCGTGGTGCTCTTCACCCGCGGCGGGCTGATGGGCATGCTCGGGGGGCGCAAATGAGCCTGCTCGAAACCCGCAACCTGATGAAGAGCTTCGGCGGCATCCGCGCCACGAGCGACCTCAGCCTCTCGGTCGAGCCCGGCGAGCTGCACGCCATCATCGGCCCCAACGGCGCGGGCAAGACCACGCTCATCACCCAGCTCTGCGGCACCCAGGCGCCCGACGCCGGGCAGGTGCTCTTCAAGGGCCGCGACATCACCGCACTGGCCCCGCACAAACGCGCCCGCCTCGGCATCACCCGCAGCTTCCAGATCACCTCCCTGATCGCCGACATGACCGTGGTGGAGAACATCGCGCTCGCCGTCCAGGCCCGCGAAGGCTCCTCCTTCCGCTTCTTCCGCGCCGCCGACAGCATCCCCGCCACCCGCGCCAAGGCAATGGATCTGCTCGCCCGCGTCGGCCTTGCCGAGAAGGCCGGCATGGTCACCTCCGCGCTCTCCCACGGCGAGCACCGCCACATGGAGATCGCCATCGCGCTGGCCAGTCAGGCCGAGCTGATGCTGCTCGACGAGCCCATGGCCGGGCTGGGGCCGGAGGAAAGCGCCCGCATGGTCGAGCTGCTCCGAGGCCTCAAGGGCCGCCACACCATCGTCCTGATCGAGCACGACATGGATGCCGTCTTCGCCCTGGCCGACCGGATCTCGGTGCTGGTCTACGGCACCATCATCGCCACCGGCGACCCGGCCTCGATCCACGCCAACAAGGAGGTCGAGGCCGCCTACCTCGGGGAAGAGACCCATGCTTGAGGTCGCCGGTCTCCAGGCCCACTACGGGCCGTCCCAGGCGCTCTTCGACATCTCGCTCCAGGTCGGGGCAGGGCAGGTGGTCACGCTGCTCGGCCGCAACGGCATGGGCAAGACCACCACCATCAGCGCGATCATGGGCATCGTGAAGCCCTCGGCGGGCAGCATCCGGCTCGAGGGGCAGGAGCTGGCCGGCATGCCCTCGCACCGCATCGCCAACCTCGGCCTCGGGCTGGTGCCCGAAGGCCGCCAGATCTTTCCCAATCTGACCGCCCGCGAGAACCTCGTCGCCACCGCCTCCAACCACCTCGACCAGCCCGACCCCTGGACCGAGGAGCGCGTCTATGCGCTCTTCCCCGAACTGGCCGAGCGCACCTCCTCGATGGGCAACCTGCTCTCCGGCGGCGAGCAGCAGATGCTCGCCATCGGCCGCGCGCTCATGACGAACCCCCGCCTGCTGATCCTCGACGAGGCCACCGAGGGCCTCGCCCCGCTGGTCCGCGCCAAGATCTGGCAGGCGCTGGCACAGATCCGCGACACCGGCCTGTCGATCCTGGTGGTCGACAAGAACCTGCACGACCTGATGCGCCTCGCCGACCGCCACGTGGTGATCCAGCGCGGCGAGACCGTCTGGCAGGGCACATCGGCGGAACTCGAGGCGGATGTGGTCGCGCGGGAGAGGTTCCTCGGTCTGTGAGATCGGTGGGCCGCCCGCCGGTCGTTAGAACGCCTTGAAGGTCAGCGTCGTCAGCGTGCGCTCCACGCCCTTCACCTTCGAGATGTTCTCCGAGATGAACTGCCCGATATCCACACCCTCGGGCGGGTAGAGCTTCATCAGCAGGTCCCACTCGCCCGAGGTCGAATAAAGCTCCGAGTGGATCTCCTCCAGCACCAGCGCCTTGGCCACCTCGTAGGTGGTGCCGGGGGTGCAGCGGATCTGGACGAAAATGGCGCTCATGTCTGGTCTCCTCCCGGGCAGGCTAACGCGAAATCACAGCGGCGCAAGCGCCCAGCCGGCGCCTTCCAGCTTCGTCCGCACGGCCCGCGCGATGGCCAGCGCCTCCGGCCCGTCGCCATGCAGGCAGATGGTATCGATCCGCGCCGGGAGGGTCGCGCCCGAGGCGGCGAAGATCGCCTGCGCCTCGACCATGCCGAGCACCCGCGCAGCCGCCTCCTGCGGATCGTGGATCATCGCGCCCGGCTTCTTGCGGTCCACCAGCGTGGCGTCGTCCTCGTAGGCGCGGTCGGCAAAGATCTCGCAGGCCATCTGCGCGCCCAGCGCCTCCGCCGCGCGCTGCTGGGCGGTCTGGGCGATGACCATCAGCACCAGCTCCGGCTCCACCGCCAGCGCTGCCTCGTAACAGGCCCGGGCCATCGCCTCGTCCTCGGCGGCCATGTTGGCCAGTGCCCCGTGCAGCTTGAGGTGCCGCACCCTGCCGCCGGCCCGCGCCGCCACCGCCATCGCCGCGCCGAGCTGGTAGGTCACCAGGTTGCCCAGCTCCGCCTGCGAAAGCGCGATCCGCCGCCGCCCGAAGCCCTGCAAGTCGGCAAAGCCCGGATGCGCCCCGATCCCCACGCCCTGTTTCACCGCCTCGTGCATGGTCGCGGCCATCACGTCTGCGTCGCCCGCATGAAAGCCGCAGGCCACGTTGGCCGAGGTCACCACCTTCAGGATCTCCGCATCCTGCCCCATCACCCAGGGGCCAAAGCTCTCGCCCATGTCGGCGTTCAGGTCGATCGTGCGCGCCATCAGTCCTCCAGCTCGTTGCCGCGGGTCACCCCGCCCACCAGTTGATAGCCCAGCAGATCGGGGATGTCGTGCGGGTCGCGCACCCGGGGCCTCACCGCCTTGCGCAACCGCGCCAGCTGCGCCGCCTCGCTCTCCCAGAGCGCATCCGCCTGCTCCACGCCCAGCATCGTGAACTGCACCGCATCGCCCGCCTGGGCCTGCGCGAGCCTCGGCAGGTCGGCCGAAATCACCGTGCCGATCCGCGGGTAGCCGCCCACCGTGTGGCTCTCGGCCAGCAGCACATAGGGCCGCCCGTCGCCGGTCATCTGGATGTCGCCGCAGGTGATGAAGTCCGAGGCCAGCCCCTTGGTCTCGCTCTCGAAGGGTGCCCCCTCGAAGTCCAGCCGCACCCCCTGCCGGTTGGCCTGCGGCGCGCGCGTGAAGGCGGTCGCAAGAAACCGCACCACCACCGCCTCGCCGAAGAGCCCGGTCTGCGGCCCCGGCATCACGCGCACCGAGCCGCCGCCCAGCCGGTCGTCCGGCACCAGCACCCGCGCCGCGGCGTCCGGGTCGGGGTCCGGCCCCAGCGCCAGCGCGTCGTCCGCCGCCAGCACCCGGCCCACGCCCGCCAGCAGATGCGCCGCCCGCGAGCCGAGCCAATCCTCGCCGAACACGCCCCCCGCGAAGGCGAGGTAGCCGTAGGAGCCCTTCTCCGCGCCGCCCACCCGCAGCACCGCGCCGGGGGCCAGCAGCACCGTCTCGCCATGCCCCACCGGGCGGCCGTCGAGCTCCGCCTTCATCCGCGCGCCGGTCAGGCAAAAGCGCACCGGCGCATCCACGGTAAACCGCCCGCCCGCGCCGGCCATCTCCAGCGCCGCCAGCGGGGCCTCCTGCCCCAGCAGCGCCGCCGCCTCCAGCAGCGCCAGCCGATCCGCTGCGCCGCCGCGCGCCAGCCCCTTTGCCATCCAGCCGGGGCGGCCCATGTCCTGCACCGTCACCGCGGGGCCGACGTCGATCACCCTGAGCGTGGTCATGCGATCTCCTCGCAGCGGGCGCCGCCCAGCGGCTCGCGCTCCAGTCGCTGCAACTCCGCCGCCTCGACCGGCTCGAACCGCAGCGCATCTCCCGGCGCCAGCACGAAAGGCTCCTTCGCCCCCCGGAGGAAGGGCCGGAAGGCGCAGCGTCCGACCATCCGCCAGCCGGTCACGCTCTCGTTGGGAAACAGCACCAGCTGCCGCACAGCCACCACCAGCGCCCCGGCCGGCACCTTGGGGGTCAGCGCGGTCTGGCGCGGAATGTTCCAGTGCTCCGGCAGGTAGCCGAGATAGGGCATCCCCGGCGCGAAGCCGATCGCCCGCACCCGCAGGTCGGCGCCGGTCAGCTCCGCGCAGGCTTCTTCCGGCGAGCGCCCCGCAAGCCGCGCGGCCTCCTCCAGCTGCGGCCCGTCCAGCGCCACCGGCACCCTCCAGAGCCGTTTCGGCGCAGGGTCGTCGAGCCCGGCCCATGCCTGCCCGTCGAGCAGCGTCCGCACGGCCGCAACCACCTCCGCCCGCGCCATCTTGCCGGGATCGAAGCGCAGCAGCACCGAGGCCAGCGCCGGGGCAACCTCGATCCCCGGCCTCTCCGCCGCCGCCGCAAACTGCGCCACCGCCGCGCTCGCCTCCGGGCTGACCGTGCGGGCAAAGCGCACCAGCACGCCGTCCTGCCCGAGCGGCAGTATTTCGGGGGTGATCGCGGTGCCTGTCATGCCCCCACTCTCTCCCGCCTCACCTGCGGCGACAATATGCACAAAATTGCAAAATTGGGCGGCGAAGCTTGATCGGCGGATTGTGATATGCACTATAACGCACATACAGGGAGGAGGCGCGATTCCCCGGAGTCGCGCCAAGGAGGACGACGCCATGAACAGCAACGCAGCCCTCTACTTCGTCGATCGCCATGTCACGGAGGGCCGGGCCGAAAAGCCGGCCTTCCGCGAGGCCGACGGGGCCAAACGTAGCCAGACCTACGGAGAGCTGTCCCGCGAGAGCGCGCGCTTCGCCGGGGCCCTCATCCGCCACGGCCTGCGCCGCGAGGAGCGGGTGGCGATGATCGTGCACGACCAGATCGAGTTTCCGGTCGTGTTCTGGGGGGCGATGAAGGCGGGCGCCATCCCGGTAACGCTCAACACCCTGCTGGCCGCGCCGGACTACGAGGCGACCCGCAGACCCATATCTACGTCTGCGGCCTGCGCGGCATGGAAGACGGGGTCGACAAGGCGCTCGCCAACATCGCCGAGAGCATCGGCCTGCCCTGGGAGAGCACCCGCGACGCGATGCGCGGCGGGGGACGTTATCACGTCGCGTCTTCATCGACGCGCCCAGCTTCACCAAAAGGCCCCCGCCCGATGACATCCGGGCCCTGGTCGAGGCGCGCATCCCCTAGGGCAAGGCTTGCCCTGTCGCTCCCGACGGCCATCTCCCACAACGGAACCCCGCCCGCCCTCGCGGGTTACTCCGCCGCAAGGAGACCCGCATGCAAATATTCCACTGCCCCGCCTGTTCCGAGCAGGTCTGGTTTCACAACCACCACTGCCCCAACGGCCACGCGCTGCATTTCGACCCCGATGCCCAGGCCATGGTGCAGGGCTCCGATTGCGAGCGGCGCGCCGCCATCGGCTGCAACTGGTCCGCCCACACAGAGCAGGGGCCGCTCTGCCGCTCCTGCGCCATGACCGCCGTCATCCCCGACCCCGAGGTGGAGGGCGCCGAGAGCCGGCTGGCCCGCACCGAGGCGGCCAAGCGCTGGGTGCTGGCCGGGCTGCACCGCTGGGGCTGGTTCGGGCCCTCCGACGCCGGCCCCGCGCCGCGCTTCGAGCTGGTCGCCGACCGCACCCGCCACGGGCCGGAAGATATCACCATGGGCCATGCCGACGGCGTCATCACCCTCGACGTGGCCGAGAGCAGCCGTGCCGTGCAGGAAGAGCGCCGCGAGAGGCTCGACGAGGAGTACCGCACCATGATCGGCCACCTGCGTCACGAGCTGGCCCACTACCTCTTCCTGCGGCTCAGCACCGACGACCCGGCCTTTCCGGACGGCTTCCGCAGCCTCTTCGGCGACGAACGGGCCGATTACGGCGAGGCCCTGAAGGCGCATTACGCCAATCCAAGGCCCGCAGGCGACACCCACATCACCAGCTACGCCACCGCCCATCCCCACGAGGACTGGGCCGAGACCGTGGCCCACCTGCTGCACCTGACCGACCTGGTCGACAGCGGCCATGCCGTGGCCCTCGCGCCCGGCGGCGATGCCTATGCCGAGCCCGATGCCCAGGCCCTGATCGAACGCGCCGCCGACTTCGCCATGCGGGTCAACCACGTCAACCGCGCCCTCGACCTGCCCGATCTCTACCCCTTCGTCCTCTCCGACCCGGTCCGCGACAAGCTCACCTTCGCCCACGACGCGCTCCGCCGCACCGGCTGACGCCGAATTTCGTTGAAGCCGCCGGGCAGATCGTCCATCTTGTGCATTATAATTCACAAGACGCGAGCAGCGGCGAGAGATGAGCGAAATCACCAACTTCCGGGGCCAGGCCACCTCCGCGCTGGGCGGCAGCGAGATGGAGGCGGCGGTCGACAGGCTCATCTCCCGGGTCGGCGAGCGGGTGCGCAAGGCCCGCGAGCTGCGCGGGCTGCCGCGCCGCGTGGTGTCCGAGCTCTCCGGCGTGTCGCCGCGCTACCTGGCGCAGCTCGAGGCGGGCGAGGGCAACATCTCCATCGGCCTGCTGAAGCGCGTCGCCGTGGCGCTCGACCACCGCATCGAATGGCTGGTGGGCGAGGATGATCCCCGGACCTCCGAGGCCATGCGCGTCGCCGACCTGTTTTCCTCCTCCCCCGCCGATGTCCGCGCCCGCGTGCTCGAGCTGCTCACCCCCGAGCCGCCCGCCCGGATGCGGGGCCAGCGGATCTGCCTCATCGGGCTGCGCGGGGCCGGAAAATCCACGCTCGGCGCGGCCCTGGGCGCGCGCCTCGGCCTGCCCTTCATCGAGCTGAACCGCGAGATCGAGGAGCAGGCGGGCATGCCGGTCAACGAGGTCATGGCGCTCTACGGGCAGGAGGGCTACCGCAAGCTCGAGGCCCAGGCCGTGAGCCGCATCACCGCCACCCACGAAACCCTCATCCTCGCTGTCGCCGGCGGCATCGTGGCCGAACCCGACACCTACAAGACCCTGCTCGCCCAGTTCCATACCATCTGGCTCAAGGCCTCTCCCGAGGAGCACATGCGCCGGGTCCGGGCCCAGGGCGATACCCGCCCGATGGCCGGCAACCCCGAGGCGATGGAGCAGCTCAAGAGCATCCTGCGCTCCCGCGAGGCCCTCTACGACCGCGCCGAGGCCCAGCTCGACACTTCGGGCCAGCCCTTCGAGGCCACGCTCAACGCGCTGGAGGCCCTGATCCACGAGCGTGGCTTCCTCACCGGCGCATGACCGGCCCTGCAGTTCACGAGGCCACGGCCCGCCTGCTGGCCCGAAGCCATGCGCTGGTGGAGGCCCTGCTGCTGGAGGGCTCCAACCCCTGGGAGCTGGGCGAGGCGCTGGAGGCGGCGGCATGGCTCAAGGCCCCTGCGCCATGCAGGACCGGATCGGCCTCGACGTGATCGCCGACACGAGGTCCGAGCCCTTTCTCGTGGCCGACCGGATGGTCGCCGAAGGCCGCCTGGGCCGGAAGGTCGGCGTGGGCTGGTTCCGCTACCCCGGCGGTGGCGGCGCGGTGATCGACCCGCTGGTCGAAGACCTGATCCGCGAGGAGGCCCACTTTGCAGGGCGGCCCTGGCGCGAGTTGAGCGCCGATGTGATCCGGTCACGGTATTTCGCCGCGATGGAGGCGGCGGCGAAAGCCATGCCACCGGGGGCCCGCGCCGCGCTGGGCCTGCCCGGCTGATAAGCTCTTCGCGCCCCGTCAGAGCCGCCGGAACACCTCCTGCATCACCCGCTCCGCTGCCCGGTTCATCTGCTGGCTCCGGTTGTGAATCACGAAGTAGGGCGCCACCGCCAGCGGGTCGGCCAGCTCCAGCTTGGCAAAGCTGTCGCCGATCCGGTTGCGGGTGATCACCTCCGCCACCTCCTGGCTCTGCGGCGCGATCGCGTCGGTTCCGGCGAGGATCGACAGCACCACCAGCAGCGAGGAGGAATTGGTGATCTGGTCCGGCGCCGCCAGCCCTGCGGCATGGAAGGCCCCGTCCATCGCCACCCGGATCGGCGTGCCGAGGTCCTGGATCACCCATTCGTAGGCCCGCAGCTCCGCCAGCCTGCGCGGCGCGCCCAGCGCCGGATGCCCCGTGCGCACCACCAGCGCGATCACCTCGTTGCGCGCCGGGTAGATGCGGAACTGGCGGCTGTCGTACTCCGGCGGCAGCCGCGCGATGACAAAGTCGAACCGCCCTTCCTCCAGCCCCCGCACAAGCTGGGTCGAGGGGCCGACCTCGATGGTGGCCTGTATCCCCGGCGCCGCTTCGCGCACCGCCTGGATGGCGGGCACCAGCACCCCCACCGTCGGCCCGGTCACCGACCCCACCCGCACCTCGCCGGCCTCGCCGCTGCGCAGCCCGGCCACCTCGGTCTCAAGGCTCTCCAACTCGCTCAGGATCACCCGCGCATGACGCAGAAAGGTCTCGCCCACCAGGGTCGGCTCCATCCCCTTGGGGTGGCGCAGGAAAAGCGGCGCGCCCACCTCCGCCTCGATCTCCGCCAGCACACGGGAGGCCGCGGGCTGGCTCATCGCCAGCATGTGCGCCGCACTCTGCAACTGCCGGGTCTCGCCGATCCGCTGGATCAGCCGCAACTGGCGGGGCTTCAGCCGGGCGGCCAGGTCCATGTCCCGATCTCCATATCAATAACGATATGCAGACAGCCTATATTCGCATTTTACAGTCATGCAAATCCCGCGCTATCGGAGTCCCACGGGCGCCGGAAGGCCCCGCAACAGGGAGCAGTGCGTCGCAGGGGCCGGGAGGGCCCGCCGAACGCACGCATTTGGAGGATACAAATGAAACTCAAGACCCTTCTCGCCTCGGCTGCGGCCGTGGTGGCCTTCACCGCTGGCGCCTACGCCGAGGGCACCGTCGGCATCGCCATGCCCACCAAGTCGTCCGCCCGCTGGATCTCGGACGGCGAGTCCATGGTCGAACAGTTCGAAGCCGCCGGCTACGAGACCGACCTGCAATACGCCGAGGATGACATCCCCAACCAGCTGGCCCAGATCGAGAACATGATCACCAAGGGTGTCGACGTGCTGGTGATCGCCGCCATCGACGGCACCACCCTGTCGAACGCGCTCGAGAACGCCGCTGCCTCCGGCATCAAGGTCATCGCCTACGACCGCCTGATCCGCGACAGCGAGAACGTCGACTATTACGCCACCTTCGACAACTTCAAGGTCGGCGTGCAGCAAGCCTCCAGCCTCGTCGCGGGCCTCGAGGAGCGCTTCGGCGACGGCCCCTACAACGTCGAGCTCTTCGGCGGCTCGCCCGACGACAACAACGCCTACTTCTTCTACGATGGCGCCATGTCGGTGCTCCAGCCGCTGATCGACGCGGGCACCATCAACGTGGTCTCCGGCCAGATGGGCATGGACACCGTCGGCACCCTGCGCTGGGATGGCGCCGTGGCCCAGGCCCGGATGGATAACCTCCTCTCCGCGCATTACACCGACAAGCAGGTGCACGGCGTGCTCTCGCCCTACGATGGCCTTTCCATCGGCATCCTGTCGTCGCTCAAGGGCGTCGGCTACGGTTCCGGCGACCTGAAGATGCCGATCGTCTCGGGCCAGGACGCCGAGGTGCCTTCGGTCAAGTCGATCCTCGCCGGCGAGCAGTATTCGACCGTCTTCAAGGACACCCGCGAACTCGCCCGCGTCACCGTGGGCATGGTCGATGCGGTCCTCGGCGGCGGCGAGCCCGAGATCAACGACACCTCGACCTACGACAACGGCATGAAGGTCGTGCCTTCCTACCTGCTCGAGCCCGTCTCCGTCGACGCGAGCAACTGGGAAGAGATCCTGATCGGCTCCGGCTACTACACCGAAGACCAGATCAAGTAATCCCCCAGGGGGTTCTCCCGGGGCCTGCGCACGCGCGGGCCCCATCCCAGGCGGAGGCAAGAGCATGACCGCGCTGCTCGAAATGCGCTCGATCACCAAGGAATTCCCCGGCGTGAAGGCCCTCGACACGGTGAACCTCACCGTGAAGCAAGGCGAGATTCACGCGCTGGTGGGAGAAAACGGCGCCGGCAAGTCCACGCTGATGAAGGTGCTCTCCGGGGTCTATCCCGTGGGCAGCTACGAAGGCGAAATCCACTACGACGGCGGGCTGGCCGAGTTTCGCACCATCTCCGACAGCGAGGCGCGGGGCATCATCATCATCCACCAGGAGCTTGCCCTGGTGCCCCTGCTCTCGATCGCCGAAAACCTGTTTCTCGGCAACGAGCGCAGCAAGGGCGGCGTCATCGACTGGCGCGAGACCAACCGCCGCACCGAGGAACTGCTGCGCAAGGTGGGGCTCAGGGAGCCGCCCACCACTATGGTCGACAAGATCGGCGTCGGCAAACAGCAGCTGGTCGAGATCGCCAAGGCCCTCTCCAAGGAGGTCCGCCTGCTGATCCTCGACGAGCCCACCGCCGCGCTCTCGGAGTCCGACAGCCAGGCCCTGCTCGACCTGATGCTGGAGCTGAAGGCCCAGGGCGTCACCCAGATCATCATCAGCCACAAGCTGAACGAGGTCCGCCGCGTGGCCGATACCGTCACCGTCATCCGCGACGGCACCACGGTTTCCACCATGGACGCCCGCGAGGGCGGCATCACCGAAGACCGCATCGTGCGCGACATGGTCGGCCGCGACATGGCCCACCGCTACCCCGAGCGCACCCGCCGCGCGGGCGACGTGCTGATGCAGGTCAAGGGCTGGAACGTCTGGCACCCCGAGCACAGCGACCGGCAGGTCATCCGCAACGCCGATCTCACCGTACGCGCCGGCGAGGTGGTGGGCATCGCCGGCCTCATGGGCTCGGGGCGCACCGAGCTGGCCATGTCGATCTTCGGGCGCAGCTACGGGCGCAACATCTCGGGCAGCGTGGAGATCGGCGGCACGCCCGTCGATACCTCCACCGTCCCCCGCGCCATCCAGACCGGGCTCGCCTACGTTACCGAGGACCGCAAGAGCCTGGGCCTGATCCTCGAAGAGAACATCCAGCGCAACATCACGCTGACCAACCTTCCGCAGGTCTCCAGCGCCGGCGTGCTCAACGAGGCCGAAGAGACCAAGGTCGCCGAAAAGTACCGCCGCGCCATGAACATCCGCACGCCCTCGGTGTTCCAGACGGTGATGAACCTTTCGGGCGGCAACCAGCAGAAGGTCGCGCTCTCCAAATGGCTCTTCGCCGAGCCGCAGGTGCTCATCCTCGACGAGCCGACCCGCGGCATCGACGTGGGCGCGAAGTTCGAGATCTACGGCATCATCAACGAGCTTTCGGCGCAGGGCAGGGGGGTCATCATGATCTCGTCGGAAATGCCCGAACTGCTCGGCATGTGCGACCGCATCTATGTGATGAACGAAGGCGAGCTGGTCGGCGAACTCACCGCCGAAGAGGCCAGCCAGGAGCGCATCATGTCGCTCATCGTGACCGATTGAGGGAAGAGAAATGGCACTCGCAGAAGACTCCGAAACCCATGAACGCAAGAGCATCGGCTCCTACCTGAAGAGCCACCTGCGCGAATACGGCCTGCTCTTCGCGCTCATCTTCATCATGGTCTTCTTCCAGATCGTGACCGAAGGCACCCTGTTCCGCGCGGTGAACATCACCAACCTGATGCTGCAAAACAGCTACATCATCATCATGGCGCTGGGCATGCTGGTGGTGATCGTCTCGGGCAACATCGACCTCTCCGTCGGCTCCGTCATGGGCTTCATCGGCGCGCTGGCGGCGGTGATGATCGTCAACTGGGGCTGGAACCTCTATGTCACCGGCCTGATCTGCCTCGTCGCGGGCGGGCTGATCGGGGCGGCGCAGGGCTACTGGGTCGCCTATTGGAAAGTGCCCAGCTTCATCGTGACCCTGGCCGGGATGCTGGTGTTTCGCGGCGCTTCGCTCTGGCTGCTCGAAGGCCAGTCCGTCGGCCCCTTCCCGCGTGAATTCCAGGTCATCGCAAACGGCTTCATCCCCGATCCCTTCCCCGCCGCGCTGGGCGAAAGCCTCGCCGGGGTCTTCGGCGCGCGGCAGGTCAACGTGCTGGCCCTGCTCACCGGGGTGGTCGCCGCGGGCATCATCACCTGGCTCGGCATGCGCACCCGCGCCCGCAACAAGGCCTACGGCATCGAGGACGAGCCCCGTGCCTTCTTCATCGCCCGCAACCTGATCGTTTCCGCCGCGCTGATCTTCATCTGCTACAAGCTGGCCACCTTCCGCGGCCTGCCCAACGTGCTCATCACCATGGGCGTGCTGACGGTGATCTACGCCTTCGTCACCGAGCAAACCACCATCGGGCGGCGGGTCTACGCCCTTGGCGGCAACGAGAAGGCCGCCAAGCTCTCGGGCATCAAGACAGAGCGGCTCACCTTTCTCGCCTTCGCCAACATGGGCGTGCTGGCGGCCATCGCGGGCCTCGTCTACGCCGCCCGCCTCAACACCGCCACGCCCAAGGCCGGCTTCGCGCTCGAGCTCGACGTGATCGCGGCGGTCTTCATCGGCGGTGCGTCGATGTCGGGCGGCGTTGGCAAGATCGTCGGCGCCGTGGTCGGCGCCTTCCTGATGGGCGTGCTGAACAACGGCATGTCGATCATGGGCATCGGCATCGACTACCAGCAGGTCATCAAGGGCCTTGTGCTGCTCGCCGCCGTGCTCTTCGATGTCTACAACAAATCCAAGCAGGGCTGAGACATGACCTTCCAACCCGCCGAATGGCCCCGCAAGCTCCGCTCCCAGCACTGGTATGGCGGCAACTCCCGCGACACGATCTACCATCGCGGCTGGCTGAAGAACCAGGGCTACCCGCATGACCTCTTCGATGGCCGCCCGGTCATCGGCATCCTCAACACCTGGTCCGAGCTGACCCCCTGCAACGGGTCTCACGTCAAGGAGCTGGTCGAAAAGGTCAAGGCCGGGGTTTGGGAGGCCGGCGGCTTCCCGGTCGAGGTGCCGGTGTTCTCGGCGTCTGAGAACACCTACCGCCCCACCGCCATGATGTTCCGCAACCTCGCGGCCCTGGCCGTCGAGGAAACGATAAGAGGCCAGCCGATCGACGGCTGCGTGCTCATGGTCGGCTGCGACAAGACCACCCCCTCGCTGATGATGGGCGCCGCCTCCGTCGACCTGCCCGCCATCGTCGTCACCGGCGGCCCCATGCTCAACGGCTACTTTCAGGGCGAGCGCGTCGGCTCCGGCACCCACCTGTGGAAGTTCTCCGAGGATGTGAAGGCCGGCAAGATGACCCAGGAGGAGTTCCTGGAGGCCGAGCAAAGCATGTCCCGCTCCACCGGCACCTGCAACACCATGGGCACCGCCTCCTCCATGGCCTCCATGGCCGAGGCCCTCGGCATGGCCCTCTCCGGCAACGCCGCCATCCCGGCGGTCGACAGCCGTCGCCGCGTCATGGCCCAGCTCTCCGGCCGCCGCATCGTGCAGATGGTGAAGGACGACCTGAAGCCCTCCGACGTGATGACCAAGCAGGCCTTCGAAAACGCCATCCGCACCAACGCCGCCATTGGCGGCTCCACCAACGCGGTGATCCACCTCCTCGCCATGGCCGGCCGCTGCGGCGTGGACCTGACGCTCGAGGATTGGGACCGCTGCGGCCGCGACATCCCCACCATCGTCAACCTCATGCCCTCCGGCAAATACCTGATGGAGGAGTTCTTCTACGCCGGCGGCCTTCCGGTGGTGCTCAAGCGCCTCGGCGAGGCCGGCGTGCTGCACCGCGAGGCGCTCACCGTCTCCGGCGGCGCGATCTGGGACGAGGTTAAGGACGCCGTCAACCACAACGACGACGTGATCCTCCCTGCCGAAAAGGCCCTCACCCAATCGGGCGGCATCGTCGTGCTCAAGGGCAACCTCGCCCCCGGCGGCGCGGTGCTCAAGCCCTCCGCCGCCACGCCGTCGCTGCTCCAGCACAAGGGCCGCGCCGTGGTGTTCGAGGATATCGACGACTACAAGGCCCGCATCAACGATGATGCGCTCGACATCGACGAGACCTGCATCATGGTGATGAAGAACTGCGGCCCAAAGGGCTATCCCGGCATGGCCGAGGTCGGCAACATGGGCCTGCCGCCCAAGGTGCTGAAGAAGGGAATCACCGACATGGTCCGCATCTCCGATGCCCGCATGTCGGGCACCGCCTATGGCACCGTGATCCTCCACACCTCTCCCGAAGCCGCCGCCGGTGGCCCGCTCGCGGTGGTGCGGAGCGGTGACATGATCGAGGTCGACGTGGCGAACCGCCGCCTCCACCTCGATATCCCCGAGGCCGAACTCACCGAGCGCCTCTCGGCCTGGACGCCCACCCACGAGCAGCCGAAGTCGGGCTACGCCTGGCTGCACCAGCAGCACGTCATGGGGGCCGATACGGGGGCGGATCTCGATTTCCTCCAAGGCTGCCGGGGCAACGACGTCGGCAGAGACTCGCACTAGCAGAGTGGGCAATCTGCTCCCCTTCCGGGGGCAATCTTCCCACCACCCAAGGAGACCATCATGCAAATCGCCCTCGTCGGCATCGGCAAGATCGCGGTGGATCAGCACGTGCCCTCCATCGCGGCCTCTCCCGATTGGGAGCTCGCCGCCACCGTCTCCCGCCACGGCACGGTGGAGGGTGTCGCCGCCTACACGCAGCTCTCCGAGATGCTCGACGCCCACCCCGAGATCCGCGTCGTCTCGCTCTGCGTCCCGCCCGTGCCGCGCTTTGCCCTCGCGGCCGAGGCCATCCGGGCAGGCCGCCACGTGATGCTCGAAAAGCCCCCGGGCGCGACTCTCTCCGAGTGCCACACGCTCGAAGCGCTCGCCCGCCAGCACCGCGTCACCCTTTATGCCTCCTGGCACAGCCGCGAGGCCGCCATGGTCCCCGCCGCAAAGGCATGGCTGGCCGACAAAAAGCTCACCCGCTTCACCGTCACCTGGAAGGAAGACGTGCGCCGCTGGCACCCCGGCCAGGCCTGGATCTGGCAGCCCGGCGGGCTCGGCGTCTTCGACCCGGGTATCAACGCCCTCTCCATCGTGACCGAGATCCTCCCCGACCCGATCCACCTCACCGCCGCCACGCTCGAGGTGCCCGAGAACTGCCAGGCCCCGATCGGTGCCCAGCTCGCCTTCGCCCACCCCACGGCGCAGGTCGACATGGTGTTCGACTGGCGCCAGACCGGCGATCAGACCTGGGAGATCGAGGCCGAAACCACCCAAGGCACCCTCAAGCTGCTCGACGGCGGCGCGCGGCTCCAGATCGACGGCAGCGAACAGGGCGAGGACGCCGACGCGCTCAAGGGCGAATACCCGCGCCTCTACGCCAATCTCGCCCGCCTGGTCGCCCGCGGCGAGATCGACATGGACCTTGCGCCCATGCGCCATGTCGCCGATGCCTTCACCCTCGGACACCGCAGCCTTACGGAGCCTTTCCACGAATGACCCCCGATGAGAACCGAGAGATCTTCGCCACCACCCCCGAGGGCGACGTGGTCGAGATCGTCACCCTGCAGAACGGCCCCGCCACGGCCCGGGTCATGACCTGGGGCGCGACCCTTCAGGACTTCCGCCTTGACGGCATCGAGCACAGCCTCGTCCTCGGCTCCCCGGTCTTCGAGCCCTACCGCACCCGTATGCGCAATTACGGCGCCATCGTGGGCCGCGCCGCCAACCGCATCGCGGGCGGGCGCGCGCCGCTCAACGGCACCACCCTGCAGCTCGAGACCAACGAAGAGGGTCGCACCGCACTCCACGGCGGCTCCGACGGCTGCGGCTACATCAACTGGCAGCTCGCCGAGGCCAGCGCCACCTCCGCGCGGTTCGCCGTCACCCTGGCCGACGGGCAGGGCGGCCACCCGGGCAACCTCGCCCTCACCGCGACCTACAGCCTCGATGCCGAGGGCGCGCTGACGCTGGAGATCACCGGCACCACCGACGCCCCCACCTTCTGCAACATCGCCCACCACAGCTACTGGAACCTCGACGGCACCCCCACGCTCGACGGCCACACGCTGCAGGTGGATGCCGACAGCTACCTCGCCGTCGATGCCCACAAGATCCCGCAGAACGGCCCCGCCCCCCTCGCCGGCACCCGGTTCGATTTCCGCCAGCCCCGCGCCATCACCATGGCCACCGACGCGCCTGGGCTCGATCACAACTTCTGCCTGCGCGATCCGGGCACGGTCATGCGCCCGGCCTGCACCCTCCGCGCCGCCGGCCTGCAACTGGAGATCGACACCACCGAGCCCGGCTTGCAGGTCTATGACGGCTCCGGCCTCAACTCCGAGGCCCCCGGCCATACCGGCAAGCCCTACGGCCCCCACGCCGGGGTGGCCATCGAGCCGCAGCACTGGCCCGACGCGCCCAACCACCCGGACTATCCCCAGATCACCCTCAACCCGGGCCAGACCTACCGGCAGGTTTCCCGGTTTCATGTCACCCGCATCTGACGTAAGGACAGCCCATGCAAAGCCCGCTTACCGGAATCCTCCCTGTCGCGCCCACGCCCTTCACCGCTGAAGGCGCCGTGGACGAAGAGGGGATGCGCCGCGTCCTCGATTGCATGATCGACCAGGGGGTGGATGCCATCTGCATCCTCGCCAACTATTCCGAGCAGTTCGTGCTGTCGGACGAGGAGCGCGCCCTGCTCACCCGCGTCAGCCTCGAGCATGTCGCGGGCCGCGTGCCGGTGATCGTCACCGTCTCGCATTTCTCCACGCAGATCGTGGTGGACCGCGCCAGATATGCCGAGAGCCTCGGCGCCTCCATGCTGATGATGATGCCCCCCTACCACGGCGTGGGCCTCGTGCCCGCCGAGGCCGGGATCATGGAGCATTTCCAGGCCGTCTCCGATGCCATCTCCATCCCGATCATGGTGCAGGACGCGCCGCTCTCCGGCGTCTCCCTGCCGGTGCCCACGCTGGTCCGCATGGCCCGCGAAATCGAGCATGTGTCCTACTTCAAGATCGAGACCCCCTTTGCCGCCGACAAGCTGGCAGCCCTGATCGAACAGGGCGGCGAGCACATCGTCGGCCCCTTCGACGGCGAGGAGGCCGTGACCCTGCTGGCCGACCTCGACGCAGGCTGCACCGGCACCATGACCTCGGCGCTGCAGCCCGAGCTGATCGGCCCGATCGTCGCCAACTACCGCTCCGACGATCTCGATGCCGCGCTGGCAGGCTGGAAACGCTGCCTGCCGCTGATCAACCACGAAAACCGCCAATGCGGCCTCCGCGCCGCCAAGACGGTGATGATGGAGGGCGGCGTGATCGGCTCCGACCACGTCCGCCACCCCTTGAAACCCATGTCGCAGCGCACCAGGTCACGCCTGCTGCAACTCGCAAAAGAACTCGATTTGATCGCCCTGAAATGGGGCAAGTGAGGAGACCCATGAGCTTTACCCCCAAGGGAAAACACCTGATCGCCGGCGAATGGCTCGACGGCAACGGCACCTTCAAGAGTGAGCCCGCTCATGGCGAGGCCTTCGACTACCCCGTCGGCACGCCCGAGCTGGTGAACAAGGCCTGCGAGGCCGCCGAAGAGGCGTTCTGGACCTACGGCTACTCCTCCCGCGAGGCCCGCGCGGCCTTTCTCGACACCATCGCCGACGAGATCGAGGCCCGCGCCGACGAGATCACCGAAATCGGCACCTCCGAGACCGGCCTGCCCGAGGCCCGCCTCCAGGGCGAGCGCGGCCGCACCACCGGCCAGCTCCGCCTCTTCGCCAGCCACATCCGCGAGGGCAAGCACCTCGACGTGCGCCACGACAAGGCCCTGCCAGACCGTGCGCCGCTGCCCCGCCCCGACCTGAAGATGGTCCAGCGTCCGATCGGCCCGGTGGCGGTCTTCGGCGCGTCGAACTTCCCGCTCGCCTTCTCCACCGCGGGCGGCGACACCGCCGCCGCGCTGGCCGCGGGCTGCCCGGTGGTCGTCAAGGGCCACTCCGCCCACCCCGGCACCGGCGAGATCGTGGCCCAGGCCATCGACGCCGCGATCCGGAAGTGCGGCATCCACCCCGGCGTCTTCTCCCTCATCCAGGGCGGCAAGCGCGATGTGGGCACCACGCTGGTCCAGCACCCGCTGATCAAGGCCGTGGGCTTCACCGGCTCGCTCGGCGGCGGTCGCGCGCTCTTCGACCTCTGCGCCCAGCGCCCCGAGCCGATCCCCTTCTTCGGCGAGCTGGGCTCGGTCAACCCGATGTTCGTGCTCCCCGAGGCCGCCAAGGCCCGTGGCAAGGCCATGGGCGAGGGCTGGGCCGGATCGCTCACCATGGGTGCGGGCCAGTTCTGCACCAACCCCGGCATCGCCGTGGTCGAGAAGGGCGAGGCCGGTGACGCCTTCGTCACCGCCGCCAAGGAGGCCCTCTCCAAGGCCGCCCCGCAGACCATGCTCACCGACGGCATCGCCCAGGCCTACAAGGACGGCAAGGCCCGCTTCGACGGCCGCAACGCCGTGCAGCCCCTGCTGACCAACGAGGACGAGGGCCGCAACGCCTCCCCCAACCTCTACGAGACCGACGCCGAGGCCTACCTGCAGGACCACGCGCTCGGCGAGGAGGTCTTCGGCCCCCTCGGTCTCGTCGTCCGGGTCAATGGCAAGGACGACATGGAGACCCTGGCGAAGGGCTTCGAAGGCCAGCTCACCGCGACGATCCACATGGATGATGGCGACACCGAGCGCGCCAGGGCGCTGATCCCGATCCTCGAGCGCAAGGCCGGCCGCCTGCTGGTCAACGGCTTCCCGACCGGCGTCGAGGTGGCCGACAGCATGGTCCACGGCGGCCCCTATCCCGCCTCCACCAACTTCGGCGCCACCTCGGTGGGCACGCTCTCGATCCGTCGCTTCCTGCGGCCTGTCTGCTACCAGAACATGCCCGACGCGATCTTGCCGCAGGACCTGCAAGGCGCATGATTGCCAGCTGGATCGCGGCCGACTGGGGCACCTCCAACCTGCGCCTCTGGGCCATCGGCCCGGAGGGGGAGGTCATCGGTCGCGCCTCCAGCAACAAGGGCATGGGCAAGCTGGACCCCTCCGGCTACGAGCCCGTCCTCCTCGAGCTGGCCGAGCCCTGGCTCGGCCGCCACGCCACCGACGTGCTGATCTGCGGCATGGCCGGGGCCCGGCAGGGCTGGGTCGAGGCGCCCTACGCCGCCGCCCCCTGCAAGCCCGCAGGCCTCCCGCCTGTCAGCGCCCCCACCGACGACCCGCGCCTGCGCGTCCGCATCCTGCCCGGCGTCTCTCAATCCGACCCGGCCGACGTGATGCGCGGCGAAGAAACCCAGGTCGCAGGCTTCCTCGCCGGCAACCCTGCGTTCGACGGCATCCTCTGCCTGCCCGGCACCCACTCCAAATGGGTCCATGTCTCCGCCGGAGAGATCGTCAGCTTCCGTACCTTCATGACCGGCGAGCTGTTCTCCTTGCTCTCCTCGCAATCGGTGCTGCGCCACGCGCTTCACGGCGAGGGCTGGGACGAGTCCGCCTTCGCGCAAGCCGCCGCCGTGGCCATGTCGCGCCCCGAGCGGCTGGCCTCCTCGCTCTTCTCCCTCCGCGCCGCCTCGCTGCTCACCGGCCTCGCGCCCGGCACCGCCCGCGCGCGGTTGTCCGGCACGCTCATCGGCCTCGAACTGGCCGCCGCGCGCCCCTACTGGCTCGGCCAGCGCGTCGCCCTCATCGGCGGCCCGCTCCTGACCGAACCCTACGCCAAGGCCCTCGCCGCCCAGGGCCTCGCCCCCGAAATCCACGATGGCGAAAACCTCGCGCTGGCCGGCCTCACCGCCGCCCGCATGGCCCTCGCCTGACGCTGCACCGGAGCCGCCCATGACCCGCAACATCGTCGCCATCCTCCGCGGCCTGACCCCGCCCGAGGCCCTGGCCATCGGCGAAACCCTGGTCGCCGCAGGCATCAGCAAGATCGAGGTGCCGCTCAACTCGCCCGACCCGCTCGCCTCCATCGCCCGGATGGTGCAGGCCTTCCCCGAGGCGGTGATCGGCGCGGGCACCGTGCTGACACCCGAACAGGTCGCCGATGTCGCCGCCACCGGCGCCCGCCTCATCGTCTCGCCCGATACCAACCCCGCCGTGATCGACGCCAGTGTTGCCGCAGGCCTGCTCTCCTACCCCGGCATCATGACCCCCTCCGAGGCCTTCACCGCGCTCCGCCACGGTGCCACCGGCCTCAAGCTCTTTCCCGGCTCGCTGCTCGGCCCCGAGGGGCTCAAGGCCATGCGCGCCGTGCTGCCCGCAGGCACCGAGGTGCTGGCCGTCGGCGGGGCGGGGCCCGCCAACTTCGCCGACTGGGCTGCGGCCGGCGTGTCGGGCTTCGGCATCGGCTCCGCGCTCTACAAACCCGGCGATACCCCGGCGCAGGTGGCCGAAAAGGCCGCCGAAATCACCGCCGCCTATGACGCGGCCATGCCCGGGGCGCAGCCATGAGCACCGTCTTCGACACCCGCGCTTGCCGCCTCGGCGAAGGCCCGCTCTGGCACCCGCTCCGCCGTCAGCTCTTCTGGTTCGACATCCTCGATGCCCGCCTGCTGACCCAGACTGACGAAGGCCCGCACGAGTGGACCTTCCCCGAGCTGGTCTCCGCCGCCGGCTGGCTCTCCGAAGATGTCCTGCTCATCGCCTCCGAGACCCGGCTCTTCACCTTCGATCTCGACACAGGCCTGCGCGAGGACGTGGCCGCGCTCGAGGCCGACAACCCGGTGACCCGCTCCAACGACGGCCGTGCCGACCCGATGGGCGGCTTCTGGATCGGCACCATGGGCAAGACGGAGGAGAAGGGCGCAGGCGCGATCTACCGCTACTACAGGGGCGAGCTGCGCCAGCTCTACGACGGCATCACCGTGAGCAACTCCATCTGCTTCGCGCCCGGCGGCCGCGCCGCCTATTGGTCCGATACCCCGACCCACCAGATCATGCGCACGCCCCTGGATGCCCAAGGCTGGCCCTCCGGCGCGCCGGAGGTCTTCGTGGACCTCAGCGCCGAGGGGCTCTACCCCGACGGCTCCGTGGTGGATAGCGAAGGCGCGCTCTGGAACGCCCAATGGGGCGCGGGCCGCGTGGTGCGCTACCTGCCCGACGGCACCGCCGACCGCGTGATCGAGGTGGACGGAGAGAAATCCACCTGCCCGGCCTTTGGCGGCGAGGGCCTGACGACGCTCTACGTCACAAGCGCCTGCGGCGGGATGAAGAAGGATGGCAAGCAGGGCGTGACCTATGCGGCCCCCGCCGGAGTGGCCGGCCTCCCCGAACCGCAGGTGATCCTCTAGGTCGCGCCCCCCGCGAGGACGCCTCGAAGGGCGGACGAGCGCCCCCCCGGCCAGCCAGGCTCATCAGCGCCTGTGGGCGATCTTCGCCCCGGCTACCCCGTCACGCCGATCGGCCAGGGCGCAAACTCCTCCTCGCCCACACCCAGCGCCTCGCTCTTCGACTTTTCGCCGCTGGCCACCGCCAGCATCTTCTCGAAAATCTCCTGCCCCACCTCGTCCAGCGTCCTGTCGCCGTCGATCACCGTGCCGCAGTTCACATCCATGTCCCCGGTCATCCGGGCATACATCGGCGTGTTGGTCGCCAGCTTGATCGTGGGCGCGGGCATCGAGCCAAAGCAGCTGCCCCGCCCGGTGGTGAAGCACACCAGGTTGGCCCCGCCCGCGATCTGGCCCGTCGCGCTCACCGGGTCGTAGCCCGGCGTGTCCATGATCACGAGCCCCTTCTCCAGCACCGGCCAGGCATATTCATACACCGCGTTGATCCCCGTCGAGCCGCCCTTCTTGGAGCCGCCCAGGCTCTTCTCGATCACGTTGGCCAGCCCGCCCGCGTTGTTGCCCGGGCTCACCCGCCCGTTCATCTGCACATCGCGGCCCTCGTTGTACGTCAGCCACCAGTTGATCCGCTCGATGAACTTCTGCCCCACCTCCGGCGTCTTCGCCCGCGCGGTCAGCGTGTGCTCCACGCCATAGAGCTCCGGCGTCTCGCTCAAGATCGCCGTGCCCCCGTGCCGCACCAGGATATCCACTGCCTTGCCGAGCGCCGGGTTCGCACTGAGGCCAGAAAACCCGTCAGACCCGCCGCATTGCAGGCCCACCATCAGGTGCTCGGCGCTTACTGGCTCCCGTTCAATCGCATTGGCCTCGTCCAGCATCTCGCGGATCACCCGCTTGCCTTCCTCCACCGCCGCCGCCGTGCCGCCGACATGCTGCATGGTGATCGCCCGCAACATCTTGCCGCTCTCCAGGCTCTCACCCGCGAAGAACTCGCCCAGGTTGTTCCGCTCGCACCCCAGCGAGCACACCAGCGCGCCGGCGGTGTTCGGATGCCGGATGTATCCCGCCAGCGTCCGCCGCAGCAGGTCCATCGGCTCGCCGGTCATCTCCATGCCGCAACCCTGCTGGTGAACAAAGGCCACCACGCCATCGACGTTCGGCCATTGCGCCAGCCGCTCCTCGTCGAAATACGCGCTGATCTTCCGCGCCACCGTGGCCGAGCAGTTCACCGTGATGAAGATGCCGATGTAATTGCGCGTGCCCACCCGCCCGTCCTTGCGCCGGATCCCCATGAACCTCGCGCGCTCCTCTTCGGGCAGCACCTGCGCCTCCACGTAATCCGCTGAAAACCGGTAGTCTTTCTGAAAATCGTCAACCAGCACGTTGTGCGAGTGCAGCCAGGTCCCGGGCGCGATGTCCTCTCCCGCGAACCCGATGATGGTGGCGTATTTCAGCACCGGCTCGCCCCTGGCAATCGCCCGCGTGGCGATCTTGTGGCCCAGCGGCACGTCCTGCAACGCGGTCACGCCCTCGCTCGCCACCGCCGTCCCGGCGGGTATCTCCACCCGCGCCACGGCCACGTTGTCGGCCGCGTCCAGCCGGATCACCGGCGACTTCTCCATCACCTCGCTCACAGCAACACCGCCTCCTGCATGAAGCCCCGCAAATCCGCCGCCTGCCGCTCGGTCAGGGCCGATGCCCCTGGCGGCCTGCACGCTCCGCAGTCCAGCCCCTGCAGGGCCAGCGCGGCCTTCACGCCGGTCACATTGGTGCCGCCCATCTCCTCGGCGCGGATGTCCTCGAACACCCGCATCCCCTCGATCAGCCGCCCGGCCCCGGAGTACTCCCCCGCCGCCAGCGCATCCCGGATCGCCACCGAGCGCTCCGGCCACACGTTGATCAGCCCGGAGGTGAACCCCCGCGCGCCCATCGCATACATCGGCGGCGCCCAAACCTCGGCCAGTCCCGCGACCCAGATCACTCCCTCCGGGCTCTCCGCGATGGCCCGCGAGAGGTTGAGCGCGTTGGTCGTCGCCCATTTCACCCCCGCCACGCCGGGGATCGCGCAGATCTCGGCAATCGCCTTGGGCCCCATCCCGTCGTTGCGCAGATAGAGCATCACCGGCAGGCCGCCGCCCGCCTCCACCACGCGCTTCACGTAATCGGCATAGCCGCGCGGGCTCACGAAGGGGTCGGGTGTCTGGTGAATCATCAGCGCATCCGCGCCGGCCCTTGCCGCGTGCCTCGCGGCCCGCTCCGCCTCGCGGATGCTCCGCCCGATGCCCGCAAACACCGGCACGCGGCCGTCGACCATCTCCACGACCGAAGAGCACATCCGCGCCGCCTCGGCCTCCTCCAGGCTGTAGAACTCGCCCGTGTTCCCGTTGACCACGAGAATGTCCACGCCCGCGCCCACGGCCCGGTCGATGACCGGCACCAGCCGCTCCGGCGCGATCTCGCCATCGGGCCCATAGGGCGTGACGAGAATGCCCGAAATCCCGGCCAGCGCCTCGTGCACCCGGCTCATGCCCACCTCCTAGTTGATTTCCGGCTCCGGCACCGGGGCACCGAAATCGGTGCGCAGGTAATCGAAGTCGCACCCCTTGTCGGCCTGTTCGATGTGCTGGCTGAACATCTGGCCATAGCCGCGCTCGTAGCGCGGGGCAGGGGCCTGCCAGGCCTTGCGCCGTTCGGCCAGCTCCTCGTCCGACACTTCCATCTCCAGCTTTCGCCCCGGAATATCCAGCACCACCATGTCGCCCGTCCTGAGCAGCGCCAGCGGCCCGCCCACATAGGCCTCGGGCGCGATATGCAGCACGCAGGCCCCGTAGCTCGTGCCGCTCATCCGCGCGTCGCTCATGCGCACCATGTCCCGAATGCCCTGCTTCAGCAGCGCCTTGGGCATCGGCAGCATCCCCCACTCCGGCATCCCCGGCCCGCCCTGCGGACCGGCGTTGCGCAGCACCAGAACGGTGTCGGGCGTCATCGGATGGTCTTCGTCGTTGATGATCTCCTTCAGCTCGGCGTAGCTGTCGGCCACCAGCGCGGGCCCGCGATGTTGCCAGAAGTCCGGGTTGCAGGCAGCGGGCTTGATTACCGCGCCATCGGGCGCAAGGTTGCCCTTCAGCACCGCCAGCGAGCCCTCATGGTAGACCGGATTGCTCAACGGCCGGATCACATCGTCATTGAAGTTCTTCGCACCCGCGATGTTCTCGCCCACGGTCTTGCCGGTCACCGTCATCGCGCCCAGCTCCAGCTTGTCGCCGAGTTCGGCCATCAACGCAGGCAACCCGCCCGCATAGAAGAAATCCTCCATCAGGTAGGTGTCGCCCGAGGGCCGCAGGTTGGCCAGCACCGGCACCTCGCGGCCGATCGCGTCGAACTCGTCGAGCGTGAGCGGAATCCCCGCCCGCCGCGCCATCGCCAGCAGGTGAATGACCGCGTTGGTCGAGCAGCCGGTCGCCATCGCCACCCGCACCGCGTTGCGCGTGGCCTCCCAGGTCACGATCTTCTCGGGCGTCAGGTCCTCCCAGACCATCTCCACCGCACGCCGCCCGCAGGCCGCCGCCATCCGCTTGTGGCCCGCGTCGGGCGCGGGGATCGAGGAGGCGCCGGGCAGGCACAGTCCGAAGCCCTCGGCAATGCTCATCATCGTCGAGGCGGTGCCCATGGTCATGCAGGTGCCGTAGCTGCGGGCAATGCCGCCCTCCACGCCGTCCCACTCCTCCTTGCCGATGGTGCCCGCGCGGCGCTCGTCCCAGTATTTCCACACATCCGTGCCCGAGCCGAGCTTCTGCCCTGCGTAATTGCCGCGCAGCATCGCGCCGGCGGGCATGAAGACGAAGGGCAGGCCCATGCTGATCGCCCCCATCACCAGCGCCGGGGTGGACTTGTCGCAGCCGCCCAGCAGCACCGCGCCGTCGATCGGGTGGCTCCGCAGCACCTCCTCCACCTCCATCGCGCCGAAGTTGCGGTAGAGCATCGAAGTGGGCTTCAGGAACTGCTCGCTGAAACTCTGCACCGGCATCTCCACCGGCATCCCGCCCGCCTGGTAAACCCCCTTCTTCACGAACTCTGCGCGGTCGCGCAGGTGGTGGTGGCAGGGCGAGAGGTCCGACCATGTGTTGATCACCGCGATGATCGGCTTGCCTTCCCAGTCGTTGCCATCCAGCCCCATCTGCCGGGCACGGGAGCGGTGACCCATCGAGCGCAGGTCATCGGGCGCAAACCAGCGGGCGGAGCGAAGGTCTTCGGGCTTTTTCATTTGGTCCTCAGGAGATGGGTTGGGCGAAGGTGAACATCAGCCATATGATGACGGCCGCCAGCACGATGCCCCCGATCCAGGGCCATATGCCATAGCCGTTGATGTCGTCATGAGAGTCGCGTCCGATCATGGGTCTCTCCTCAGTTCAAGAGTTCGGGCAGCCAGAGGGCGATCTGCGGAAACATCATCACCAGCAGCAGGCCACAGATTTGCAGCGCAATGAAGGGCAGAACCGAGATGAAGATCTCCTGCAGGGTCACGTCCTTCGGGGCCACCGACTTCAGCCAGAAGCAGGCCGGGCCGAAGGGCGGCGACAGGAAGTAGATCTGGATGTTCATCACGAAGAGGATGCCGAACCAGATCTTCGCCTGGTCCTCCGTCAGCCCCAGTTCCGGCGCCAGCGTCATCACCACCGGGGCAAAGACCGGCACGGTGATGAGCACGATGGCGATCCACTCCATGAAGGTGCCCAGCACCATCAGGATCAGCATCATCACCAGCACCGTGCCCATCGCGCTCAGGCCGAGGTCGAGGAACAGCGAGCGCATGAACTCGCCGCCCCCCACCAGGTTGAAGATGCCCACGAAGGAGACCGCGCCCAGCACCAGCCAGATGATCGTGCCCACCGTGGCCATCGTGCCCAGCATGGCCGCGCTCAGCACGTCCCACTTGAACTGAAAGCGCACCGCCGCCACCACCAGCGCCCCGATGCAGCCCACCGCCGCGGCCTCCGTCACCGAGGCCACGCCGCCGTAGATCGAGCCCATGACCGAGGCGATCAGGACGATGCAGAGCACCACCGCGACCAGCCGCTCCCGGGTCAGCTTCTGCTCCCGCCCGGTGATCGCCGCCACTTCCGCCGCCGTCGGCGCGAGGCTGTGGTTCAGGTTCACCCGCACCAGCACGTAGCTCGCGTAGAACACCGCCAGCATGATCCCCGGGATCGCGCCGGCCATGAACAGATCGCCAATGCCCACCTCGGCCGAGAGGCCATAGACGATCATGATGATCGACGGCGGAATCAGCGTCGCCAGGGCACCCGCCGCGCAGATCAGCCCGATCGCGATCTTGCGGTCGTAGCCGAGCCGAAACATCTGCGGCAGCGCCACCAGGCCCAGCATCACGATCTCGCCGCCCATCACCCCCGACATGGCCGCGAGGATCACCGCCACCACCGTCGTCTGCACCGCCACGCCGCCGCGCAGGTTGCCGGCAAAGATGCTCATCGCGTCAAACAGGTCTTCCGCAATCCCCGCCCGCTCCAGGATCGAGGCCATCAGCACGAAGAAAGGGATCGCCACGAGCGAGTAGTGCTCCAGCAGCCCCACCGCGTTGGACGACACCAGAAACAGCCCGCGCGGCCCGAAGAAACCCACCGCCATGATCACCGACACGATCAGCGTGACGATCCCCAGCGGCATGCCGGTCATCATCAGCGCGATCAGCATCACCACCATCAGCATCGACACCGTGCCGAGGTCCATCGCCCGCATGTTCAGCGCCTTGGACGGGTCCAGCGCCGCGCCGATCGACCCGAAGAAATCGCTCACCGCCGAGGCCGGGTTCCATCCCAGCCCGTGGCCGAGAAAGGCCGCGACGAAGTAGATCACGAAGTAGACGGCCAGCGCCTTCACCACCATCTTCGCCCAGCCCGAGACGAGATGGCGATGCAGGTTCACCATGAGCTGCGCGAGATACATCATCGCGCCGATGGTCATCAGGCTCTTCATCATCATCGGCAGCGGCGAGTTGAAGGCCGAGCCGCTCTTCTCCAGCCGCGCGACCGAGTCGTAGGCCCGGATCGAGGCATCGGTCAGCAGCATGTAGAGTGCGACGATCCCCACCAGGATGGCAAAGAGATCGAGCCACCACCGCGTCTGCCTCGAGGCCAGCGAGTGCACCACGGTAATGGCGATATGGCGCTGCTTGAGGGTGACGTAGCCCGCCGAAAGCATCCAGGCCGCGGCGCACATCACCATCACCGTCTCGAAGCCCCAGAGCGTGGGCGCGTTGAGCAGGTAGCGAGAGAACACCTCGTAGAGCGTGGCCAGCGCCGCGACGATATAGAAGGTCGAAACCCCGAGCCCCATCAGGTGGCTGAAGTGGTCGACCGGGCCGTAATCGGCCATCGCCACGTCGGGCGCCTCGTCCTCTTCCGGAACCCGCCCCGAAACCTCGAGGTTCGCGTGCTCCAGCCGCTCCTCATACTCCTGCGACATGCCTCGCTCCCCGCCTGCCCGATGTCGTGAAAATCAAAGGTGCGCCGCGCCGCCCCTCCCGGCGGCGCGGCCTGCCGTCCGCCTCAGAGCAGACCGGCTTCCTTCATGAAGGCCACGTGGCTGTCATAGACTTCGCGGGCCAGTTCGGACTGCTTGGCAAAGTCTTCCCAGGCCTGTTGAGCCACCACGCGCATCTTGTCGCGCTCCCCCTGCGGCCAGTCGATGACCTCCAGCTCACCGGCGGCCTTGTCGCGGGCGACCAGCTGGCGGTCGAGACGGTCGAAGTAGGTGCGCAGCCCGTTGTAGGCAGCCAGGTACCAGGTCTCCAGCGCCACCTTCTCGGCATCGCTCATCTCGTCCCAGACGGCCTGGCTCACGGTGAACTGCAGGATCGGGGTCGAGTGGATCCCCGGAAAGATCGGGTATTTGGCGACCTTGTGCATCCCGTTGGCGTCGTTGTTGGCATAGGCCGAGTTGTCGGCCGCGTCGATCACGCCCTTCTCCAGTGCGCCATAGGTCTCCGAGCCGCTCATCGAGACGGGCGCCGCGCCCAGGCGCTTGAACACATCGGCCGCCAGCCCCTCCGGCGAGCGCACCTTCACGCCCTTGAAGTCGTCCACGCCCCGGATCGGCACCTTGCTGACAAAGGCCTCGCGGGCATAGGCCCCGCAGCCCACCACGTGCACGCCGGGGTAGTGGGTGTCCATCAGCTTCTGCAGCATCTCCTTGCCGCCGCCCTGCGCGCAATAGGCCTGGATCTGGTCGGCGCTGTCATAGCCCGCGATCAGGTCGCCCATCAGCGCGAAGGCCGGGTCGATGCCGGCGAAATAGTTGATCGAGGTGAGGTCGCCGTCGAGGATGCCCACGCCGATGGCCTCCGGGGTTTCCCGGCGCGGCACCACCGCGTCCACCGGCAGAAACTCGATGCCCAGCGATCCGCCGGTCATGGCTTCCAGCTTCGGCACCCACTCTTCGTTCAGGTAGGCCAGCGAGGCGTGGCTCGCGTTCGAGCTGGTCTGGATCTTCAGGGTCTTTTCGGCTGCCATGGCGCCGGTGCCGATCACGCTCACCGCGGCTGCCAGGGCCAATCCCCTGACCGGTGTCACCAGTCTGTCGAATGTCATGAGGTCTCCTCCCAAGTTGACCGTATGGGCCGCGTCTCTGGCCTCCACCACGCGCGACTCCCTTACTGATATATTAGTGGTCCAAATCCGGCAACCTTTCCGTTCCCCGGGAAGGCCAGACCCTTACCAAAGGGGAGGGCCGCCGTGCCTTGCGGCAACGAAGCGGCCCTCCACAAAAAACGCAAATCGCGTATGCATGGGTTGTGTATGGGTTGTGCACGGGTTGTGTATCGATGCTTTTCGAATCACCGACCCCCCGTTAACCCTGCCGGCCGATCTACTTGCGGCCCGCGATGAGCTGCTCCATCAGCCCCATTTCCTCCTCGGTCAGGTCGGTCAGCGGGCTCCGCACCGGCCCCGCCTCGAAGCCCCTGAGCCGCACACCGGCCTTGATCGCAGACACCGCATAGCCGGTCTTCCGGTCGCGGATCCGGGCAAAGGGATAGTAGAAATCTCGCAGCATCTGCTCGCACTTGGCGTCGTCGCCCGCGGTGAAGGCCGCGTGGAACTCCAGCGCCGTCTCGGGCACGAAGTTGAACACCGCGCTCGAGTATGTCGGCATCCCCGCGCCCCGGTAGGCCTGGGCAAACAGCTCGTGGGTGGGCATCCCGCCGATGTAGCTGAGGCGGTCTCCCATGCGCACGGTGATCCGGCGCACGGTGTCGATGTCGCCGGTCCCGTCCTTGAACCCGATCAGGTTGGGGCAGTCGTCCGCCAGCCGCGCGATCATCTCCTCCGTCACCCGCGCCTGGCCCCGGTTGTAGACGATCACGGCCATGCTGGTGGCCTTGCAGACCGCGCGGATATGCGCCTCGATCCCTTCTGCCGGGGCGCTGATGAGATAATGCGGAAGCAGCAAGATGCCGTCGCCGCCGGCGGCCTCGATGCCACGGGCAATCTCGCAGGCCACCCGCGTGCCATAGCCGCAGCCGGCAATGATCGGCTGTCCGGGCTGGGCCTCCTTGGCCACCTTCACCACATCCACGATCTCCTGCGGCGTCAGCGAGAACATCTCGCCCGTGCCGCCCGCCACGATCAGCCCCGCAACGGGATAATCGCTGAGCCATTCCAGGTGCTTGCGGAACGGATCGGCAGCAAGGCCCCCATCCGCGCCAAAGGGCGTGACCGGGAAGGAGAGCAGCCCGGTCTTGATCCGGGCCTTCAGGTCTTGATTGTCGAGCATTGGCTTGTCCTCAGCGATTGTTCTCTTTGCGCCAAGTCTCGAACTTGGCCAGGTTCTCTTCCTTGGTGGCCGGATAGAGGCCGATGATCGTCGCGCCGCCCTTCACCTGTTCCACCACGAAATCCTCGTAGGCGGTCATCTCCACGGCTTCCGCGCTGACCTCCTCGGCAATCTCGGCAGGGATCACGATGACGCTGTCGTAATCGCCCACGATCACGTCGCCCGGAAACACCGCCACATCGCCGCAGCCGATCGGCCCGTTGATCTCGATGGCCTCGTGCAGGGTGAGGTTGGTGGGCGAGGAGGGGCGGTTGTGATAGGCCGGGATGTCGAGCCCGGCGATGGTGCCCGCGTCCCGAAATCCGCCATCGGTCACCACGCCCGCGCCGCCACGCACCATTAGCCGGGTGATAAGGATATCGCCCGATGATGCGGCCCGCGGGTCCTTCCGGCTGTCCATCACCATCACGTGCCCCGCCGGGCACTGTTCGATGGCCTGCCGCTGCGGGTGATTCGGATCGCGGAAAACCGCCAGCGTGTTGCGATCCTCCCGTGCCGGGATGTAGCGCAGCGTAAACGCCGGCCCCACCATGTTGCGCCCCTTCGCGGCCACCGGGCGCACGTCTTGGAGCACTTGGTTGCGCAAACCGCGCTTGTAGAGCGCGGTGGCCAGGGTGGCGACGGAAACGCCCATCAGGCGTTCGCGGATCTCTTCAGTGAACGACATGGCGCTTCCTCCCGGTCTCGAGCTCGTGTCGCGGCAACTGATATATTAGTGCTTCCGAGGTTGCAATGCCTGTCGGAGGCTGGTTTGATAGGCCAATTGCAGGAGTATGACCGCCAGTATGAACGACCAGGGCGCCTTTGCAGATGTGATCGCCCGCCTCGGAATCGGCTCCGAGACGAAGGATGCGGCACAGACCGCGTCCAGCCGCACGCTGGCCTCGCTGCGCCGCCGCATCATCTCGCTGCAGCTCCCGCCCGACACCGTTCTGGGCCGCTCCGAGCTGGCCCGCGAATACGGCATCAGCCAGACCCCCCTGCGGGATGCCCTGCAAAAGCTCGAGGCCGAGGGGCTGGTCGATATCTTCCCCCAGAGCAAGACGGTGGTGACCCGTATCAACCCAAACGACATCGAAGAGGCGCACTTCCTGCGCCGCGCAGTCGAGATCGAGGTTGTCCGCAAGCTCGCCGCCAACATCGACGAAAGCGCCATGACCCGTCTCCAGACCCTTGTTTCCATGCAGGAAATGGTGGTGGCCAACGGCGACGACATCGGGGTGTTCCAGGATATCGACGACGCCTTTCACCAGGCGCTGCTCTCCGCCGCGGGCTACGCCGGGCTGCATCGCCTGATCCGCTCTCGCTCCGGCCACCTCAACCGCCTCCGCCGGCTCGACATGTGGGATGCCGGCAAGGTCACGCGCATCATCCGCGAGCACAAGGAGATCATCGAGGCCCTCCGCGCCGGCGATGCCGAGGCCGCCGTCGGTGCCGTGCGCCAGCACCTCAGCCAGACCGTCAGCCGCCTCGAAAGGCTGCGCGCCGAACATCCCGCCTACTTCCCCGATTGACGGTCAGAGCTTGGGCCGGCCAAAGGTCCGGCCCCGGCCAGTGCCTGCCCATCGCGCTGGCGCAGTTGGGGCAATCACCCCGCCGTTGCGTCAGGGGCGGCGGATTGCGCGCGACAACGGCTTCGGCCATGGAGGGGCCTCGCCCCACCGTAGTGAGTGGCGGCACGGAGACGCCCACGGAAGGAGCGCCCACAGACGAGAACCGCCAGTCCGGTCTCTTGGATTTTCCTCCCTGTGCTATCGCCTTTCCGAGCCTCGGCGTGCCTGCGTCACCATTCGGGCGACAGCTTATCAAACAAATTGTGTGATGTTGTCCTGCGGATCGAGTGCTAAGTCGGCATCCGGGAGTTTTCGCTGATGAACGCTATTGCCAACGACACATCGGGCGGGGGAGAGGCCGCAAGCTCGCGGCGCCTGGAGGGCGAGGTCTACGAACGGCTGCTCGGGCAGATCCGCAGCGGGCACTACACTCTGGGAGGAAAGCTGCCGGCAGAAAAGGACCTGTCGGCGGAGCATGGAGTGTCGCGCCCGGTGATTCGCGCGGCGCTGGCCAGGTTGCGTGAAGACGGGCTGATCGTGTCACGACAGGGGGCCGGGTCGTTCGTGAGCGCTGGTGGCCAGGGCGAGGCGGGCGGATTTGCTCCGCTGCAGAGCATCGACGACATCGCGGCCTATATCGCCTTCCGCAAAGTGCTAGAGGTCGAGAGTGCCGGGCTTGCTGCCGAGCGAGCCGCTCCGGAGGAAATTGCCTCGCTCGAGGCGATGCTGGAAGATATGGAGAACAGCGTGCGCGAAGGCACGTCGACGATCGAGATGGATGCGCAGTTTCACACACGGATCGCCGAGTTGTCTGACAACAGGTTCCTGGTTGATACCCTGCAGATGCTTCGGGCGCATATGTTCTTCATCGGCAAGTTCGTTCGAAGCCTCGGCGTGACGGGCTACCGGCAAGGCAAGATCTCGATGGGCGGTGAACACCGCAAGATCTTCGAGGCGATCGCGGCAGGCGACGCCCAGGCGGCAAGATCGGCGATGGCGGAGCATATCGAGGCATCGGAACGGCGTGTATTCAGAGGGAGCGAAGAATGAGCGTGAAGGTTGAAGTGGCCGTGCCCGCCCGGGCGCAGCTTGGCGAGGGGCCGGTTTGGGACGTGGGCGACCAGGCGCTCTGGTGGGCAGATATTTCCGGCGGAAAGATCCACCGCACCGGCGAGGACGGCAGCGACCAGATCCATGATTTCGGCGAACCCGTCGGCTGCCTTGCCCGGCGCGACGCCGGTGGGCTGATCGTGGCGGCGAAGTCGGGCTTCTACCTCTATGACACCGACACCTCGACGAAAACCTTTCTCTCGGACCCGGAGGGCGACCGGCCCGGCAACCGTTTCAACGATGGCGGCACCGACATGCAAGGGCGGTTCTGGGCCGGCACCATGAAGGACGGGGGAGAACCGGAGCAGATTGGCCAGTTCTACCGCTACGCGATCAACGGCTCGGTCACGCCCTTCTTCGACAAGGTCTACACCACCAACGGCCTCGCCTTCTCGCCTGACGGGACGACGATGTATTACTCCGACAGCAACCCGCTGGTCCGCACCATCTGGGCCTGCGACTACGACATCGACACCGGAACCCCCACGAACCGCAGGGTCTTCTTTGACACGCGCGAGGTTGCCGGCCGGCCGGACGGGGGCACGGTGGATTCAGATGGCTGCTACTGGATGGCGGGCGTTTCGGGCGCGCAACTGGTGCGGATCACGCCGCAGGGCAAGGTGGACCGGATCATCGACATGCCGATCGAGCGACCGACCAAGCCAATGTTCGGTGGCCGCAACCTCGACGTTCTTTACGTCACCTCCATCGGTTCCGATATGCCCGATGCGCTGGATGGCAATCTCTTCGCGGTGACGGGACTGGGCGTGAGCGGTGTGGAGCAGGCGAGATTCGCTGGATGAAGATCACCGGGTTGCGGAGCTTCATGAGCCGCGACGGAGATCGCCCGCGGGTGATCGTGGCAGTCGATACCGACGAGGGTATCACGGGTTGGGGCGAGTGTTACAACCACGGGCCCGACCGGGCGTTGCCGCCGCTGCTGGAGTATCTCTACCTGCAGATCGAAGGCGAAGACCCGACGCGGATCGAGCGTCTGATCCTGAAACTTCTGCAACAGAGCCGCTTTCCGCCCGGGGCGCTCGGGCTCGCGGCCATCGCGGGGATCGACCACGCGCTGTGGGACATCTCGGCCAAGGCGCTGGGCGTGCCGGTCTACAAGCTGCTCGGCGGGCATGTGCGCGACAGGGTGCGCGTGTATCAGGGGGTCTATTCGGCCCCCGATGCCGAGCAGGTGCGCGACCATGTGGCGGAGCACTCGGAGCGCTGGGGCTTTTCCGCCTTCAAGCTCTCGCCCTACCGCTGCGACATTCATGCCGAGCCCTGGCACCGGGTGGTGGGCAAGACCGCTGAATGGGTGGCGGAGCTGCGCGAACTTTGCCCTGACGCGGAGTTTGCCTTTGACGCCCATGCCCGGCTGTTCGAGCCTTATCAGGCCATCGACATAGGCAATGCTCTGGCGCCCTTTGGGCCCCTTTTCTTTGAAGAGCCGATGCGGATGGAGAATATCGAAGCCTGGGGCGAGCTGAAGCGGCAGCTGAAGGTGCCGCTGGCCACGGGCGAGAGCCTCTATTCCCGCTTCGAATTCAACCGATTGCTCGGGGTGAAAGGTGCAGACATCATCCAGCCGGACATCTGTGCCGTCGGCGGCTTGCTGGAAATGCGCAAGATTGCGGCGATTGCCGAGGCGCATTACGTGAACGTCGCGCCCCACAACCCGATGGGGCCGCTGGCGACAGCAGTGAACGTGCATTTTTGCGCCGCCCAGCCCAACTTCAAGATTCTCGAGTACCGGCTGCCGGGCACTTCGGCCTTCCTGACGCGCGACTTGGTGCAAGCCAGTGATGCGGCGGGCTATGTGAAGGACCCCTACATGCCGGTGGATGGCCACCTTGAGCTACGGCCGGATCGGCCTGGCTGGGGCGTGGAGATCGACGAGGATTATCTTGCGACCGACCGCTACATCCATTGGGAACGGAAGCTGCCGGTGCGGCCGGATGGCTCCTACGGCTACACCTGATGAGACTCGCGCCGCAGGTGGAGAGGCGGCCGGCGGAGCCTCGGACGGAGGGTGGCTTCATGTCTCCTGCCGGGAAGGGGCGGCATCCGGGGGGGCACAGCTGCCACGCGCATGGCGGTGCCGACCATCTCACGCCGAAGCCCGCGCGCGATGTTGCGCTTGCCAAGCTGCCGCGCGAAGGGCTCATGACCTATCTCCAGCCCGATGCAGGCCACGGGGAAACCTCTGAAATTGCGGCGGCCGCTCTGGCCTTCCTCGCCCGCCACGCGCATAAAACCGACAGGGAGTGACTGACATGATGAACCGACTACTGATCACCGGCGCCGCGGGCGGCCTTGGCACCGTTTGCCGCGACCGTCTGAAGCATATGGCCAAGACATTGAGGCTTTCTGACGTGGTCGACATGCCGCCGGCCGGAGAGAACGAGGAGGTCGTGGTGTGCGACCTTGGCGACAAGGCCGCGGTAGAGGACCTGGTGCGCGGCTGCGACGGGATCGTGCACCTTGGCGGCCGCTCGATCGAGGATACCTGGTCGGTGATCCGCAACGCCAACATAGACGGAGTGTTCAACCTCTACGAGGCCTGTCGGAAGACCGGGTGCAACCGGGTGATCTTTGCCAGCTCCAACCACGCTGTGGGCTTTCACAAACAGAGCACGCGGCTTGATGCCAATGCGCTGACCAAGCCCGATGGGCTCTACGGCGTGAGCAAGGTCTTCGGCGAGGCGATGGCCTCGATGTATTACGATAAGTTCGGGATCGAGACGGCAAGCGTGCGGATCGGCTCCTGCTTCCCCGAGCCGAAGAATCGGCGGATGCTGGCGAGCTGGATGAGCTACGACGATTTCGTGCGGCTGATCGAATGCGTGTTCCGCGCGCCCAAGCTGGGCTGCCCGATCATCTACGGGGCCTCCAACAACGCGACGGGCTGGTGGGACAACCGCGAGGTCGGATTCCTCGGCTGGGAGCCGCAGGACCGGGCAGAAGATTATCGCGCCGTTGTGGAGCAGATGGAGGAGATGCCCGCCATCGACGCGCCTCAGGTGGTGTATCAGGGCGGGGTCTTCACGGTGGACGGAATTCACGAGGAGTAGCATGGCCATTTTTGGGGCGATTGCCGACGATTTCACCGGGGCGACCGATCTGGCCGGCCTGCTTGCGAGGAGCGGGGCGAAGGTTTCGCTGCGGATCGGCGTGCCGGAAGGGGACGAGAGCGATGCGCCCTTCGAGGTGGTCGCCCTGAAGATCCGGACCGCGCCGGTGAGCGAGGCCGTGTCGGAGGCGCTGACGGCACTCGACTGGCTTCGCGGCACCGGGGCGGAGCGGTTCTTCTGGAAGTATTGCAGCACCTTCGATTCCACGGCGCAGGGCAACATCGGCCCCGTGGCGGAGGCCTTGATGGCGGCGCTGGGCGCGGAGCGCACGGTGTATTGCCCGGCCTTTCCGGAGAACGGGCGCTCGGTGTTCATGGGCAACCTTTTCGTCGGGCAGCAGCCCTTGGCGGAGAGCCCGATGAAGGACCATCCGCTGACGCCGATGCGCGACAGCAACCTGATGCGGCTGCTCGCACCGCAGGTGACGCGCGAGGTGGGTCTGGTGGACAGGCTCACGGTGGCGCGAGGGGCAGAGGCGCTGGCCGAGGCGCTCGCACAGGCCCCGGCCCATGTGGTGGTGGACGCGGTGGCGGATGCCGACCTTGAGGTGATCGCCCGCGCCGGCCGAGACATGGCGCTGATGACGGGCGGCTCCGCGCTGGCCATGCCGCTGCCGGCGCTCTACCGCGAGGCGGGTCTGCTCGATGACAGCGCGCGCGAGGCTACGGTGGCGCAGGTGGGGCCCGGGGCGGTGGTGCTCTCGGGCAGCTGCTCGGCCATGACGCGGGCGCAGGTGGCGGCCTATGGCGGCCCGGCCTTCAGGCTCGATCCGCTGGTTCTGGCGGCAGAGGGCCACGGCGCGGCGTCGAACTGGCTGGCGCGGCAGGACATGGGCAAGGCGCCGATCATCTATGCCACGGCAGAGCCGGAGGCGGTGCGCCGGGCACAGGGCGAGCTGGGTACCGGGCGGGCTGGCGAGGTGGTGGAGACCGCACTGGCCGCGCTGGCGGTGCAGGCCCGCGACCAGGGCGCGCGCCGGATCGTGGTGGCGGGGGGCGAAACCTCGGGCGCGGTGACCAAGGCGCTGGGCGTGTCCCGGCTCGACGTGGGCCGAGAGATCGCGCCGGGCGTGCCCTGGTGCGGTTGTGTTTCGGGCGGCCAGGAGATTGCGCTGGCGCTGAAGTCCGGCAACTTCGGGCGGGAGAGCTTTTTTGCCGATGCATTGGGGATGCTGGCATGAGCGAGGCTGCGTTGCGGGAGCAGATCTGCCTTCTGGCGAAGTCGCTCTTCGACCGAGGGCTGACCCATGGCTCGACCGGCAACATCTCGGCGCGGACGGAGGATGGCGGGCTGCTTGTTTCGCCCACGGGCACGAGCTTTGGCCGCCTCGATCCGGCGCGGCTGGCGCGGTTCGACGCGGCGGGGGCGCACGTGGATGGCGACAAGCCGACCAAGGAAATGCCGCTGCACACGGCCTTCTACGACACGCGCGGCACGGCGGGGGCGGTGGTGCACCTGCATTCGTGTCATTCGGTGGCGCTCTCGATGCTCGAGGCCGACGAGGAGGATTTTCTTCCGCCGCTCACGCCCTACGGCGTTATGCTGCTGGGCCGGGTGAAGCTGCTGCCCTTCTTCCTGCCGGGCGATCCGGCAATGGGCGAAGCGGTGCGCGGGCTTGCCGGCAAGCGAAGCGCGGTGATGCTCGCCAACCACGGGCCGGTGGTGGCCGGCAAGGACGTGGAGGCCGCCTGCAACGCGGTGGAAGAGCTGGAGGCCACGGCGAAGCTGGCGCTGATGACGCGGGGCATGGGCGCGCGCGGCCTTGATGGGGGCCAGGTGCAGGCGCTGGTGAGCAAGTTCAACCTGGAGTGGGACGCATGAGGTTTTCGGCCAATCTCGGGTTTCTGTGGAGCGAATTGCCGTTGCCGGATGCGATCCGTGCGGCCAGGGCGGCCGGGTTCGACGCGGTGGAGTGCCACTGGCCCTATGCGGTGCCCGCGACGGAGGTGAAGGCCGCGCTGGAGGAGACGGGGCTCGAGATGCTGGGGCTCAATGCCTCGCGGGGCGATCCGGCGAAGGGCGAGATGGGATTTTCTGCCGTACCTGGGCGCGAGGCGGAGGCGCGCGCGGCGATCGACCAGGCGCTGGACTATGCCGAGGCCACGGGCACCGGGAAGGTGCACGTGATGGCCGGGTTCGGCGGCGACCACGACACCTTCGTGAAGGCCCTGGGCTATGCCTGTGGCAAGGCGGATGGGCTAGGCAAGACCATCCTGATCGAGCCGATCAACCATTACGACGCGCCGGGGTATTTTTTGTCCACCACCGCGCAGGCCGAGGCGATTCTGGCTGAAGTGGGGGCGGAGAACCTGAAGATCATGTTCGACTGCTACCATGTGCAGCTGATGGAAGGAGACCTGAGCCATCGGCTGGAGCGGCTGCTGCCGAAGATCGGGCATATCCAGATCGCGGCGGTGCCCGACAGGGGCGCGCCGGACCATGGCGAGGTGAATTTTGCCCACATCTACAGGCACTTGACGGCGTTGGGCTGGGCGGTTCCGCTGGGTGCGGAATACAAGCCCGGCGGACCGACCGAGCCGACGCTAGGCTGGCTGAAGGCGGCGCAGGACATCTGACCCCCGCGGGCCTCTTGGCAGAGGCGGGCGCTTGCGCTAGCAACTGGTATGATGAGTTTACCAGATTCGCATAAACCCGACAGCATTCGGCCACGCAAGCTGGCCGACGAGGTGCAGGACCGTCTTTTGCGGCTGATCCGCGAGGATGGCCTTAGCCCCGGCGACGCGCTGCCCTCGGAGCGGGAGCTGATGGCGCGATACGAGATCGGGCGGCCGGCGATCCGAGAGGCGATGCAGGCCTTGCAGCATCGCGGGGTCATCGAGATCCGGCATGGCGGGCGGCCAAGAGTGGCGGAGCCGTCGCTCGACGGGTTGATCGGGCAGCTCGGGACCGGCGTGCGGCACCTGCTCGCCCATACCTCCTCGATGGACCATCTGAAGGAGGCCCGCGCGGCGCTGGAGGCCGAGATGGCCCGGATCGCCGCGCGCCGGCGCAGCGAGGTGGACATCGCCTCGCTGGAGGCGCTGTTGGCGGCCCAGGAGCTATCTTCGGAGGAGCCGGAGAAGTTTCTTGAGATCGACGGCAAGTTCCACCGCCGGATCGCTGCTATCTCTGCCAATCCCATCTTCGAGACCCTCGTGTCAGGCGTGTTCGACTGGATGCGCGACTTCCACGTGGAAGGCGTGCGCAAGCGCGGGCTGGAGCAACTGACGCTGGCCGAGCACCGCGTGATCCTCGACGCGATCGCGGCGGGACAACCGGAGGCGGCGGCGCAGGCCATGCGCGACCACCTCGAGCGCGCCAACGAACTCTATCACCAGGACCACTTCCAATGAGTGAACGCATCGAAGCGGACTACCTGATCGAAACCCCGGTAGAGCCTGAAAGGGCCGCAGAGGCGATGGCGGGGGAGCAATCTTCCGGCACCTTCGTGCCCGTGCCCGGGGAGACGCCGGAGTTGCGCGAGCGCTCGGCGGCGCGGGTCGAGGCGCTGGAGGTCATCGGGGAGGTGGCGGAGCCCTCGCTGGGCGGAGGCGCCGTTGGCGAGCGCTACAGGAGGGCGAAGGTGACCTTGAGCTGGCCGATGGGCAATATCGGGCCGTCGATCCCAAACCTCGTGGCGACGGTGGCGGGCAACCTGTTCGAGCTGCGACAGTTCTCGGGGTTGCGGCTGTGCGACATCCGGCTGCCAAGGGCATTTGGCGAGGCCTACCCGGGCCCGAGGTTCGGGATCGAGGGCACGCGCCGGCTTTCGGGGGTGGACGAGGGGCCTCTCATCGGCACCATCGTGAAGCCCTCGGTCGGATTTGGGCCGGAGGAAACAGCGGCGCTGGCGGGAGAGTTGGCGCGGGCGGGCATCGACTTCATCAAGGATGACGAGCTGCAGAGTGACGGGCCGAACTGCCCGTTCGACGACCGGGCGCGGGCGGTGATGCGCGTGCTGAACGACCATGCCGAGAAGACCGGCAAGAAGGTGATGTTTGCCTTCAACCTGACCGGCGAGGTGGACGAAATGCGCAGGCGGCATGACCTGTTGCTGGAGCTTGGGGCCACCTGCGCGATGGTCTCGCTGAACTCGGTGGGCTTTGCCGGGTTCCTCGCCTTTTCGCGCCACTCCGAGCTGCCGATCCATGCGCACCGCTGCGGCTGGGGCTACCTGAGCCGCGCCGAGATGCTGGGCTGGGACTATACGGCGTGGAGCAAGCTCTGGCGGCTTGCGGGGGCGGACCACATGCATGTGAACGGGCTGCGCAACAAGTTCTCGGAGGGGGATGCCAGCGTGGTGGCCTCGGCGCTCTCGGTCGGCACGCCGCTGTGGGACGACAAGCCCTGCGTGGCGATGCCGGTGTTCTCCTCGGGCCAGACGGCGGTGCAGGCGGCGGAGACCTTCCGGCGGGTCGGTCACGCCGATTGCATCCACGCGGCGGGCGGCGGGATCATGGCGCATCCCGATGGACCGGAAGCGGGCGTGGCCTCGCTGCGGGAGGCCTGGGAGGCGGCCCGGTCCGGTGTTGCGGCGGAAGATTACGCGGCGAGTCACCCGGCGCTGAAGGGTGCGCTGGAGGCCTTCGGGTGAGCCTGCCTGGCGGCACGTTGATCGGCTGGGCGGGGGACGACTTTACCGGCTCGGCGGCCAGCATGGAGGTGCTGGAGTTTGCAGGCGTGCCCTCTGTGCTGTTTCTCGACGTGCCCACGCCCGCGCAACTGGCGCGGTTTCCTGGCGTGCGGGCGGTGGGCGTGGCCACCACGGCGCGGTCGCATGCGCCCGAGTGGATGGCGCGGGAGTTGCCGCGCGTGTTCAGGTTTCTGGCCGGAACCGGCGCGCGGGTGGTGCACTACAAGACCTGCTCGACGCTGGACAGCTCGCCCGAGATCGGCTCGATCGGCCGGGCGATCGACCTCGGGGCGGAGGTGGTGCAGGGGCCGTTCATCCCCTGTCTTCTGGCCGCGCCGAAGATGCGGCGCTACCAGGCCTTCGGGCACCTCTTTGCCAGCGGGCCGGGCGGGGTGTTCCGGCTCGACCGGCATCCGGTGATGGCCCGGCACCCGGTGACGCCGATGGATGAAAGCGACGTGGCACGGCATCTGGCGCGGCAGACCGGCAAGAGCTTCGGGCTGGTGTCGCTGGAGGATCCGGAGGCTGCGCCCGAGGCGGAGGTGTGGTCGTTCGATGCCATGACGGATGCGGATATGGGCGTGGTCGGGCGGCGCATGTGGGATGCCGCGCCGCTGCTCGCCGTGGGCTCGCAGGGCGTGGAATACGCCTTGGTGGAGCATTGGCGCGGGCGGGGCTGGCTGCCTGCCGAGGACCGGGGGGAGAGCGCCGGGCCGGTGGAGCGGATGCTTGCCGTGTCGGGCTCGGTCTCGCCGGTGACGGCCGCGCAGATTGAATGGGCCGAGGCGCATGGCTTCGAGGGGATCGAGCTGGATGCGGTGGCCGCCGTGCGGGGCGAGGTGACCGGCGTTTGCGAGGCTGCGATTGCGGCGTTGAACGTAGGGCGCGACCCGCTGATCTACACCGCGAAGGGTCCGGATGACCCTGCCGTGGCGCGGCTGCGGGCGGCGGTGCCTGCCGGCGGGATGGAAGAGGCGAACGCGCGGATCGGGGCGGCGCTGGGGCGCGTGCTGGCGCGCCTCCTGCGGGAGACGGGCCTCAAGCGCGCGGTGATCTCGGGCGGCGACACCAGCGGCCACGCGAGCCGCGAGCTGGGGCTGTTTGCCTTTACCGCGCTGGCGCCCACGATCCCCGGTGCGGCGCTGCTCCGGGCACATTCGGAAGATGAGAACCTGGCCGGGCTCGAGCTGGCGCTGAAGGGCGGGCAGATGGGCTCGGACGACTATTTTGGCTGGATCAAACGCGGTGGTGGTGCCGCAGGAGGAGAATGACATGACCAAGGTTGCGCTGCTGGGCGCGGGCGGAAAGATGGGGGTGCGGCTGGCGCAGAACCTCAAGCCCACGCGTTTCGAGATCGACCATATCGAGGTGTCCGAGGCGGGCCGGAAGCGGCTGAAGGACGAGGTGGGCGTGGATGCGGTGACCGACGGCGACAACGCCATTGCCGATGCCGACGTGGTGCTGATGGCGGTGCCGGACCGGCTGATCGGCAAGATCGCGCATGGCTTCGTCGACAAGCTTAAGCCCGGTGCGGCGGTGATCGTGCTGGACGCGGCGGCGCCCTATGCGGGCGAGATGCCGGAGCGCGATGACATCACCTATTTCTGCACCCATCCGTGCCACCCGCACATCCTCGAAGTGCAGGAGACCAAGGAGGCGCAGGCCGACTACTTCGGCGGGATCGCGGCGCCGCAGGGGATTGTCTGCGCCCTGATTCAGGGGCCGGAGGAGCATTATGCGCTCTGCGAGGAGATCGCGAAGATCATCTATGCGCCGGTCGTGCGCTCGCATCGCTGCACGCTGGAAAATATCGCCGTTCTGGAGCCCGCGCTGAGCGAGACCGTGGCCGCTACGATGAGCATTGCGCTGCGCGAGGCGACCGACCGCGCGGTGAGCATGGGCGTGCCGGAGGCGGCGGCGCATGATTTCGTGCTGGGGCATTTGAAGATCGAGCTGGCGATTGCCTTTGGCATCTTCCCCGAAGGTAAATTCAGCGATGGCGCCCTGATGGCGATCGACAAGGCCAAGAGCGTGATCTTCAAGGAAGACTGGCTGGATCAGGTCTTCTCGCTGGAGGCGGTGAAAAAGTCGGTGCAGGAGATCTGCGAAGGCTGAGCGGCTTGACTCCCCGGCGGTGCGGTGGGAGGGAATGGTATACCATTTGACGCGCCGCCGGGGAGGAATTGGCCATGAGCAAGGTGATCGCCATCGGAAACTACAGCGAGGCCGACCTGGCCAAGCTGAAAGAGACCTTCGACCCGGTTTTTCTGGCCGAGACGACCGAGATCGGCAGTCTCGACGAGGCTGCGCGGGCGGGGATCACGGCCGCGGCCTTCAAGGGGCACAAGCCCTTCGGTGCCGAGGCGATGGACCTGCTGCCGAACCTCGGCGTCATCGCCAACTTCGGGGTTGGTTACGACAGTATTAACGTGGCGGCCGCCTCCGAACGGGGCATCAAGGTCACAAACACGCCCGATGTGCTCAACGATGACGTGGCCGATCTGGCTGTGGCCATGCTGCTGATGTGCGGCCGCGAGATGGAGCATGCGAGCAAGTGGGCGCGCTCGGGATCATGGGCGGAGAAGGGTGAATATCGGCTGAACCGGAAGGTCAGCGGCGGCCGCGCGGGCATCCTCGGGCTGGGCCGGATCGGGCGCGACATCGCCGAGCGGCTGGTGCCGTTCAAGATGGATCTGCACTACTGGTCGCGCTCCGAGAAGGAGACGCCGGGCTGGACCTACCACAGCACGCCGGAGGCCCTGGCGGCGGCGGTGGACTACCTGATCGTGGCCACGGTCGGCGGCAAGGCGACCGAGAAAATCGTTTCGAAAGAAGTGCTTGAGGCGCTGGGGCCGCGGGGCATCCTGGTGAACATCTCGCGCGGCTCGACGGTGGATGAAGACGCGCTGATCGACGCGCTGAAGAGCGGCGGGATCTATGGCGCGGGGCTCGACGTGTTTGTGAACGAGCCGAGGATCGACCCGCGGTTCTACGAGCTGGACAACGTGGTGATCCAGCCGCACCAAGGCTCGGGGACGGTGGAAACGCGGGCGGCGATGGGGCAGCTCCAGCGCGACAATCTCAGCGCCTTCCTGGCCGGAAACGACCTGCTGACGCCGGTCAACTAGCCCCCCGGAGGCTTTGCGGAAATGCCGTTGCGCCGCGGTGCGGCGTGACGGTTAACCACGAAAATCCGGATACACAACCGATACACAACCCATGCACATCCCATACATATGCAGAAATGCAGGATGGCAGGTGTTAACGCGGCGGGCGGCGCTCGGCCCGCCGGGGCAGGGGCGCGGCCGCCGGCTCGGTCAGGGCGCGAGGCCGGGCCAGTCCGCCAGGAACCGGCTGCGCGTGAGGGTGCCGGGCGAGCCCTCGCTGCGCTCCTGCGCCTGGGTCAGCCGGGCGAAGACCAGGGTGCGCCCGTCCTTCTCGGCCCAGCCGACGAACCAGCCGTAGCCACGGGCATAGTCGAAGCTGCGATCGGCGCGGCGCGGATAGGCGGTGCCGGTCTTGCCATGCACCAGCCAGCCGCCGGTGGCGTGGCTCTGGGTGATGGCGCGGGTCTGCGCCATGGCCGCGGCGGTCACGGGCAGCGTGCCGGAGACGAGCCCGTTCAGAAAGGCCACCTGCTCGCGGGGCGAGATGGCGAGGGAGGAGGCGATCCAGGCGCGGTCGAGCCCGTTGGAAAACCCCGGATCGCCGGAGAAGTCGGCGTTGCCATAAGAGAGGGCGCGGGCGTAGCGGGTGAGAGCCTCGGCGCCGAGGGCATGGGTGATGCGCTGCGAGTACCAGACGACGGAGTGGCGGAGCCAGTCGGCGGGGTTGGTGTCGCGCGTCCAGTTCGCGCCGCCCCAATCGGGGTCGCCCGCGCGAAAGGGCAGGACGGGGGCCTGGGGGCCGGTGAGGAAGCCCGCGTCATAGCCGATCACTGCAAGGGCGAGCTTGAAGGTGGAGGCGGGGGTGGTGCGGGTGCTGCAATCGCCCTCCTCCAGCAGCACGGCACCGCTGCCCGCCTCTGCAACGAGGGTGCAGAGGATGCGGGGCGCGGCCTCTGCGCTGGTGGCGAAGGCCAGGAGGAGGGCGGCGAGCAGCGGGCGCATGGGGGCGACAACCGCCTCAGGGGCGGTCATCCTCGATGTAGTAGCGGATGTTGTCCTCGAAGCTGTCATCGGCGGACATGCCGAGGCGCAGCGCCTTTTCGGGGCGCAGGTCGAAGCGCCAGCCCTTCACGATCTGCCGGATCACCGGATCGTCGTTCCAGGTGATGAGCTTTGCCGGCTCGGGGCCTGCCACGGCGGTCATCGCGTCGATGCACTGGCGGATGGTCCACATCCGGCCGGGCAATTGCACGGCGCGGTTGGGGCCGAAATCCTCGGCCGGGATCTCGGCGCCGATGATGAGGTTCTCCACGCATTTGCGGGGGCTGAGGTAGTAGTGCGGGAAGCTGTCATCGACCGGGCAGTTGGCCGCCACGCCGTTCAGCGGCTCGCGGAAGATCGACGACATGAAGGAGGAGGCCGCCGCGTTGGGCTTGCCGGGGCGCACCGAGATGGTGGGCAGGCGGAAGGCGCGGCCGTCGATGAAGCCCTTGCGGGAGTAGTCGGTGACCATCATCTCGCCGATCGCCTTTTGCGCGCCGTAGGAGGTTTGCGGGTTCAGCGAGGAGAAATCGGTGATCGGGTCGGGCGTGTCGCCGCCGTAGACAGCCACGGACGACGAGAACACAACGACAGGCTTGGTGCCGAGCGCGCGGGCGCGTTCGAGTACGTTGATGGTGCCGTGCATGTTGATGTTCCAGCCGAGGTCGAACTCGGCCTCGGCCTGGCCGGAGACGATGGCGGCGAGGAGGTAGATGACATCGGTATCGGCGGCGATGGTGGCCGCCATCGAGGCCGGGTCGGTGATGTCGCATTTCACGGTGTCGACCGGGAAGGGGGCCTCGATCACGGTGGGGGCAACCACATCGGCCAGGGTGATGCGGGAGATTTCCTGCCCGCGCAGGGTGCCCCTGGCGGCGAGGGAGGTGGCGAGCTTTTGCCCGACGACGCCTGCGCCGCCGATGATGAGGATATTCATTTTGGGTCTCCCTGGAAGATGGATGGGACGAGCGCGCCGGGGGCGCGGATGACTTGTGCGGCGAGCCCCATGGCGGCGCGGGCCGCCTCTGCAGGCGGCTCCTCCAGCGCCAGGCCGGCAAGGAAGCGGGCGGCGAAGCTGTCGCCCGCCGCGGTGCTGTCGATCACCTTTTCGACCGGCTCGGCGGCGATCTCGGTGATGCCCTCGGGGGTTGCGAGGGTCAGCGCGCCGCCGCCGTTCTTGACCGCGATGATGGAGGCGCCGGACTCGCGGTAGCGGGCGACGGTGTGCTCGGGCGTGGGGTCGCCGAAGAGCGCGGTTTCCTCGTCGAAGGAGGGCAGCACGATGGAGGCGGCGGAGGCGCCCATGGTGAGGCCGCGTTTCATGTCGTCTTCGTTCTCCCAGAGGCGCGGGCGCAGGTTGGTGTCGAAGCTGACGGTGGCGCGGGAGGAGCGCAGGGCGTTGCAGAGGCGCACGCGCTGGTCGGGCGGGAGGATGGCCAGGGTGATGCCGGAGAAGTGGACCATCTGGGCCGAGCCGATGGTCTCGACCAGCCAGTTGGGATCGTCGGCCAGGAGTCGGGCGGCGGAGTGGCTGCGCCAGTAGGAGAAGCTGCGCTCGCCGTCCTTGGTGGCGATCATGTAGAGGCCGACGGTGCGCTCGGGGATCTCGCGCAGGATCGGCGTGACACGCTCGCGCGACATGAAGGCGGCCATCTCGGCGGAGGTGGCATCGGAGCCGGCGGCGGAGGCATAGGCCACGTCCCACTCGGGCGGCAGGCAGCGGCGGGCGTACCAGGCGGTGTTGAAGGTGTCGCCGGCGAAGCCGCGGCGGTAGGTGTCCGGCCCGGTCTGGGCCAGTTCGACCATGCATTCGCCGATGCAGAGGAGGCGGCTCACAGGATCACCCGATGTTCGGCCTGGCCGGTGGCCTCGGGGTCCAGCAGGTAGGTGCAGCCGTCTTCGGGCGCCGGGGCGGGATCGTTCTGGATGGCGGTGGTGACATAGAGCTGGTTCAGATCCTCGCCGCCGAAGGCCGGGCAGGTGGTGTTCTTGCCGGGCACGGGGAGGCTGCGCAGCTCGGTGCCGTCGGGGGCGTGGACGGTAACCTTGGCGTGGCCGTAGTGGGCGATCCAGAGGTTGCCCTGCGCGTCGCAGACCGCGCCGTCGGGGCGGTAGCTTTCAGCCGGCATGTTGCGCCAGAGTTCGGGCTCGCCCTTCGGCCAGCCGTGCTCGTCGAGCGCGACGCGCCAGATCTTGCCCTCGGGCGTGTCGGCGATCCAGGCGGTGGTGCCGTCGGGCGAGAAGCAGGTGGCGTTGGGGATCGTCCAGTTGCCCCAGAGCTGGCGCAGCTCGCCGCGGTAGTAGCGATAGTAGGCGCCCGCCCCGCGCTCCTTGGTGCAGCTCATGGTGCCGATCCAGAAGCCGCCCTGCGGGTCTGCCCGCCCGTCGTTGGCGCGGGTGCCCGGGATGTCGGCCTCGAGCGGGGTGATCTGCTCGCGGTCGCCGGTGACGAGGTTGAAGGTGAAGAGCGCGGTGTCGGAGGCGATCAGCAGGGTGTCGCGGTCGACCCAGCCGGCGGCGGAGACGAAGTGCCGGAACTCCCAGGTGAAGGTTTGCCCGCGCCGCTGGGTGTGCATGTGGTGCTTGTTGATGTCGAACCAGAAGAGCTCGCCCCGCTCCGGGTGCCAGAGCGGGCCTTCTCCGAGGTTGCATTGGGTGTCGTCGTAGAGGGTCATAGCAGGCCTCGTTGGGCAAGGTTGCGCATCAGGGCGGAGGTGCCGAAGGTCCACTCGGGGGCCTCGGTGGAGAGGCGGACGGTGTTGGTGAGCGTGCCGAGCAGCGGCGTGGAGATGGAGACGGTATCGCCCGGGTGGTGGGTGAAGCCCTGGCCGGGGGCGTCGCGGTCCTTCACCGGGGCGAACATGGTGCCGAGGTAGAGAAAGAAGCCGTCGGGATACTGGTGATGGCGGCCGATGGTCTGGCTCACGATGGAGGCCGGGTCGCGGGAGATTTTCTCCATGCTGGAGGAGCCTTCGAGGGTGAATCCGTCTTCGCCGGTCACGCTCATGGTGAGATGGGCCCGGCGCACGTCGTCCAGGGTGAACCTGTCGTCGAAGAGCCGCAGGAAGGGGCCGAGGGCGGCGGAGGCGTTGTTGTCCTTGGCCTTGCCCAGCAGCAGGGCGGAGCGGCCCTCGACGTCGCGCAGGTTCACGTCGTTGCCGAGCGTGGCACCGACGATCCTGCCGGCAGAGGAGACGGCGAGGACGACCTCGGGCTCGGGGTTGTTCCAGCTCGACATCGGGTGCAGGCCCACGGCGGCGCCCTGGCCCACGGCGGCCATCGGCTGGCACTTGGTGAAGACCTCGGCGTCGGGGCCGATGCCGACCTCGAGATACTGGCTCCAGAGGCCCTCCTGCTGGAGCACCTGCTTGACCGCCATGGCCTTGTCGCTGCCGGGCTCGATGCCCGAGAGGCTCTCGCCGATGTGGCTCTTGACGCGGGCGCGGATCTCCTCGGCGCGGTCCGCGTCGCCCGCGGCGCGCTCTTCGATCACCCGCTCGACCATCGACTCGGCGAAGGTGACGCCGGAGGCCTTGATGGCCTGAAGGTCTGCCGGCGCCAGGAGGCGGAGCGCATCGGGGCCGGCACGCTCGGTGGAGGCGGCGGCCAGCTCGTCGACGGTGCAGAGGAAGTTGCCGGGCGCGGAGCGGGCAACGTCGGCCGGACGCTCGGTTTCGAGCAGGGCCTGCATGGTGGGGATGGCCTTGGAGGAGATGTCGATCACCCGGTTGGCCTCGAGCCTCACGATGCAGGGGCCGGTGCCCGGTTTCCAGACACGGGCGGCCAGAACGGCCTGATCGCTATTCTGCGGCAGCATGGGGCACCTCGTTGGTTGGCGGCAGAAGTTTGCCGGGGTTGAGGATGTTCTTCGGGTCGAAGGCCTGCTTGATGGCGCGCATGTAGGTGAGCGCGGCGCCGTGCTCTTCGGCCATGTACTTCTGCTTGCCCAGGCCGATGCCGTGCTCGCCCGAGACCGTGCCGCCAAGGCGCAGCGCGGTGCGGGCCAGCGCGCCGGTGAAGGCCTCGGCGCGGTGCATCTCGTCGGCGTCGGCGGGGTCGACGCTGACGCCCGCGTGGAAGTTGCCGTCGCCGACATGGCCGACGATGGTGGAGGTGAGGCCAAGCGCCACGGCGTCTTTCTGGGCCTGGAGCACGGCCTCGGCCAGCCGCGAGATCGGCACGCAAACGTCGGTGGGCCAGAGGTGCTTGCCCTTGCCGAGCGCGGCGGAGGCGTAATGCGCCTTGTGGCGCATGGTCCAGAGCGCGGTGCGCTCCTCGGCCTTTTCGGCCACCTGCCAGCCCGAGGCGCCGAAGTCCTCGGCGATCATGCCGAAGGTTCCGGCCTGTTCGACCACGCCGGCGGGGGTGCCGTGGAACTCGAGAAAGAGATGCGGAACCTCGGGCAGGCCCGCGCCGGAATGGGCGTTGAAGCCCTTCACCATCATCTCGTCGAGCAATTCGATGCGGGCCATCGGCAGGCCCGACTGGATGGTGGCGATGACGCAGTTGACGGCGTTCTCGACGCTGTCGAAGCGGCATGTGGCGGCGGACGTGGCCTCGGGGATGCCCTGAAGGCGCAGGGTCAGCTCGGTGATGATGCCGAGCGTGCCCTCGGAGCCGATCAGCAGGTGGGTGAGGTCGTAGCCGGTGGAGCTTTTGCGGGCCTGCGTGCCGGTGCGGATGATCGTGCCATCGGCCATGACCGCCTCCAGCGCGAGGATGTTCTCGCGCATGGTGCCGTAGCGCACGGCGGTGGTGCCCGAGGCGCGGGTGGCCGCCATACCGCCGATGGAGGCATCGGCGCCCGGATCGACCGGGAACATCAGGCCGGTGGCGCGCAGCTCCTCGTTGAGCCTGAGCCTCGTGATGCCGGGCTGGACGGTGCAGTTGAGGTCTTCGGCGCGGACCTCGAGCACCGTCGCCATGCGGTTCATGTCGAGGGAGAGGCCGCCGGAGGTGCAGAGGTGCTGGCCTTCGAGCGAGGAGGCGGCGCCGTAGGGGACGACGGGGCAGGCCTCCTCGTGGCAGATGCGCAGGATCCGGCTGACCTCCTCGGTGGTCTCGGGGAAGGCCACGGCATCTGGCGGGGTGTCGGGGTAATAGGTTTCGTTCTGGCCATGCTGGTCGCGCACTGCCCCGGTGGTAACGAGGCGGTCGCCGAGGAAGGCGAGGCGGGTGATGGCCTTGGCAATGGTCATTTGAGGAAGCTCGCGTAGAGGGCGAGGGCGACCACGGCCAGCAGCGAGGCGGCCATGGCGTAGTTGATCTTGCGGTGGGCGCTCTCGGGCAGGTTGAGGCGGTGCAGCGTGGCCCCGGCCCAGAGCCAGCCGAGGTGGACGGGAATCCAGACGGCGTTGAGGATCAGCACCTTGGCCACGGTCTCCAGCACGAGATTGTCGGGCAGGAAGGGGAAGCCCGCGTAGAGCGCGGTGTTCACGGCATAGGCCTTGGGATTGATGGTTTGCAGCAGCACGCCGTTCAGCATGCCGGGCGCGGTCTTGGCCTCGACGAAGGCGATCTTGCTGCCGGCGAAGGCGATCTTGGCGGCGAGGTAGCACAGGTAGGCCACCGAGGCGACGGTGAGCACGATGCGGATGGCGGGCACCGAGAGCACCACGGCGGCCAGCCCGGTGATGACGGCGAGGCCCACCAGATTGTTGCCGATGAAGAGGCCGGTGACATAGCGCAGGCCGGGCCGGAACCCGAAGCCCGAGCCGACGCCAGCGGTTGTCAGCACGCCCGGGCCGGGGGTGATGATGAGGAAGACGACGGCGGCGAAGAAGGTGAACATCAGAACTCGAGCTGCACTTTCATCGCGCGGGACTTGTCGGAGGCCGTGGTGAAGGCTTGCGCGTAGTCGGCCAGCGGGAAGCTGTGGGTGATGAGCGGGGCCACGTCGATCAGGCCCTTCTGCATGAGGGCGACCGCGATGGCGAATTCCTCGTGGAAGCGGAAGGAGCCCTTGAGCGAGAGCTCCTTGGCGGTGACCTGCATCATCGGCACCGACATGTCGCCGGAGAGGCCGAGCTGCACCAGCGTGCCGCGCGGGCGCAGGGCGGAGATGCAGGCGGCCAGCGCCTGGGGCGCGCCGGAACATTCGATGGCGGCATCGAACGTGCCTTTGTTCGCCGTGTAGGGGGCGAGCGCCTCTGGGTCTTCGGCCGTGTTCAGCGTGAGGTCGGCGCCGGAGGTGGCGGCGGCGGCCAGCGCCGGGGCGGCGATATCGGTTGCCACGATTTCGGCCGCCCCGGCGCGGCGAGCGGCGAGGATGCAGAGCTGACCGATCGGGCCGCAGCCGGTGACGAGCACGCGCTTGCCCAACAGGTCGCCGGCCTGGCGCGTGGCGTGGAGGCAGACGGCCAGCGGCTCGGCCATGGCGGCCTCGGCGGCGGAGAGGCCCACGGCCTTCACGCATTGGGAGGCCATCGCCACCAGCTCCTCGCGGAAGGCGCCCTGGATATGCGGGAAGGGCATGGCGGAGCCGTAGAAGCGCATGTTCAGGCATTGGTTGGGCAGCCCGCGCAGGCATTGGGCGCAGGCGCCGCAGGGCCGCGATGGGCTGACGGCGACGAGATCGCCCAGGGCGAGACCCACGACGCCCTCGCCGAGCGCGGTGATCGTGCCTGACACCTCGTGGCCGAGGATCATCGGCTCGCGCAGCTTGACCGTGCCGAAGCCGCCGTTGTGGTAGTAGTGCAGGTCGGAGCCGCAGATGCCGCCGCGCGACATGCGCAGGGCAACCTCGCCCGGCCCGGGGGAAATGGCTTCGCAGTCCTCGAGGCGCAGATCATGCGCCCCATGGGCAAACAGCGCCTTCATGGGCGTGGCTCCTCCCTGGGTGGGGCGGTTGCAACGCGCCCCAAATGGTATACCATTTGCATGAAGGCTCGGCCCCGGAATGTCAATGCGGGGGGTCGGCGCGTGGGAGGACTTATGACTATTTTCGATCTGACCGGGCGGCGTGCGCTCGTCACCGGCTCGTCCATGGGCATTGGCGCGGCGCTGGCCAAGGGGCTGGCGGCGGCCGGGGCCTCGGTGGTGCTGAACGCGCGCAACGCCGAGCGGCTGGAAGCCGAGGCGGAGGCGATGCGGGCCACGGGAGCGGAGGTCGATACCCTGGCCTTCGACGTGACCGATGCGGCGGCGGTACGCGCGGCGGTGGAGGGCTATGGCAAGCCGCTCGACATCCTGGTGAACAACGCGGGCATGCAGCATCGCGGGCCGCTGGAGGAGTTCGAGCCCGAGGCCTTCGACCGGCTGATGCGGACCAACGTGAACAGCGCCTTTTACGTGGGGCAGGCGGTGGCGCGTGGGATGATCGCACGCGGCAAGGGCAAGATCATCAACATCGCCTCGGTGCAGACCCTGCTCGCCCGGCCCGGCATCGCGCCCTACACCGCGAGCAAGGGGGCGATTGCCAACCTGACCAAGGGTATGGCGACCGACTGGGCGAAATACGGGCTGAACTGCAACGCGATCGCGCCGGGCTACTTTGACACGCCGCTGAACGCGGCACTGGTGGCGGATCCGGAGTTCAGCGCCTGGCTCGAGAAGCGCACGCCCGCCGGGCGCTGGGGCAAGGTGGAAGAGCTGGTGGGGGCCTGCGTGTTCCTGGCCAGTGACGCGGCCAGTTTCGTGAACGGGCACACGCTTTTCGTGGACGGCGGGATCACCGCGAGTCTGTAGGATTTCCAGGGAGGACAGAATGGCAGACAAACCGACCGTCGGGTTCATCGGCGTGGGATTCATGGGCCACGGGATGGCCAAGAACATCCTGAAGGGCGGCTACCCGCTGGTGGTGAAGGGCAACCGCAACCGCACGCCGGTGGAGAGCCTGCTGGGCATGGGGGCGACGGAAGCGGCCTCGCCCCGCGAGATGGCCGAGCAATGCGGGATCATCCACATCTGCCTCGGCAACTCCCCGCAGGTGGAGGCGGTATTTCACGGGCCGGACGGGATTCTGGCCGGGGCACGCGAGGGGCTGATCGTGGTGGAGTGCTCTACCGCCGACCCGGTGAGCACGATGAAACTGGCGGCAGAGCTCGAAGCAAAGGGCGGCCGACTTGTGGATGCGCCGCTGGGCCGCACGCCGAAGGAGGCAGAGGAGGGCACGCTGGATGCGATGGTGGGGGCGGATGACGAGAGCTTTGCTCGCGTGCTGCCGGTGATCGAGTGCTGGGCGGGCAACATCAACCACCTCGGGCCCACGGGCAACGGCCACAAGATGAAGCTGCTGATGAACTTCATCTCGATGGGCTATGCCGCGCTGTTTGCCGAGGCCACCGTGCTTGGCGCCGCCGTGGGGATTGCGCCTAGCCAGGTGCGGAAGGTGATCGGCGGCTCGCGGCTCTCGAACGGGTTCTTCGAGACCTTCATGCGGGGCTGCGTGGGGCGCGAGGCGGAGGTGCACAAGTTCACCATCCAGAACGCCAACAAGGATTTGCGCTACGTGAACTCGATGGCCGCCGATGCCGGGGTGGTCAACGTGGTGGCCAGCGCGGTGCGGCACTACTTCAACCATGTCGAGGCGATCGGGAAGGGCGGCGATTTCGTGCCTTTCGTGACCGACCACGTGGCCCGGCTGAACGGGATGGACATGGAAGCGGAGGCGAAGAAATAGGCGGCGCCGCGCCCTGCCGGCCGCGTGCCGGTTGGCGCGGGCTTGGAGTTTTCAGCCCGGGGCGGCAGGGGCGCTAACCCGATATTAAGGTTAACGCGCCATGATCGCCTCACGGTACAGGCTGGGAAGCCGATGACCGTGCAAGGAAATTCCCCACCGTCGCTGATTCTGGGCCGTCCCGGCGGTGGGGTTCCGGTGATGGGTTGACCGAACTTGCGGCGGTTTGGCGCGCGTGATGCGGTGGCGTGCGGTGGCGACTCGGGCGCCAGCGCCCAAGGTTTGCCGGTCGGACCGACGCCAGGCCTCGGTCCGAAGGCGCAGGGCCTGGTTCATTTTGTTGCTCCAAGTATCCCAGACTGCCGGTGTCGCCCGCGCACCCGTGCAGAATGGGTCGCTCCGGGTGGAGAAGGGATTTCAACGGTCCTGTAACGATCGCCCGGTGCGGAAAGCCCCACTCCCGGCGCGGAAAGGATCGGCCTGGGGCCGCAAGGACCGCCCCGCCCGCCGCACGGGCGCGCGACGGCCTGCGCCGCTGCCGCGCAATCGACCCAGCGCGGCACAATCGACCGCGCGCCGCTCGGGTCGGGGCCTAGTCGCGGCGGATCACGCCGGTCAGAGCTGCGGCGGCGAGGGCGGTGACGATCCAGCCCAGCCCCTTGGCGAACCACCGCAGCCCCCAACCGACCCGGCCCCAGGGCGAGCGCGAGGTGGAGGGGGCCCAGGCCTCCTCCTGCCCGAAGTTCACCAGCGGGATCACGAGGTCGGCGGCATAGGCCAGCGAGGAGAAGGTCTCCCAGTCCTGGCCGGCCTGTCCCGGCTGGCTCCAGAAGGCGCCCGGTGCCTCGGGGTGGGTCCGGGTGGCCTCGATCCAGGGCGCGGAGGTGAGGATCGGCGCGGCGTTGGGGGTCATGTCGCCTGCGTTCCAGGTGACCTGGTAGAAGGCGGCGAGCCCGGCGATCAGCACCACGGCCAGGGCGACCGAGCGGCCCGGGCGGTAGCCGTAGCCCACGGTGAAACGCAGAACCACGTCGGAGAGCCACATCATCAGCCAGCGCGCTCCGAGGCCCGAGGTCTCGGCGCGGAGCCGGCGGTTCTCGGCCCTGAGCAGCCGCTCCTTGACCATCAGCACGGTCTGGGCGTCGCCCCTGTGGCCCATGCGCCCCAGCACATAGGCCAGTTGCTCGTAGGGCTGGGCATTGAAGCTCAGCCCCTCGGGCCGCCGCGCCAGCCAGGCCAGCCGCTCGGTGGGGCGGGTATCGGCATGGCGGGAGAAGTCAGAGTAGCGGAAGCCGTCGAGCCGCAGGGGGTAGGCGGCCCCGGGGCCGGTGGGCTCGTCCTTGAAGCGTGCGACCTCGGCCCCCGCGAGGTTGACCACGCGGGTGATCGCGTTGTGCTGGAAATAAAGGATGCCGCCGATGCGGGCGCGGGCGAGTGACACCGCGATGTCGGCGCCATGCTCCTCCGTCGCCCCGAAGGCTGCGTGGCCCAGCGGCTCGGCGGGCAGCTCGATGGCGCAGTGGGTCACGAAGCAGTCATGGTCGATCCGGGCGGAGGAGAAGAACAGCGCGCCGCGGCAGGCGAGCGTGGTCTCGCCCTCGGCATAGGGGTAGTTGCCGAGAAACACCGAGCCTTCGACCCGCAGCGAGGGGGCGAAGACCGCATCCTGCCCGCCGCCGTCGATGGTGACGCCGCAGAGCTGGAGGTCGCCGCCGATCCGCGCGCCGGAGAGGCCGATCTCGCCCTCCACCCGGCTCTCGCCGCGCAGGTAGACCGAGCCCGAGAAGCGGGCGTTGTCGGCGGTGATCGCCCGCAGGGTGCAGCCTGAGAGGTGCAGCCCGCGCAGGGCGGCGTTGACGAGGTTCATCTCGCCGTCGATCCGGCAGGCGGAGAGGGTGATGTCGAGCGGGCAGTCGGTGCCTTGCAGATCGAGCGCGCCGGAGATGCGGGCGCCGCGCAGGCGCAGGCCCTTGGGGTTGACCGGGTGGTCGGGCAGCCCCAGCAGCAGCTCGCGCAGGAGCGCGGCGCGCAGGCTCACCGCCTCGCCCGCATCGGCCGGGGGCAGCATGCCGTCGCCCAGCGTGACCCGGTCGGGCCCGGCACAGGCCGCGAGCAGTTTTTCTTCTGCCACGGTGAGCGGGGAGAATGCGTTGAGCGCCGTCATGGGGCGACGTTGCCACCCGCCGCCGGGGGCGTAAAGCAACGATCCGCCGGGCGGCGGACGGGCGTTGCGACCCTGCGTCATGAAACATTGATGCAGGCCCGGCCCGGTGCTACCTTTGGGGCAGGCCCGGCGCCGGGGCTGCACAGGCGCGCAACCGTGGAGGACCATCTCCTGACTCACTCTTCGGAGGCCGCCGTCCAGCATACGGCAGGCAACGCGCCCCATCCGGGTGCACACAAAGGCGACACCGGCGGAAAGGCCCTGCTCGCACACATCCTCTCATCGCTCGAAGACGACAAGGCCGAGGAGATCGTGACGATCGACCTCGCCGGCAAGTCGACGATCGCCGATCACATGGTGATCTGCTCGGGCCGCTCCAGCCGCCAGGTCGGTGCCATTGCCGAAAAGCTGGTGGACCGGCTGAAGCAGGCGTTCGGCACGAGCTGCAAGATCGAGGGCAAGGATGCGGGCGACTGGGTGCTGATCGACACCGGCGACGTGATCGTTCACGTCTTCCGCCCGGAGGTTCGCGACTTCTACCAGCTCGAGAAGATGTGGCAGCCGGTCACCGCGACCGCCTGACGCCGCCTTGAAGCTGACCATTCTCGCCATCGGGCGGCTTCGCGCCGGCCCGGAGAAGCTCCTAATCGACGATTACATGGACCGCGCCGGCAAGACGGGGCGCGCGCTTGCGCTCGGCCCGGCCACGGTGGTGGAACTGGAGGACAAGCGCGGCGGAGGCAAGCCGGCGGAGGCGGAGCTCCTGCGCCGCGCGGTGCCGCCGGGTGCGGTGGTGGTGGCGATGGACGAGCGCGGCAAGGTGCTCAGCTCGCCCGGCTTCGCCGGCCAACTGGCGAAATGGCGTGATACCGGCCGCCCCGAGGTGGTGCTGATGATCGGCGGGGCCGACGGGCTGGACCCGGCCCTGGTGGCCGAGGCGGACTTTGCCCTGAGCTTCGGCAAGATGGTCTGGCCGCACATGCTGGCGCGGGTGATGCTGGCCGAGCAGCTCTACCGGGCGGTCTCGATCCTGGCGGGCACGCCCTACCACCGGGAGTAGCCCGGAACCACGGCCGGAGCTGCGCTCCCCGTTCCCCCTGACGCCACTCTGCGTTAGAACCCCCCCAGCAACCCGAAGGAGCCCCCCCCATGCCCAAGCCTGTTGTCCTTTGCATTCTCGATGGCTGGGGCCTTGGCGACGGCGGCCCCGGCGATGCCCCGGCCCTGGCGCGGACCCCCGTGATGGACCGGCTGATGGCGACATGCCCGCATGCCACGCTCACCACCTTCGGCCCCGACGTGGGGCTGCCCACGGGGCAGATGGGCAACTCGGAGGTGGGCCATACCAACATCGGGGCAGGGCGCGTCGTGGCGATGGACCTGGGCCAGATCGACCTGGCCATCGAGGACGGCAGCTTCGCCGAGAACGAGGGGTTGGGCGCCTTCATCGCCGCCCTGAAGGCATCCGGCGGCACGGCGCATCTGGCGGGGCTGGTCTCGCCGGGCGGGGTGCACAGCCACCAGAGCCACATGATCGCCGCCGCCCGCGCCATTGCCGCCGCGGGTGTGCCGGTGGCGATCCACGCGCTGACGGACGGGCGCGACGTGGCGCCGAAGTCGGCCGATGGCTACATCGCCGAGACCGAGAAGGCCCTGCCGGAGGGCGCGCGGTTCGTCACCGTTTCGGGGCGTTACTACGCGATGGACCGCGACAACCGCTGGGACAGGGTCTCGAAGGCTTACGAGGCCATCTTGCATGGCAAGGGCGAGGCGGGCGAGAGCGCAACAGGGACCGTCACCGCGGCCTATGCCGCCGACAAGACCGACGAGTTCATCCTGCCCACGGTGCTGCCCGGCTACGCGGGCATGACGGATGGCGACGGCCTCTTTTTCCTCAACTTCCGCGCCGACCGCGCCCGCGAGATCCTGCGGGCCATCGGCGAGCCGGGGTTCGCGGAGTTCGACCCGGGCACGCGGCCCCGGCTCGCCGCGCTGCTCGGGATGGTCGAATACTCCGAAGGCCACAATGCCTACATGACCACCTGTTTCCCGCCACGCGACATCCGCAACACGCTGGGGGCCTGGGTGGCCAGGCACGGGCTGACGCAGTTTCACATCGCGGAGACGGAGAAGTACCCGCACGTCACCTTCTTCCTGAACGGTGGCAAGGAGGACCCGGAGCCGGGCGAGGACCGCTACATGCCGAAGTCGCCCGATGTGGCGACCTATGACATGAAGCCCGAGATGAGCGCGCCGGAGGTGTCGGAGCGACTCGTGGCGGCGATCGAGAAGGGCTACGACTTCATCGTCGTGAACTTCGCCAATCCCGACATGGTGGGCCACACCGGCGTGATCGAGGCTGCCGTGGCCGCCTGCGAGGCGGTCGACACCGGGCTGGGCAAGGCGCTGGACGCGCTGGAGAAGGCGGGCGGAGCGATCATCGTAACCGCAGACCACGGCAATTGCGACATGATGATCGACCCCGAGACCGGCGGCCCGCACACGGCGCACACGCTGAACCCGGTGCCGGTGGTGATCTACGGCGCGCCGGAGGGGGCCCGTGTGGCCGAGGGGCGGCTGGCCGACCTTGCGCCGACCGTGCTGGAGCTGATGGGGCTGCCGCAGCCCGAGGAAATGACCGGAAAGAGCCTGTTGCGATGATCCGGGCCGCGCTTCTGGCGCTCGCTCTCGCGGCACCGGCCACGGCCCAGCAGACCGACCCTGCAAGCATTGCCGTGGAGGCGGCCTCGCTGCTGACCAAGGCGGCGGCGGCGCTGCAGGAGGCCGAGACACGGGCCGACCGGGTGGAGGCGCTGACCCGCACGGTGCGGGCCTATGAGACGGGTCTTTCGGCGCTGCGCACCGGGCTGCGCCAGGCGGCGATCCGCGAGGGCGCGCTGCGCGCCACGCTGGAGGCGCGGGAGGCGGAGGTGAGCCGCCTGCTCGGCGTGCTCTCGACGATGGAACGCTCGCCCGCGCCGTTGCTGCTGCTGCACCCCAGTGGCCCCGCAGGCACCGCGCGGGCAGCGATGATCCTCGGGGCGGTCACGCCCGGCCTGCAGGCCGAGGCCGCGGCGCTGCGGGCGCAGGTGGAGGAGATCGCGCTGTTGCAGGTGTTGCAGGAGAGCGCGGGCGAGACGCTGGAGGAGGGGTTGCGCGGGGCGCAGGAGGCGCGGCTGGCCCTGACCCAGGCGATCGACGAGCGCACCGACCTGCCGCGCCGCTACGTGGAAGACCCGACCCGGCTGCGGCAGCTGCTCGAGACCTCCGACACGCTCGCGGCCTTCGCGGGGGGGCTGGCCGAGATCGACGGCGACACCGCGCCCGAGGATGCCGCATTCGAGGCGCAGAAAGGCACGCTGGCGTTGCCCGGCCCGGCCACGGTGATCCGCCGCTACGAGGAGCCCGATGCCGCCGGGATTGCCCGGCCCGGCCTTCTGCTGGCGCTCTATCCGGGCACGCTGCTGACGGCCCCCGCAGCCGCCACGATCCGCTACACGGGGCCGCTTCTCGACTACGGAAACGTGATGATCCTTGAGCCCGCGCCCGACACTCTGTTGGTGCTTGCCGGGATGGAAACTGTCTATGGTGAAGCCGGCCAGATCGTGGCCGCGGGGGCGCCGCTCGGGCTGATGGGCGGCCAGACCCTGGGCACGGCAGCCGGAGAATTTGCCCGAGACCCCGCGCGGGAGGCTGGTGCAGAGCGCAGCGAAACGCTCTATATGGAGCTGAGACAAGGCGAGGCGCCGGTGGACCCCACCGACTGGTTCGCCGCGACAAAGGATGGATGATGGCATGAAGAAATTCGCGATGGCCGCGCTGGGCGGCACGCTGGCGGGGGTGCTGCTGAGCACCCAGATCGCCGGGCCCCTGATCGCTCAGGAAACCGACCGCAACGCCTCGATCTACGAGCAGCTCGACCTGTTCGGCGACATCTTCGAGCGGATCCGCGCCCAATACGTGGAAGAGGTCGACGAGAAGGAGCTGATCGAAGCGGCCATCAACGGCATGCTCACCTCGCTCGACCCGCATTCCTCCTACCTTTCGCCCGACGACGCCGCCGACATGCGGGTGCAGACCCGTGGCGAGTTCGGCGGGCTCGGGATCGAGGTGACGCAGGAAGAGGGCTTCGTGAAGGTCGTCTCCCCGATCGACGACACCCCTGCCGACGAGGCCGGAATCGAGGCGGGCGACTTCATCACCCATGTCGACGGCGAGTCGGTTCTGGGCCTCACGCTCGACGACGCGGTGGAGCTGATGCGCGGGCCGGTGGGCTCGGAGATCGTCATCACTGTGGTCCGCGAAGGGGTCGCCGAGCCCTTCGACGTCACCATCGTGCGCGACACCATCAAGCTCACCGCCGTGCGCACCCGCACCGAGGGCAAGTCGGTCGTGCTGCGGATCACCACCTTCAACGACCAGACCTACCCCAACCTCGAAGAGGGCCTGAAGAAGGCCGTCGAAGAGGCCGGCGGCATGGAGGCGATCAACGGCATCGTGCTTGATCTGCGCAACAACCCGGGCGGTTTGCTGACCCAGGCGATCAAGGTCTCCGACGCCTTCCTCGACAAGGGCGAGATCGTCAGCACGCGGGGCCGGCAGGCCTCTGACGGCGACCGGTTCAACGCCACGGCGGGCGACCTGGCCGAGAGCAAGCCGATCGTGGTGCTGATCAACGGCGGCTCCGCCTCGGCCTCCGAGATCGTGGCCGGCGCCCTGCAGGACCACCGCCGCGCCATCGTGGTGGGCACCAAGAGCTTTGGCAAAGGCTCGGTGCAGACGGTCATGCCGCTCAAGGGCGACGGGGCGATGCGCCTGACCACGGCGCGCTATTACACGCCGTCGGGCCGCTCGATCCAGGCGCTGGGCGTTTCGCCCGACATCATCGTGGAGCAGCCCCGGGTCGATCCGACGGCCACCGAGGAGGACGAGGACGACTCGGCCGCCCGCCGCTCGCGGTCGGAGGCCGACCTGCGTGGCGCGATCAGCAACGACAGCCTCTCCGAGGACGAGATCCGGCAGATCGAGGAAGAGCGCGCCGAGGCCGAGAAATCGGCCGAGCTGCGCGAGGAGGACTATCAGCTGGCCTATGCCATCGACCTGCTGAAAGGCCTGCACGCCCTCGAGCCGGGCGACGCCCCGGCGGAGTGAGACCTGCCAAGGGAATGACGAAAGGGCGGCCCCAGGGTCGCCCTTTTTCGTTTCGTGACCGTGCCCCACTTTCGCCACTGCCTGCGCTCAGACTCGGCGCATGTGTAACGAGTCGAACCCCGCCCGCGCCGCCCTGCTGATCGACGGGGACAACATCAGCGCCACCCATGCCGCGCAATTGCTTGCTGCGGCACCAGATGCGGCGGTCGCACGGGTCTATGCCGACCCGACGCACCAGAAAGGCTGGGCTACCCAGTCCGCTTTCGAGTTGCGAGGCGTGGAGCAAGGCAAGAACGCCGCCGACATCCTGCTAGTGATTGAAGCGATGGAACTAGCCCTCGCCGGAGGCGTCACACGCATGACCATTGCCAGCTCCGATGCCGATTTCCGGTCGCTCGCCCTCCGCTTGCGCGCTATGGGCTGCATAGTGACAGGATGTGGTACACTTGGAACCCCCGAGAGTTTTCGCAAAGCGTGCACCCGCTTTGTGTATCTGGTCGACCTGGGACCGGTCGTCCCCACGGAGGCGCCTCCTCCAGGCTCGAACGAATTCAATGCATTGCTTGGCTTGCTGATCCGAGAGGCTGGCCCGGACGGAATGCGTTTGTCCGATCTCGGAACTTACATGTTGAGGCATCACGCCGTCACCAAGAGCATGCTCCCCCAGGGTGGATGGCATCTCTACCTGGAAGCGCAAGGCGGGCTGTTCTCGATCAACAATGCCGACGGACCTGCCAGGGTCGCCACAAGCTCCTGAAGGCTCCGCTTTCCAAGTTCTGCTTCAGGACGCTCTCTGGAGAGTCGGCAGCACTCACCCAACTGGGTCCCGCCACTCTCCAACGCGCGCTATTGAATAACCGCCCTGCCTCGCTCTAACTCCCGGCATGACCAAGCCCCTGCCCGACCCCGACTCGCTTCCTTATCGCCCCTGCGTGGGTGTCATGCTGCTCAACCGCGATGGACATGTGTTCACTGGTCAGCGGATCGACAGTGCGGTGCCGGCCTGGCAGATGCCGCAGGGCGGGCTGGACAAGGGGGAGGACCATCGCACGGCGGCGCTGCGCGAGCTGGAGGAGGAGACGGGGATTTCGGCCGACAGGGTCGAGATCATCGCCGAGACCGCCGAGCCGGTGCGTTACGATCTGCCGCCGGAGCTGTTGGGAAAGGTCTGGAAGGGCAAGTATCGCGGGCAGGAACAGCACTGGGTGCTGATGCGTTTTCTGGGAGAGGACGCCGAGGTGAACCTTGCCACCGAGCACCCGGAGTTCTCGGAGTGGCGCTGGCTGCCCGGCGCCGAGCTGGTGGCAAACATCGTGCCGTTCAAGCGGTCGGTCTACGAGGCCGTTGTGGCGGAGTTTCAGGAGTATCTCGAATGAAGACCCTTGCTGCCGCCTTTGCCTTCGGGGCCGCGCTTGCCCCGGCGCTTCCGGTGGCCGCGCTCTCGTGCCTGCCGGCCGATCCGGTGCGGATCTACACGCAGGCGCGGGATGCCGAGGCGCGCTATCGCATCGTCCATGGCACGCTGACGGCGCAGCAGACCATCCGGAAGCACAAGCAGGACATGACCCGCACCACACCCCCCAAGCCGATCCGGGTGAAGGCGCGGCTGCAGGGGATGCAGCTGGGGCAGGGCGGGTTTGCCACGCCGATCGACCTGCCGGTGACGGTGGAGATGGTCTGCTACGGCCCGTGGTGCGGCAACTGGCCGGGGGCCGGGCAGATGCTGATGTCGGTAGAGGAGCAGAAGGGCGGACAGCTGGTGGTGACGGCGGACCCCTGCCTGAGCCAGATCTATGCCAAGCCGACGCGGCAGGAGCTGGACCGGGTGGTGCGTTGCCACCGGGCCGGGCGCTGCCCGACCGAGATGCGCTAGCCCGGCGCGGCTCGGCGCGCGTTCGTGCTTTTCCGCACATGCTCTCTCGGCTAGACGGGTGGGCATGGGACAGAAAGTCGATACTCGCGCCATCGGCCTCGACGTGGGGCTCTCCTTCATGCGCTGGCTGACCGGGGCGGAGAACCTGCATTACGGGCTCTGGACCGGGCTGGACTGCGCCGCCGAGAACCTTGGCGCGGCGCAGGCGGCCTATACCGAAAAGCTCTTTGGCTACCTGCCCGAGGGCAAGCTGCGAATTCTCGACATCGGCGGCGGCGCGGGGGAGACGGCGAAGAAGCTCATCGCGCTCGGCCATGAGGTGGAAATCGTGGTGCCCTCGCCCTTTCTGGCCTCGCGCTGCCGGCAGAACGCGCCCGGGGCGCGGGTGCATCAGTGCATGTTCGAGGAGTTCTCCGGCGCGGGCGGCTTTGACCTCTGCCTGTTCTCGGAGAGCTTTCAATACATCCCCTTGGAGGTGGCGCTGAAGGAGGCGCTGGCGTTGCTGAAGCCCGGCGGGCGGGTGCTGATTGCCGACTGCTTCCGGTCGGAGAACTACGAGGGGGTGAAGCGCAGCCAGACCGTGGGCGGCGGGCACCGGCTCTCGGCGTTTCGGGAGACCGTTGCGGCGGTGGGGCTGAAGGTGGAGGCCGAAGAGGACATCACCGAGGCGGTGGCGCCCTCGATCGACCTCGAGCAGGGGCTGTTCAACGTGATCGGCCACGCGGTGAGCCGGGTGGACGAGGAGTTGAAGGCCAAGCGCCGCCGGACCCGATGGGCGCTGGCCTTCGTCATCCGGCGGATGGTGAGCGAGCGGCGGCTGTTCCGGTTGAACGAGCGGCTGAACGAGAAGAAGCGCACCGCCGAGGCGTTTTGCCACTTCAATCGCTACATGATCTTCCGGATCGCCCGCTAGCCGTGGCGCGCGGGGGCCTCGCCTTGCGGCAGGGCCCCTCTTTGCGGCCGCTCACATCACCGCGAAGGCGCTCTTTTGCCCGGCGGTCTGCTGGGTCTTGAAGATCGAGCTGTTGTCGGGCGCGGGCGGCAGGGGCATGCGGACGGGCACGCTCTCGAGCCGGGGCTCGAGCACCGGGGCGCCGGTGACCACGCGGCTCTGGATATCCTCCCAGAAGCGCCGCTGCCCGAGCGAGTGGATGTAGCTCGACGCGCCGAGAATCGGCCAGGCGTCGGCCTTGGCCAGCTCGTAGAACAGGATCAGCCGGTTGCGGTCGCTCATGTTGGGGGCCGAGCCGTGCAGGAGCCGGACGTGGTGCACGGTCATCGAGCCGGCCTTGCCGGTGAGTGTGACCGCCTTGGACAGGTCGAAATCGGGATCGTCGGGCGAGACCGCGCCGGCGAAGACGCCGTTCACGTGGTGGCTCAGCACCGGCCCCCTGTGCGAGCCGGGGATCACCATCAGCGGGCCGTTGGCCTCGTCGACATCGGCCAGCATGAGGCCGAAGGCCAGCAGGTCGTCGTTGGTGTGCGGGTAGAAGGCCCAGTCCTGGTGCCATTCCACCGCCGCGCCGCCGCCCGGGGCCTTGGTGTTGAGCTTGGAGGTGTTGATGATCGTGTCGGGCCCGAGCAGGTCGCCCAGCACCTCGGTCACGCGGCTTTGGGTGAGGGCCTCCCAGTAGACCGGGTTCTGCTTGTGGGGCAGCTTGATGCGGGTCAGGCGGGGCGTTTCGGCGCTGTGGCCGCGGTCGAGGTCGTAGCGCTCGTCGCTCTCGGTCAGCTCGCGGGAGGCCTCGATCATCTCGGCGGTGACGGACTGGAGCCGGGCGAGCAGCTCGGGGTCCACCACATTCTCCACCATCAGGTAGCCGTTCTCCTCGTAGAACTCTTTCTGCTCTTTCGTCAGCATCGCGCGTTTCCTCCCGGTTGCGACTCGGTCCCATTCGGTATGGTATCGATACCATCCTTGCGTGGTACCGATACCATCGGTAAGTCGGGGGCGTCAACACCGGAGTGCAGATGCAGAAGAAATGGGTGACCATGGGCGATGTGGCCCGCGCCGCCGGGGTGGGAAAGATCACCGTGAGCCGGGCGCTTTCGACGCCCGCGAAAGTCTCGCCGGAGACGCGAGAGAAGGTGGCCGCCGCGGTGGCGGAGCTGGGCTACGTGCGCGACGATACCGCGGGCGCGCTCTCTTCACAGCGCAGCCGGGTGGTGGGGGCGGTGGTGTCGAGCCTGGACCAGGCGACCTTTGCCTCGACGATCCGGGGGCTGTCGGAAGGGCTGGCGGAGGGCGGGCTGAACCTGCTGCTGGGCACCACGCAATACGAGCCGGAGACCGAGGCGGCGCTGGTCTCGACCCTGATGGGCCGGCGTCCGGATGCGCTCATTCTCACCAGTTCCGAGCACACGCCGGAGACCCGCAGCCTGCTGACCCGTGCGGGCCTGCCGGTGCTGGAGCTCTGGGAGTTGCCGGAGCAGCCGATCTTTGCCGCCGTGGGGTTCTCCAACCGGGCGGCGGCGCGGGCAGTGACGGAGCACCTGGTGGAGACGGGGCGGAGGGCGATTGCCTTTCTCACCACGGACCGGCCGCATGACACGCGGGCCCATATGCGGGCGGAGGGCTATGGAGAGGCGCTACCCGGCCATGCGCCGCGCATCCTGCGCCTGCCGCCGCGCCCCGAGGCGACCGGGCCGGATTACGGCGCGGAAGGGTTGGCGCGGATCATGGAGGCCTGGCCCGAGACCGATGCGGTGGTCTGCGTCTCGGATGCGCTGGCGATCGGGGCCTTCTGCGAGGCCGGGCGGCGCGGCCTTGCGGTGCCCGACCGGCTGGCGATCACCGGCTTCGGGGATGTGCCCGAGGTCGGGGCCTCGGGGATCGGGCTGACCACCATCCGGATCGACGGCCATGCGATCGGGCGCGAGGCGGCGCGGCTCACGCTGGCGGCCACCTCGGGCGCCGCCCTGTTGGAGCGCCGGATCGACATGGGCTTCAGCCTCGCGCTGCGGGCCAGCAGCTAGGGCATCTTGCGCCGCCCTGCCGGGCGTGATCGGATCGGCCCATGCGCGCCGCCCTCAAAGCCATCGGTCTCGGATTGCTCCTGCTGCTCGTGCTGGCGGGTGTGGCGGCATGGGTGAAGCGCGAAGAGGTGGGCCGGCTCCTGGCGGTGAACGCGCTGTTCAAGCCGGACCGGATCGTGTGGAACTTCACCCACATGTCGGAGCTGTTCCACTCGGTCGAACTGCCGATCGGGCCGAACGAGGCGGTGCAGCCGATCCTGGAGGCGGAGCCGGTCGCCCTGCCGGAGGGCTCGGATGCGCTGATCGCCGCGCGGCGGATCACCGGGGTGGTGGTGCTCTCGGAGGGGCAGGTGACCCACGAGAGCTACCACGAGGGCACGGGCCCCGACGACCTGCGGATCTCGTGGTCGGTGTCGAAGAGCTACGTTTCGGCGCTCTTGGGGATCGTGCTGGACGCGGGCGAGATCGAGAGTCTCGACGACCCGGTGACGCGCTACGCGCCGGAGCTTGCGGGCAGCGCCTATGAAGGCGCGAGCATCCGCGATGTGCTGCTGATGTCGTCGGGCGTGGCCTTCGACGAGGACTATTTCGACTTCTGGTCCGACATCAACAGGATGGGCCGGATCATGGCGCTGGGCGGCTCGCTGGATGCCTTCACGGCGGGGCTCGACAGGCGCGCCGGTGCGCCGGGGGAGGCCTGGCGCTACGTGTCGATGGACACCCATGTGCTGGGCATGGTGATGCGCGGCGCGACCGGGCAGGACATGGCGACGCTGATGGCCGAGCGCCTGCTGGCGCCGATGGGGCTGGAGGGCCGGCCGCTGCTGCTGACCGACGCGCGGGGGCAGGGGTTTGTGCTGGGCGGGCTGAACATGATGCTGCGGGACTACGCGCTCTTCGGGCTGATGTATCTCCAGGACGGGCGGCTCGGCGAGTGGCGGATCGTGCCCTACGACTGGGTGCGCGAGAGCACCGTGCCGCAGGCGGCCACCGCGCCGGGCAAGCTGCGCTATGGTTATCACTGGTGGGTGCCCAAGACCGGCGAGGGCGAATTTCTGGCCGTGGGGATCTACGGGCAATACATTTACGTCAACCGCCCGGCGCAGGTGGTGGTGGCGGTCAGCGCCGCCGACCCCGGCTTCAGGGAAGACGCGGTGCAGGACGGGATGATCGACTGGTTCCGCCGCATCGCCATAGCCAACGTGGAGGCCCGCTGATGACGGCGCTGGAGAAATACCCATCGGTCAACGTGCTGGGCGGCAAGCTCGCGCCCTGCTCCAGCGACCCGGTGACCGGGTTCTTCCGCGACGGGCATTGCAACTCCTGCCGGGCCGACGCGGGCAGCCACACGGTTTGCGCGGTGATGACGGCGGAGTTCCTGGCCTACAGCAAATACGTGGGCAACGACCTCAGCACGCCGATGCCGCAATACGGCTTTGGCGGGCTGAAGCCGGGCGACCGCTGGTGCCTCTGCGCCAGCCGCTTCCTGCAGGCCCATGACGAGGGCTGCCCGCCCGAGGTGGTGCTGGAGGCAACCCACGAGCGGGCGCTGGAGATCGTGCCGCTGGCCATCTTGCGGGCGACGGCCGCCAGGTAAGTTTGCAGTCTTTCCAGCGGTTTGTCGGGCAGCTGCCAAGAATCTTCCGGGATCGGTGAATTAATCGGGGGGCTGGCACGTAACTCCTGTGACAGCCGATGAGGGCCGTCACCGAGATAGTTCAAACCGATAGATCCGAAGGACAGACAGCATGACCCGTATTCTCCCGCTCTCCGCCGTTCTCCTCGCCATGGCCGCGCCGGTCCTTGCCGCCGGGGGTGACAGCACGACGCCGCCGACCACCACCTCGACGACCACCAAGTGCGAAAAGGGCCAGGTGTTTGACGAAAAGACCGCCAAGTGCCTCGACGCCAAGTCGGAGGCAGTGACCGATGACGACCGCTACGAGGCCGCCCGCGAGCTGGCCTACAACGGCAAGTACGACCGCGCCCTTTTGGTGCTGGCCACGGCCGAAAACCAGAACGACCCGCGCATCCTGAACTACAAGGGCTTCACCCACCGCAAGATGGGCGACACCGAGACCGCGATGGGCTTTTACCAGGCCGCGCTGAACGTGGACCCCGACTACATCCTTGCCCGCTCCTACATGGGCCAGGGCCTTGCTGCCGCCGGTGACCTCGCCGGGGCCACCGAGCAGCTCGAGGAGATCGCCCTGCGCGGCGGCCAGGACACCTGGGCCTATGCCAGCCTGATGAATGCGATCGGCGGGGTGGCGGTGGATTATTGATCCGCGAAGCCATCTCCCGGGGGCGGGCCTCATCCCTGCCTGCCCCCATCGCAACCGTCCGGGCGCATTTTCGCACGGGCGGTTGCATCGTGACCGGGCTTTGGTTTCTATCGGGCCACGCGGGCCAGGAGGCCCGCCCCGCTCCGAGGAGGCCGCAGCGTGCAGCCCGACGCGACAGAATTTCAGGCCGAGCTGCTGGCCAGCCTTCCGCGGCTGCGGCGTTTTGCGCTCAGCCTCACCCGCCACCCCTCAGAGGCCGATGACCTTGTCCAGATGACCTGCGAACGCGCCATAACCAACGCCGAGAAGTGGAACCCCGAGCAGCCCGTGCTACCCTGGCTCTACACAATGGCGCGCAATCTCTGGACCTCGGAGCTGCGCAAGCGGCAGGTGCGGACCGGCGAGGGCACGGTGCCCGCCGAGGAGGCCGCCGAACTGGTGAGCCATGTCGGCGGAGAGGAGGCGACCCGCGCGCGCCAGGTTCTGGCCCAGGTGATGGCGCTGCCCGAGGGGCTCTCTTCGGTGCTGCTGCTGGTTTCGGTGGAAGGCCACAGCTACGCGGAGGCGGCGGCGATCCTCGATATTCCTGCGGGCACGGTGATGTCGCGGATGTCGGCGGCGCGGGCGCGGTTGCGCGCGGCATTGGCGGGGGAGGCGGCATGACGGACGATCGTTTCAACCGCATTTCCGCCTATCTCGACGGGGCGCTGAGCGAGGACGAGGCCGCCCGGCTGGAGGCCGAGGCCGCTGCCGACCCGGCGCTGGCCGCCGAGATCGAGGCCGCGGGTGCGCTCGATGCCGAGATCGGCGCGGCCTTCGATGCGCTGCTCGACGCGCCGCTGCCCGCCGCGCTGACGGCGGCGGTGTCGGCCACCACAACGCCGGGCACCCGGCTGGAGGAGGCGCGTCCCACGGTGGCCGCCGCAGCGCCGGTTGGCGAGGGGCGGGCCGCGGCGCCGGAGGTGCCGGAGGCCGAGCCGGGCGCACCGGGACAGGCCGCGCTGGGGGGCGAGGCGGCATCGGTCGGAGGCATCCCGCCCGGCGGCAACGCGCCGCGCGAGGAGATGCCGCCGCCGGACTATGCCGCGGCCAACGAGAACCGCCGGCCCTTTTTCTCCTCCTCCATCGCCGCCGCGCTGGCTTTGCTGCTGGTGGGCGCCGGAGCGGGCGCGCTGATGACCCGCGCATTGGCGCCGGGGACCGAGCTGGCCGATGGCCACGCCACGCGCGGCTGGATGGACGAGATCGCCGATTATCACCGGGTCTATGCCCGGCAGGTGGCGCATCTCGTGGAGGTGCCGGCGCGCGAGAAGGACCATATCGAGACCTGGCTCGGCAAGGAGACCGGCGTGCCGTTCCGGGTGCCCGACCTCGCGGCCTCGGGCTTCGAGTTCAGGGGCGCGCGACTGCTGGTGGCGGGTGGCAGGCCGGTGGCGCAGCTGCTCTACACCGATGGCGAGGGCCGGGTGATGGCGCTTTGCGTGCTGGCCCGCGAGGGCGAGGGCTCGGATGAGTTCACCCCGCGCAGCTTTGACGGCGTGGAGATGGTGCGCTGGCTGGCACCGGGAGCGGCCTGGGTTGCCGTGGGCGAGCCGGGGATGGACCTTGAGGCCGTGGCGCGGGAGGCCGCGCAGGAGGTGTGAACGGCGCAGCCCTCTGCGGTTCAGCGCATGAACCGTGGTTTATGGCGCTCGGCCAGGGGGTTATGGCGCCGGGCGTAAACTTGTGGTCAATCGACCTTGTCCGCGCGGCGCGGCCAGTTGGAGGCAGGCACCCGCCTGAACCACCCAACGAGAAGAAAATGACCATGACCCGCAAGCTCAAGGCGCTCGCCGCAGCCGCCACACTGGCCGCCCTCGGCGCCACCGCCGCCCTTGCCGAGATCACCCCCGAGGCGATCGTTTCGGCCTACCAGGCAGACGGCTACGACCGGATCGAGGCGAAGACCGGCCCGACCCGGATCAAGGTTGAGGCGATCAAGGGCAACGCCAAGGTCGAGGTGATCTGCGACCGTGCCACGGGGGCGACGTTGAAGCGCGAAGTCGAGCGCGTGCGCGCCCGGGACGACA